>NZ_JBYSYE010000005.1:0-254916 GCF_058782925.1 Pseudomonas sp. FW305-E2 | reverse complement strand
AGAAAAAACAATGCGGGGTGGCCTGCCGGCCTCCCCGCTATTCATCTAGAGCACACCAGCACCACGAAGGCGCTGCACCTCGCCGACATCCAGCCCCAGCACCTCCCCCAGCACCGCTTCGGTATGCTCGCCTAACAAGGGTGGTGCCCGGCGATACTCCACTGGCGTCTCCGACAACCGTATCGGGCTCGCAACTTGCGGCACACTACCCGCCAATGGATGCGGAATATTCAACGCCAACCCGCGCGCCAGCACCTGGGGATCCTGGAACATCTGCGCCAGGTTATTGATAGGCCCACATGGCACTCCTGCAGCCTCCAACTGGGCCACCCACTCAGCCGTGGTCTTGAACACCGTAGCCTGGCGAATCAATGGAATCAGTTCGGCCCGGTTGGCCACCCGCAGCTTATTGGTAATGAATCGAGGGTCTTCCGCCCATTGCGGCTGCCCGGCCACCTCAGCGAACTTGCGGAACTGGCTGTCATTGCCCACGGTAAGAATGAAATCGCCATCTGCCGTCGGAAAGTCCTGGTAAGGGACTATATTAGGATGCGCATTACCCAGCCGACGAGGAGGGCTGCCCGTGGTCAGGTAGTTCATTGCCTGGTTCGCCAGGCAGGCCACCTGTACATCGAGCAATGCCATGTCGATATGCTGGCCGACCCCGGCCTGATCCCGGTGGGCGAGGGCAGCCAGCATGGCGACCGTGGAATACAACCCGGTCAGAATGTCGGTAAGCGCCACCCCCACCTTGACCGGCCCGGCGCCCTCTTCACCCTCCGGACGACCAGTCAGGCTCATCAGCCCACCCAAGCCCTGGATCATGAAGTCATAGCCAGCGCGCTTGGCATAGGGCCCGGTCTGACCGAAGCCGGTAATGGAGCAATAGATGAGCTGCGGGTTTACCGCCTTGAGGCTCTGGTAGTCCAGGCCATAGGCAGCCAGCCCACCCACCTTGAAGTTCTCTATGACGATATCGCACTTCGCCGCCAGCTCCCGCACCAGCCGCTGCCCCTCCGGCTGGGTAAAGTCGATGGTCACTGAGCGCTTGTTGCGGTTGGCCGACAGGTAGTAAGCCGCCTCACTGGTGTCCTCACCTTCGACATCCTTGAGAAAAGGCGGCCCCCATGAGCGGGTATCGTCGCCAGTGCCAGGGCGCTCGACCTTGATCACGTCAGCGCCAAGGTCAGCCAAAATCTGACCAGACCACGGGCCGGCCAACACGCGCGAAAGGTCTAGCACCCGCAGATGTGATAGCGCGCCCATGGTTTGCTCCTTATCAATAGAACGCCTGGATACCGGTCTGCGCACGACCCAGGATAAGTGCATGCACATCATGGGTACCTTCATAGGTGTTGACCACCTCCAGGTTAACCAGATGGCGGGCCACACCAAACTCGTCGGAGATGCCGTTGCCGCCCAGCATGTCACGCGCCATACGAGCGATATCCAGCGCCTTGCCGCAGGAATTGCGCTTCATGATGGAGGTGATTTCCACCGCAGCCGTCCCTTCATCCTTCATGCGCCCCAGACGCAGGCAGCCCTGCAGCGCCAGGGTGATTTCTGTCTGCATGTCGGCAAGCTTCTTCTGAATCAACTGGTTGGCGGCCAGTGGACGACCAAACTGCTGACGGTCCAGGGTGTACTGGCGAGCGGTGTGCCAGCAGGCTTCAGCGGCACCCAGCGCCCCCCAAGAAATACCATAGCGAGCCGAGTTCAGGCAGGTGAACGGGCCCTTGAGGCCACGCACGTCCGGGAAGATGTTCTCTTCTGGCACGAACACATTGTCCATGACGATTTCACCAGTGATCGACGCGCGCAGGCCAACCTTGCCATGGATTGCCGGGGCACTGAGGCCTTGCCAGCCTTTTTCCAGTACGAAGCCACGAATATCGCCCGCATCATCCTTGGCCCACACCACGAACACATCGGCGATAGGACTGTTGGTGATCCACATTTTACTGCCGGTCAGCCGGTAGCCACCGTCGACCTTCCTCGCGCGCGTAATCATCGAACCAGGATCGGAGCCATGGTTAGGCTCGGTCAGACCGAAGCAACCGATCCACTCGCCACTGGCCAGCTTGGGGAGGTACTTCTGCTTTTGAGCTTCGGTGCCAAATTCGTTGATCGGCACCATCACCAGTGACGACTGCACACTCATCATCGAGCGGTAACCTGAGTCGATACGCTCCACTTCGCGAGCAATAAGGCCAT
This sequence comes from Pseudomonas sp. FW305-E2, assembly GCF_058782925.1. Classification (NCBI taxonomy): domain Bacteria; kingdom Pseudomonadati; phylum Pseudomonadota; class Gammaproteobacteria; order Pseudomonadales; family Pseudomonadaceae; genus Pseudomonas; species Pseudomonas sp. FW305-E2. The sequence goes on along the minus strand of NZ_JBYSYE010000005.1, from coordinate 252,702 downwards.
AGCACACATAATTCAGGCCACTGCCACCGTATTGCTCGGGAATGGTTGCACCCAACAGGCCTACTTCACCCATCTCGCGGAAGATCGCCGGATCGGTCTGCTCATGGCGGAAGGCCTCAAGCACACGCGGGGCCAGCTTGTCCTGGGCGAACTGATAAGCGCTGTCACGCACCATGCGCTCTTCTTCAGTGAGCTGCTGATCCAGCAGCAACGGGTCGATCCAGTTGAAGCTTGCTTTACCGGCCATGAGCGAATCCTCGAAATAGGGGTCAGTTTCTTGTGCCTTTGAGCCTAGGCCTGATCGGCCGCCGGGACAAACGAGGATTGCGCACCAATTAGTGATATTTTGTCACTCCGTAAATCGGCAAAACGCCTTATTGACAGCCTTACAAGTGAGGTTGACGTACATGCGCCGTAAGATCCCCAGTACCGCCGCCCTGATTTGCTTCGAGGCGGCAGCCCGTAACGAGAGCTTTACCAAGGCTGCCCAGGAACTCGCGCTGACCCAGGGTGCCGTCTGTCGGCAGATCGGTGGCCTGGAAGCCTTCCTTAATGTGGAACTGTTCCGTCGCTCGCGCCGCGGCGTAAGGCTGACCGAAGCCGGCCTGTCCTACAGTCGCCAGGTGGCGGCCCAACTGGACGCCGTGGAGCGCGATACCTTGTCGGTCATGCGCCAGCAAGGCGCCAATGTGATCGAGCTGGCGGTAGTGCCGACGTTTGGCACTCAATGGCTGCTACCACGGCTCAAGGACTTCCAGCAGCGCCACCCGGAGGTCACAGTCAACCTCACCAACCGCACCCGGCCATTCCTGTTCGCCGACACTACCTTCGATGCCGCCATCTATTTTGGTGATGCGGACTGGTCAGGCACCCAGTCGCACCAACTGATGGGTGAAAACCCAGTACCCGTGTGCAGCCCGGCACTGCTGAACGGCCAGGGCATGCTCGAGGCACGCCACATCGCGCAGCTACCACTGCTGCAGCAGAGCACGCGCCCGTATGCCTGGCGGCAATGGTTCGGCAGTGTGGGCATGAATGTGGAGCGCGACATGACAGGCCCGCGCTATGAACTATTCTCGATGCTCGCCCAGGCGGCCATGCACGATATGGGCATTGCCCTGATACCGCCGTTCCTGATCCAGCGGGAGTTGGAGGAGGGACGGCTGGTGGTCGCTAACAGGCATGCCCTGAGTAGCGACAAGGCCTACTATCTGATGATTCCAGAGCGCAAGGTGGAGTCGGCGTCGCTACGCGCCTTTCGCGACTGGCTGGTAAGCCAGGCTCAGGCCTACCTGAATAGATCAGGGGCAAGCGCGACAAATTGACCCTGTAGTCAATTATTTTAAACACCTACAGATATATGTATATGTCGCATATTCGCAAACTGTAACGCAAGCATAAAAACACCCTTTAACCGTGCTCAGTACGCGGCTTTGCGGGTTATTTTGCGACATCCAACTAGTCGTAAGCGAATTGGCCGCTTTTTTTTTGATTTTTTCTCCTAATCTGCCAATGGCGCATGTTTGACGGGCTGCAACCCTATTGCTGCGACAAGCGGTCACAGGGTGACTTGTAGTTTTGACTTCGTTTCGCTTCAGAACCGGTTGAAGGCCTTCGGGTTCGTCTGCAAAATGCTTCGCCCCGCCCGGGATCCGGCGGGTTGGCGCTCCACAGCCGCCCCAGCGCACCATCCGAAGTGTGCTGGCTTCTACAAAGACAAAAGGTCACCGCAGGAGAAATAGTCGTGCACATTGGTGTTCCTCTCGAGACGCAGACCGGTGAGACAAGGGTCGCTGCGACCCCCGAAACCATCAAAAAACTGATTGGCCAGGGCCATCAGGTCACCGTTCAACGGGGGGCAGGGCTCAACGCCGCCATTCCGGACAGTGCCTATGAAGCCGTGGGTGCTTCCCTTGGAAGCGCCGCCGATGCCTACGGCGCCCAATTGGTACTCAAAGTGGTCGCCCCCAACGACCAGGAACTGGCCCTGATCAACAGCGGCAGCCTTCTGGTGGGCATGCTCAACCCCTTCAACGGTGAACTGATCGGCAAGATGGCCGAACGCGGTATTACCGCCTTCGCCCTGGAAGCCGCGCCGCGAACCTCGCGGGCGCAGAGCCTGGACGTGCTGTCGTCGCAGGCCAACATCGCCGGCTACAAGGCCGTGTTGCTGGCAGCCCATTACTACCCACGCTTCATGCCAATGCTGATGACCGCTGCCGGTACCGTTAAGGCCGCACGCGTCCTGGTACTGGGCGCTGGCGTTGCCGGCTTGCAGGCTATCGCCACCGCCAAGCGCCTGGGTGCGGTGATCGAAGCATCCGACGTTCGCCCGGCGGTGAAAGAGCAGATCGAATCACTGGGTGCAAAATTCATCGACGTGCCATATGAGACCGACGAGGAGCGAGAATGCGCCGAAGGTGTTGGCGGCTATGCCCGACCAATGCCGGCCAGTTGGATGCAGCGCCAGGCGCAGGCCGTGCACGAGCGCGCCAAGCAGGCCGATATCGTCATCACCACCGCGCTGATCCCCGGGCGCAAGGCGCCGACCCTGCTGAGCGCCGAAACAGTGGCGCAGATGAAGCCTGGCTCGGTGGTCATCGACCTGGCTGCAGCCCAAGGCGGCAACTGCCCGCTGACCGTCGCAGACCAGGTGGTGCAGGAGAACGGCGTGACCATCGTCGGCCCGACCAACCTGCCGGCCCAGGTGAGTGCCGATGCCTCGGCACTGTATGCACGCAACCTGCTGGACTTCATGAAGCTGCTGTTCGACAAGGATGGCGCGCTGATCATCAACCTCGAAGACGACATCGTCGCGGCCTGCCTGATGTGCCGTGATGGTCAGATCGTCCGCAAGAACGGCTAAGGAGCACGACAATGGAAGACATGCTGATTTCCCACGGCATCTACAACCTGATCATTTTCGTGCTGGCCATCTATGTGGGCTACCACGTGGTGTGGAACGTCACCCCGGCGCTGCACACCCCACTGATGGCGGTCACCAATGCCATCTCGGCAATCGTCATCGTCGGCGCCATGCTGGCCGCGGCCCTGACCGTGACCCCGGCCGGCAAGCTGATGGGCACCCTGGCTGTGGCCCTTGCCGCAGTCAACGTGTTCGGTGGCTTCCTGGTCACCCGCCGCATGCTTGAAATGTTCAAGAAGAAAACCAAGAACGAGGCGAAGAAGTAAGCATGAGCATGAATCTGGTAACGCTCCTCTACCTCGTCGCCTCGGTGTGCTTCATCCAGGCGCTCAAGGGCCTGTCGCACCCGACTACCTCGCGGCGCGGCAATCTGTTCGGCATGATCGGCATGGGGCTCGCCATCCTCACGACGGTCGGCCTCATTTATAAGCTTGGGGCTGAACTTGCCACAGCCGGTATCGGCTATGTCATCGTCGGCCTGCTGGTCGGCGGCACCGCCGGTTCGATCATGGCCAAGCGCGTCGAAATGACCAAAATGCCCGAGCTGGTCGCTTTCATGCACAGCATGATCGGCCTGGCCGCGGTGTTCATTGCCATCGCCGCCGTGCTGGAGCCACAGTCGATGGGCATTGTGGCTGCCATCAGCGATCCGATCCCCACCGGCAACCGCCTGGAACTGTTCCTCGGTGCTGCCATCGGTGCCATTACCTTCTCCGGTTCGGTGATCGCCTTTGGCAAGTTGTCGGGCAAGTACAAGTTCCGCCTTTTCCAAGGCGCACCGGTACAGTTCGCTGGCCAGCACAAACTGAACCTGATCCTTGGCCTGACCACCATCGCCCTTGGCCTGCTTTTCACTTTCACTGGCCACTACAGTGCCTTCACCCTGATGCTGGTCCTGGCCTTCATCATGGGTGTGCTGATCATTATTCCGATCGGCGGCGCCGACATGCCAGTGGTGGTGTCGATGCTCAACAGCTACTCGGGGTGGGCAGCGGCCGGCATCGGCTTCTCGCTGAACAACTCGATGCTGATCATCGCGGGTTCCCTGGTAGGTTCGTCCGGTGCCATCCTCTCGTACATCATGTGCAAGGCGATGAACCGCTCGTTCTTCAACGTCATCCTTGGCGGCTTCGGTGGCGATACCGACACTGGCGCGGCGCAAGGTTCGCAAGAACAGCGGCCGGTGAAGTCCGGTTCGGCTGACGATGCCACCTTCCTGCTCAGCAACGCCGACAGCGTGATCATCGTTCCGGGCTACGGCCTGGCGGTGGCCCGCGCACAACACGCGCTGAAAGAGCTGACCGAGAAGCTGACCCACAACGGCGTGACCGTGAAGTATGCGATTCACCCGGTGGCGGGCCGCATGCCCGGGCACATGAACGTACTGCTGGCCGAGGCTGAAGTGCCGTACGATCAGGTATTCGAGATGGAAGACATCAACGCCGAGTTCGGCCAGGCCGACGTGGTGCTGGTGCTGGGCGCCAACGACGTGGTCAACCCGGCGGCGAAGAACGATCCCAAGTCGCCAATCGCCGGCATGCCGATCCTCGAAGCGTTCAAAGCCAAGACCATCATCGTCAACAAACGCTCGATGGCCAGCGGCTATGCCGGCCTGGACAACGAACTGTTCTATCTGGACAAGACCATGATGGTGTTCGGTGACGCCAAGAAGGTCATCGAGGACATGGTCAAGGCAGTGGAGTGACACCCGCCGCTGCAAACCAGCTGATATAAAGGAGGCCCCGGTCAGAATCTGCCGGGGCTTTTCTTTTATTGATCCGGATCAACGGCTCAAATACAAGGCTTCTCATACGACCATGGTCGTGGGACGGCAATGGGCGAAATCTCTAGACTGCGCTGCAGTAGTTTCAGTAGCCCGAGATAACAATCCATGTACCGTGATCGTATCCGCTTGTCCTCCCTGCACAGCAAGGTAATGAGTGCGGCTGATGCCGCTGGTCTGATCGAGGACGGCATGACTGTCGGCATGAGCGGCTTCACCCGCGCCGGCGAAGCCAAGGCCGTACCGCATGCACTGGCCGAACGCGCCAAGCAATCGCCACTGAAAATCAGCCTGATGACCGGCGCCAGCCTGGGCAATGACCTGGACAAACAACTGACCGAGGCCGGTGTGTTGGCCCGCCGCATGCCGTTCCAGGTCGACAGCACCCTGCGCAAAGCCATCAATGACGGCCAGGTGATGTTCATTGACCAGCACCTGTCGGAAACCGTCGAGCAACTGCGCAACCAGCAGCTGAAGCTGCCGGACATCGCGGTCATCGAAGCTGTGGCCATCACCGAGCAAGGCCACATCGTGCCAACCACCTCGGTGGGCAACTCGGCCAGCTTCGCGATCTTCGCCAAGCAGGTGATTGTGGAGATCAACCTCTCGCACAACACCAACCTCGAAGGCCTGCACGACATCTATATCCCAACCTACCGTCCGACTCGCACGCCAATCCCGCTGGTCAAGGTAGACGACCGTATCGGCAGCACCGCGATCCCGATCGACCCCGCCAAGATCGTCGGTATCGTCATCAGCGACCAGCCAGACTCGCCGTCCACTGTGCTGCCGCCAGATGATGAAACACAGGGCATCGCCGACCACCTGATCAACTTCCTCAAGAAGGAAGTGGATGCAGGCCGTATGACCAACAAGCTCGGCCCGCTGCAAGCTGGCATTGGCAGCATTGCCAATGCGGTGATGTGCGGCCTGATCGAGTCGCCGTTCGAAGACCTGACCATGTACTCCGAAGTGCTGCAGGACTCCACCTTCGACCTGATCGACGCCGGCAAGCTTAGCTTCGCATCGGGCAGCTCGATCACCCTGTCAACGCGCCGCAATGCCGATGTGTTCGGCAACCTGGAGCGTTACAAGGACAAGTTGGTGCTACGCCCGCAGGAAATTTCCAACCACCCGGAAGTGGTACGTCGCCTGGGCATCATCGGTATCAACACCGCACTGGAGTTCGATATCTACGGCAACGTCAACTCCACCCACGTCTGTGGCACAAGGATGATGAACGGCATTGGTGGCTCCGGCGACTTCGCCCGTAACGCCCACCTGGCGGTGTTCGTCACCAAGTCGATTGCCAAAGGCGGGGCGATTTCCAGCGTGGTGCCAATGGTCAGCCATGTCGACCACACCGAGCACGACGTGGACATCCTGGTCACCGAGCAGGGCCTGGCGGACCTGCGTGGCCTGGCGCCGCGCGAGCGGGCGCGAGCGATCATCGACAACTGCGTGCACCCAGACTATCGCGCTGCGCTGAACGACTACTTCGACCGCGCCTGCCAGCGTGGCGGCCATACCCCGCACATCCTGCGTGAAGCCTTGAGCTGGCACGAAAACCTGGAAGAAACCGGGCGCATGCTGGCTAGCTGATCCAGATGTGGTACGGAACGGCGGCCCTGCCTCCGCTGTTCCGGCCTCTTCGCGGGCTTGCCCGCTCCCACAGGTGATGTGCAACCCTCAAGGGCAGCACTTTCCCTGTGGGAGCGGGCAAGCTCGCGAATGGGCCATAACAGTCAAACCCTTCTATCAATACACCTTTCCGCCATCATCAGAGTAATCTGTTCTACTGTACTGGTGTTTTCAGATCTTCCCGACTGAAGAATCCCCTTCTTCGAATCAAATCGCACCAAAGAAGTGCAGACCAGTACAGTTACGCCTATTTCGAGTGCAACAGTAGGGTTACACAGTTAACTGAGCCATCGTCTTTCAACTGAACTGTATCTACTGTTATGGACGACAGAGGAGGATCATTGGCATCAGTTAAATCACTACCTAATGCCGCCATAAGCGGAAGGATGAAGCATCATGGAACGTACCCTCAGTTCCGGTCTGGTTTTTGAAAGCAACGCCCAGCAATCCAACACCTCGCTGCCGCTGCGCGCATTGTCGACCCTGCTGCTGTGGCAGCGCCGTATGACCAGCCGTCGTCAACTGGCTCGCCTGGACTCCCGCCTGCTGGCAGACGCCGGTATCAGCGAGTCGCAGCGCTACGAAGAGCTGAGCAAGCCTTTCTGGCGCTAAGCTCCCGGCTTGCCGGCTTCGGCCGGCACCGTGAATTCCCCAAACCCGTTGCAGGTAACTGCAGCGGGTTTTTTATTGCCCGAGAGATACGCTGTAGAGCACTGGAGATCACGACCAGTACAGTTTTACAAATACAAAAAAATGCCTTAACAGTTGCCTGGCGTAGCACTCGTTATCATCCCTACGCAGCACTGCGTGATACGCTTGGCATAACCGTCTGCTGGAACCCGTTGTTGAAACGTACCGTGACGATCCCTGCAAACGTCCGATAAAGCAGAACCAACCTGACCCTACCCCAGGAGTCCACGATCATGTCCCGTAAACACCTGCTTGGCGCCGCCCTGCTGCTTGGCCTGGCTGGCACTGCCAATGCCACCAGTTTCGTTGTCACCACCGACGCGGTAGTGGGCGCCGTTGCTGCCTCCACCGACGCCACATCCGACGTGAGTTCTTCGTTCCGTGACGACAAGATCGTCCAGGCAGCCCGCGATGACGCAGCCAGCTTCGTCGGCACCCAGGGCGCTATCCGCGGCGCCCGACTGGAAAGCGCCTTTGTACACATCCGTTCGAACATGCCGGCCCTGCAAGCCAGCGATGCACAGCTGGCCCAGGCCATCCTGGCACTCTGATACACGCCATGCGAGACAGGTGCGTTGGCTTCGGCCCTCGCACCTGAGGTAGGCTTCGCCGTTCATTTTTCCAGCCTTCAAGAAAGCTCATGCGTTATCTGTTGCCGTTGCTGTTCGCCGCCGCAGGCATGGCCAGCGCCCATGCCATGGATACGACCACACAAAGCCTGGTCATCACCGGCTATGTCACCAGCCAGGTCACAGCCGCACCCTTCGACCGCAAACTGGTCAGACAGGCCCGCGACGATGCCGCCGCATTCGTTGCCAGCGACGGCCTGATCCGTGGTGCACGCCTGGAAGCCGCCCTTGAATCATTACGCCACAATTGCGCACGGCACGCCGTCGGCGATCTGGAACTGGCGCAGGCAATTCTCGTCCAATAACTACATTTGACTCCCTGTATTTTTCGGAGATGCTCCATGCGTAAACCGCTGATTGCCGCTTCCCTCGGCATGCTGCTGCTGGCCGACTTGGCCCAGGCACAGACCCTGGTGGCCACCAGCAACATCATCGTGCGTGCCTTTGGCCGTTCGATCGACTTCACCTCAGACACCACCACATCGATCCGCGACTCCAAAGTGGTGCGCGAAGCCCACGACGACGCTGCAAGCTTTGTCGCCAGCAACGGTGACATCCGCGGCGTCCAACTCGAGGCAGCCTTCAATACCCTGCGCGAGCGCGTACCGGAAGCGCGAGGCGCCAGCGACCAGGTGCTGGCTGAAGCCATACTCGCACTGTGACGCGCGTGCGCGCCTGGCTGCTCGGCTGCGCCCTGACGCTGCTCGGCACGCCCGCCTTGGCCGACCTGCAGCTTGAGCTGCAGTCGTCCGGCCTGGACCCGCAACAAGCACAAGCTTCCCAAGCCCTGCTCGACGAGGCCATGGGTAAGCTGCCACCGCGCTTCAAGCAACAGCTGGACCGTCGCGTGCGGGTCAGTTGGAGCGACAACATGCCTGCCGACGCCTATGGGCAGGCTTCACTGATATCCACCCTCGAGCTCAACCGCCGCTTGCTGCCCAGCCTCACCGATGGCAGCGCCGCCACTGAGCGCACCGACCGCCCACATGGCACGGTGCGTGAAGAGCTGCTGGCCACCGTGCTGCACGAGCTCACCCATCTCTACGACCGTGCCCGCTTGTGGCCCAGCGTCGAGAATTCGCTGATTGCACGCTGCAAGCGCCAGCAAGGCACGCTGGGCAAGGTCGGCCTGCCCGAAGAATGCCGCGGGCAGGCCGAGCGTCGCTTCACCCTGAGCGACGACCCACGCCTGCTCGACCTGGCCGGGTGGCAGCAGTACGTGGGCCGACGAGGCGAGCGCGAACAGCACAATGGCCAATTCGTGCGCAGCCCCGACAGCTATGAGTTGAGCAGCCCCAAGGAATACATCGCGGTCAACATGGAGTATTTCCTCCTCGACCCGAGCTACAGCTGCCGTCGCCCGGCGCTGTATCAGTACCTCCGCGAACACTTCGGCTGGGCACCCCAACAGGACACCTGTGCCAAAGGCCTGCCATTCATCAATGCCGGCAGCGACTTCGCCCGCCAGCCGCTAGGTGAAATCGACCCAGAGCGGGTCTACGAAGTGGACTATCTGCTGGCTGAAGCCAATCAGAACCTGGTCAGCCGCTGGGGGCACAGCATGCTGCGCCTGGTGATCTGCAAGCCGGGCCGACCACGCGGCCCAGACTGCCGCCTGGACCTTGATCAAAGCCTGGTGCTGTCGTACCGCGCCTTCGTCAACGACGTGCAACTCTCCAGCTGGGACGGCCTGGTCGGCAACTACCCGTCGCGGCTATTCGTGCTTCCGCTGGGCCAGGTGATCGACGAATACACCAAGACCGAGCTGCGCAGCCTGGCCTCGGTGCCCTTGAAGCTCAACCGCGACGAAATCGAGAACCTGGTGCGCCAGGCCGCCGAGATGCACTGGAGCTATGACGGCAACTACTGGTTCCTGTCCAACAACTGTGCCGTGGAGTCATTGAAGCTGCTGCGCAGCGGCACCGCCAATGCGCGCCTCAACGACCTGGACAGCATCATGCCCAACGGTTTGCTGGCCGTGCTCAAGGGCAGGGGGCTGGCAGATACCAGCGTGCTTGATAACCCGCGCGAAGCGTTACGCCTGGGCTACCGCTTCGATTCTTACCGCGACCGGTACCAGGCCATGTTCGAGGTGCTGAGAAAACAGTTGCCAATCAAGCAAGCTCTGGTTGAAGACTGGCTGGCCCTCAATGCCGAGCAGCGCCGTAGCTGGTTCGCCAAGGCTGACCTGCGCACCAGCGCGGCACTGCTTCTGCTTGAGCAGGCCAGCCTGCGCCGGCAGCTTCTGCTGGCCCAGGACGAGGTCAAGCAGCGTTACCTGAATGCCGCAGCCTTGAAGGATGGCAGCATCAACAAAGCCGATGCCACGCTCAAGCAAATGCTTGCCAACAGCGGTTTTCTCAGCCGCCCGGCAGAGTTGCTCGACTCCAAAGGCTACGGGCTGCCGCAGCCAGAAGAGCGCAAGCGCCTGGAGCAGGTGAGCAGAGAGCGCCAGGCACAGCTGTTGCGCTTGAGCACCAGCCTGGACAAAGAGGTGAGGGCGCTGCTGGAGCCGTCGAGAGCCAAGGAAATTGCAGCGGTCGAGACCAACGTGAAGCAGATCGGCGAGCACTTGCGGGCGTTGCACAAGGCTGCTGGTGGCCTGCAGTTGTGATGGATGACGGGCTGGCCCTTTCGCGGGCAAGCCCGCGCCTACAGGCGCTCCTCATCTTCCGAGGGCAAATCCTCATCCAGATGCAACCAGGGCAACCGGCTGCCCACCCAGATATGCCGGTTGGCTCGTACCCGCTCAGGGTGATCCAGCGTGGCCACCGTCACATCGATCGTCTGCGGGCTATGCGTGGTCACCAGCGCCACATGCGCCCCACACTGCCCACAGAAGTAGCGGCTGCAACTGGCAGGCGCCACATAGCAGTTCGGCTCGCCCGTCAACCACTGGAACCCAGAACGGGGCAGGGTAAGCCAGGTGACCACCAGTCCACCGCTGACCCGCCTGCAGATCGAACAATGACAGTGGGCAATGTCCGTCAGGTTGCCCTCCAGTCGATAACGCAGGGCTCCACAATGGCAGCCACCTTCGGTTACATCCTGCATCACCTACCTCTCGTCACCTTTGCTTCAGCGAAAGCTGGCTGAAAGCTTGCCCTTTTAGGATAGCGCCCACTACCGGCACAAGACCGGTCAGCCAGGGCACCCGGTCAATACCGCGCCCGGCCCAATCAACAACAACAATGGTGATTCTGATGTATTCCTGTGCCCGCCTTTTCGTAGTCCCCCTCCGCATGCTCCCCGCACAGCGCCCTACGCGCTGATACGCCCGAATCGACTGTTCTTTCGCCGCGCCACGCCTGGAGTATTGCCATGCTGACCTTCCTCGGCTTTGCCATGGTCATCACGTTCATGTACCTGATCATGACCAAGCGCCTTTCGGCCTTGATCGCGCTGATTCTGGTACCGATCCTGTTCGCCCTGTTCGGTGGTTTTTCCGCCAAGATCGGCCCCATGATGCTAGAGGGCATCAGCAAGCTCGCACCTACCGGCGTGATGCTGATGTTCGCCATCCTCTATTTCGCCCTGATGATCGATTCCGGCCTGTTCGACCCGGCCGTTCGCAAGATCCTAAAGCTGGTCAAGGGCGATCCGCTGAAAGTCTCGGTCGGTACCGCTGTACTGGCCCTGGTGGTCTCGCTCGACGGTGACGGAGCCACCACCTACATGATCTGCTGCGCCGCCATGCTGCCGATGTACAGCCGCCTGGGCATGAGCCCGCGGATCATGGCCGGCCTGATCATCCTCGCCGGCGGCGTGATGAACATGACCCCCTGGGGTGGGCCGACCGCGCGTGCTGCCAGCGCCCTGCACGTAGACCCGTCAGACATCTTCGTGCCGATGATCCCGGCCATGCTGTTCGGTGTGTTGGCGATCCTGGCCATTGCCTACATGTATGGCAAGCGTGAGCGTGCCCGCCTGGGCGAACTGCATCTGCCTACCGACGACATCGACCACAGCGAAATCACCGTCTCGCAGTACCCGGACGCACGCCGGCCCAAGCTGCTGTACTTCAACGGTGCCCTGACCGCCACCCTGATGGTCGCGCTGATCGCCGGCGTGCTGCCGCTGCCAGTGCTGTTCATGATTGCCTTCAGTATCGCCATGATCGTCAACTACCCGTGCCTGCAACAGCAGAAGGACCGCATCGCCGCCCACGCCGGCAGTGTACTGGCCGTGACCGGGCTGATCTTCGCCGCCGGCATCTTCACCGGCATCCTGTCCGGCACCGGCATGGTCGACGCCATGTCCAAGAGCCTGCTGGCGGTCATCCCCGAGGCGTTGGGCCCATACCTGGCCGTCATCACCGCGATCGTGAGCATGCCGTTCACCTTCTTCATGTCCAACGACGCGTTCTACTACGGCGTACTGCCGGTGCTGGCCGAGGCCGCCAGCCACTATGGCATCACCCCGGTGGAAATGGCCCGTGCGTCGATCGTCGGGCAGCCGGTACACCTGCTCAGCCCGCTGGTACCCTCCACCTACCTGCTGGTGGCCCTGGCCGGTATCGAGTTCGGCGATCATCAGCGCTTCACGCTCAAGTGGGCAGTGCTGGTATGCCTGTGCATAATGCTCGGCGCACTGCTGATGGGGATTTTCCCGCTGTTCAGTAGTCTTTAATACATCCGTATCACGTACGCGACGCGCCCTGACCGGGGCGCGTTGCCATTACCGCTCGAAGGAAAATACATGGAATGGCTGACCAGCCCGGAAATCTGGGTTGCCTTTTTCACCCTTACCGCGCTTGAGATCGTCCTCGGTATCGACAACATCATCATGATCTCGATTCTGGTCAGCCGCATGCCCAAGCACATGCAGCCACGCACCCGGATCTTCGGCCTGGCCCTGGCCATGGTCACCCGTATCATGCTGCTGCTGTCGATTACCTGGGTGATGCGCCTTACCGCAGACCTGTTCGTGGTCTTTGGCCAAGGCATCTCCGGGCGTGACCTGATCCTGTTCTTCGGTGGCCTGTTCCTGCTATGGAAGAGCTCGCAAGAGATCTACCACGGCCTGGAAGGCGAGGACGAGAACGCAGAGGAGCCCAAAGGCGCAGGTGGCAAGTTCTTCTACACCATCATCCAGATCGCCATCATCGACATCGTGTTCTCGCTGGACTCGGTGATCACCGCTGTGGGCATGGTTTCCCACGTACCGGTGATGATCGCCGCCATCGTCGTGGCCGTGCTGGTGATGATGCTGTGCGCCGGCGCCATCAGCAATTTCATCGACAAGCACCCGTCGCTGAAGATGCTCGCGCTGTCGTTCCTGATCGTGGTCGGTACTGTACTGATCGCTGAAGCGTTCGATGTGCATGTGCCGAAGGGCTATGTCTACTTCGCCATGGCCTTCTCGCTGGGGGTGGAAGCCATCAACATACGCATGCGCACCGCCATGGCCCGCAAGGAAGGCAAAGATCATGAACCGGTGAAACTGCGCAAGGACATTCCGGGTCAATAAGGCCAAGGAAGTGCTGCACAACAAGGGCCCTTCGCAGGGCCCTTTTTCATGCCTTTTTTCTGTGCGTTTTTTCCTGCGCGTTGTCACTGTGGAGGCTTGCCCGCGAAGCGGCCCCGCCAGGCCGTCATTCGTTTCAAGATCTGTTTCAAATAAATGACTGCCATGCGAAGCTGGCGACAGCTTGGCAAAACAGCTAAAGCTTTGAGTGAGCACCGAAAATTCTTCAAACGCTCACGTTTCTTTTCTTGGCCCGATGGGCCTATGCAACAGGGGGCCTTCGCCATGCTGACCCTGCTCAACCTGCTCTCGGCCGTGACGCTTCTGGTCTGGGGTACCCACATTGTGCGTACCGGCATCCTTCGGGTATTCGGTTCGAACCTGCGACGCATCATCAGCCAGAACATGGACAAGCGCCCGCTGGCATTCATCGCCGGTATTCTGGTCACAGCCATGGTTCAAAGCAGTAACGCCACGGCCATGCTGGTCACCTCTTTCGTCGGCCAAGGCCTGATGGCCATGACCCCGGCCTTGGCGATCATGCTGGGTGCCGACGTGGGTACCGCACTGATGGCCCGGGTACTGACCTTCGACCTGTCCTGGCTGTCGCCGCTGCTGATCTTCCTTGGCGTGATCTTCTTCCTTTCGCGCAAGCAGACACGGGCCGGCCAACTGGGCCGAGTAGGCATCGGGCTTGGCCTGATCATCCTGGCACTTGAGCTTATCGTGCAGGCAGCCGCGCCGATCACCCATGCCCAGGGCGTGAAAGTGCTGTTTGCCTCACTGACCGGCGACATCATGCTCGACGCTCTGGTCGGGGCAATGTTCGCCATGATTTCCTATTCCAGTCTGGCCGCCGTTCTGCTCACAGCGACACTGGCCGGCGCCGAACTGATCAGCTTGCCGGTAGCCATCGGGCTGGTGGTCGGCGCCAACATCGGCAGCGGGCTGCTGGCCTTCATCAGTACCAGCATGCAGAACGCCGCCGGGCGTCGGGTGGCCTTGGGCAGCCTGCTGTACAAGCTGATCGGCCTGGTGCTGATCATCCCTGTGCTGCACCCGCTGGTGGCATGGATGGACTCGCTGAGTTTCAGCCCGCAGGAGCTGGTCATCGGCTTTCACCTGCTCTACAACACGCTGCGCTGTCTGATCATGCTGCCCACAGTCAAACCGATGGGTCGGCTGTGCAACGTCCTGCTGCCTGAACGGGAAAACGGCAATGGTCAGGTCCGCCCCCGTCACCTTGATGCCTCGGCCCTGGAAACGCCCAGCCTGGCGCTGGCCAACGCCGCCCGCGAAACGCTGCGCCTGGGGGATATCGTCGACAGCCTGCTCGAAGCGATGCTTGGAGCCCTGCGTGGCACCCAGACCGCCTTGCCACAGCAAGTTCGCGCCTTGGGCGAAGACGCCGAAGCCCTGTACAGCGCAATCAAGCTGTACCTGGCGCAGATGTCACGGGAAGACCTCAGCGAACAGGACAACCGCCGCTGGGCCGAAATCATCGAGCTGGCAATTAACCTCAAACTCGCCTGTGACCTGATCGAACGCATGCTGCGCAAGGTCCAGCAGCAGAAAACCAGCCAGCGTCGGGAATTTTCCCAGGTAGGCCTGGAAGAGCTGACCGGCCTGCAGGAGCAATTGCTGGCCAATCTGCGCCTGGGCCTGTCGGTGTTCCTCAGTGCCGACCCGGAAAGCGCCCGCTTGCTGCTGCGGGAAAAACGCCGGTTCCGTGCCCAGGAACGGCGCCTCGCACACGCCCATGTCAGCCGCCTGCAGCGCAAGGTCGTGCAAAGTATCGAGACCAGTTCGCTACACTTGGAGCTGATCGCCGACATGAAGCGGTTGAACTCTTTGTTCTGTAGCAGTGCCTATGTGGTACTGGGCGGCTCGGACACCGGAGGGCTGATGCTCGACAGTGTGCCCGATGAAGCCCGCCAGCCGTGATTTCTCCTAGCTGAGGACCCTCGCTCGCCCATGCGTTGCCTGATGTTCGTTTGCCTGCTGATCTGCAGCCTGCCCTCGTTCGCCCTCGACCGCTCGCGGGTTGAAGGCTACCTGTTGCCTAATGGTCTGCAGGTCATCCTGAAAAACGGCTACGAACGGGACCATGTGGCGATTCGTCTAGTGGTCGGCGTGGGCCTGGATGATTTCGACTGCGAGCAGAAAGAGCTGCCACACCTGCTTGAGCACCTGTTGTTCAGTGGCATCGACGAAACAGGCGAAGGCGGGCTGGAAGAGCGCCTGCAAGCGCTCGGCGGCGAGTGGAACGCCTATACCAGCAGTGCCGACACCACCTTTGTCATCGAGGCCCCGGCGCGCAACCAGCGCAAGGTCCTCGACCTGCTGTTGGCAGTCATCCGCGATACCACCATCGACGCCAAGGCCTTGACCACCGCCAAGCGCATCATAGAGCGCGAGGATGGCGGCCACTATGGCCACCTGCAGCGCTGGCTCGACCGCCAGGATATCGGCCATCCGGCCAACGACCAGCTGGCCACCGAGCTGGGTCTGAAATGCCCGGAGCGCTCCAACCTCGACGACATGACCTTGGAGCAAGTTCAGGCGTTGCGTGACCGCTGGTACGCGGCCAACAACATGACCCTGATCATGGTCGGTGGCCTCGATCGCCTGCTTCCGGCCTATCTGGAGCGGTCGTTCGGCGAACTGCCCGCCACTGAACCCGAAGAGCGCCGCAACCTTGAAAGCATCAGCCAACAGGCCGAACAGCGTCGCAACCTGACCCGCGGCTGGCTGGGTGATAGTGTCAAATTGCACTGGCTGTTCATCGAGCCGGTGCTGGACAACGACCATCAAGCCACCCTCGACCTGCTTTCGCGCTACCTGGACTGGGCGCTGTACGACCAGCTGCGTCTGCGCAACGGGCTGTCCTACGGCCCCTCCGTGCAACGTGAAAGCTTTGGCGACACCGGCCTGCTCAGCCTCAATGCAGACCTTGAGCGCGATGACATCGACAAGGCTGTCAAGGTGATGCAGGCCCTGTTCGACCACCTGCGTAAGGAAGGCCTGGACCCGGACACCTTCGCCCGCATCAAGGAAGCCAGCATCGCCAAGGAAAGCTGGAGCACCCAAGGCAACAGCGCCTTGGCCGACTACTACTGGGGGGCGCTGAACGACTATACCGACGGGCGCTTTGCCAGCCCGGTGCGCAAGCTGCGCCAGGTCAGCCTGGAACAGGCCAACGAGGCACTGAAGGATCTGCTCAAGGAAGATGGCTATGTGCGCATCGAAAAGCCGTTGCTAGGCTATGACGAGCTTTACGGGCTGATGGCCTTGCTTGTGGGGCTGTGCCTGGCGGCAGGGCTGTTGCGCTGGCGACGGCATGGGCCTGAACGGCCCAGTGGTGCTACACGGCAGCGGTAAATCGGCGGTATCCTTTTGCCAGTACCGACCCTTTCGCAGGCTTGCCCGCGAAGAGGCTGGCACAGCCACCTCACTTTTCTGTTGTAGCCCCCAATGCCCCAAATCCCCCATATCGTCCAGCGCGTCATCGAACTCCTCAAGCGCTACCCCGGCATCATTGCGCTCGGCGGTTTCCTCTCCGGTATCGGCAGCTTCATCCTGGTCGACCGCCAGGCTGGCCTGGCCAGCTGGGTCGCCGTGCTCATGCTGGTCAGCTGGGTCTGGCTGATGCTGGAGAACACCCTCACCGGGCTGTTCGCGCGCACGTTCAACCGCGAGATCCCTCAGCCGCTGCTGCGCTATGCAACGCAGATGATCCACCAGGAAACGCTGTTCTTCGTGCTGCCGTTCTTTTTCATCACCACCACCTGGAACAGCGGTCAGCTGGTGTTCACCGGCTTGCTCGGCGCCGCCGGCCTGGTTTCGATCACCGACCCGCTGTACTACAAGTGGCTGGCACCACGGCGCTGGCTGTTCCTGGCGCTGCATACCCTGACGTTGTTTGCCGCTCTGCTGACCGCGCTACCGATCATCCTGCACCTGACCACCGCACAAAGCTTCAAGCTGGCCCTGATCGCAGCCATGGCCCTGTCCTTCCCCAGCCTGGCCAGCAGCTTCCCGATCAACAACTGGCGCCGCGCCGTGGCTCTGGTGCTGGTTACCCTGTCGGTCGGTGCCGGTGGCTGGCTGCTGCGCTCCTGGGTACCGCCGGCAACCCTGTGGATGACCGAGGTGGCGGTGAGTACCGAAGTCATGAACCGCCAACCGGGCGACTCGCTGGACGAAATTGCCGCCAGCCGCATTCGCAGCAGTGGCCTGTATGCCTACACCGCCATCAACGCGCCACGCGGCCTGAACGAGCGGATCTACCACGTGTGGCAGAAGGACGGCCAAGAGGTCGACCGCATTGCCCTGGACATCCACGGCGGGCGCAAGGAAGGCTATCGGGCCTGGACCCACAAGCAGAACTTCCCACCCAACCCGGTAGGCAAGTGGCAGGTGAGGGTGCTGACCGAGGATGGGCAAGTGATTGGCGTGCTGCGCTTCAAGGTGGTCAATGATGCACCCGCGGGTAGTTGACCCCCTGCCTTGCGCATGAACAGCCTTGTGCTGCGAAAGGGCCAGTACAGCACACCACTTCCGTGGGCGCTTACGAGCTCTTCGCAGCACAAGCCTGCGCCAAGGCACTGCTGCCAAGCGCACACACAGCACATAATCACCAAACAGCCCATGCCCCCTGCGCTATGATCAGCCCCTAAGCCTTAGCGCCGAGTCAATTGCATGGAGCCTATGACCACCCCCAGCGCCACCCTGGACACCAGCTGCCAACCCGCCTGCCTGCGTATTACCGGTGACTGGACCCTGGCACACTACGCCAACCTCAAGCGCGAGAGCGAGCGCCTGCGCACGCAGTGCGCTGCCAACACGATCGCCGACCTCAGCCAACTGGGCCGCCTGGACACCGCCGGCGCTTCGCTGCTGGCCGAACTGCTAGGCTCCGAGCGCCTGTCGCGCTGTACCCACGCGCTGCCTGAAGCCAGCCAGGCGCTGCTGAAGAATGTCTACTGTTCGGTCCAGGATTACTGCATCCCGGTCAAGGAGCCCGAGCGCAATGTGCTGTTGTTGCTGCTGGAGCGCATCGGCTGCGCCGTCGGCACGCTGTGGCAGGACAGCATGCAACTGCTTGGTTTCGTTGGTGTGATTCTAGAAACCCTGCTGCGCCGCGCCTTCCAGCCACATCGCTGGCGCTTCACTCCTGTGGTGGCACACATTGAACAGACCGGGCTGGATGCCGCGCCCATCGTTGCGTTGCTGACCTTTCTGGTGGGCGCCGTAGTCGCATTTCTCGGTGCCACGGTGTTGGCCGACTTCGGTGCGACCATTTTCACCGTCGACCTGGTTGCATTCTCGTTCCTGCGCGAGTTCGCCGTGCTGCTGACAGCCATTCTCATGGCCGGCCGCACTGCCAGCGCGTTCACCGCGCAGATCGGCTCGATGAAGGCCAACGAAGAAATTGACGCCATCCGCACGCTGGGCCTCAACCCCATGGAACTGCTGGTGGTGCCGCGGGTACTGGCCCTGCTGATTTCGCTGCCGTTGCTCACCTTTGTCGCGATGATCTGCGGCATCGTTGGCGGTGCGGTGGTATGCGCCCTGACACTGGATATTTCGCCGGCCATGTTCCTGTCGCTGCTGCAAAGCGACATTGGCGTGCAGCACTTCCTGGTAGGCCTGGCCAAGGCACCGTTCTTCGCCTTCCTGATCGCCGCCATCGGCTGCCTGGAAGGCTTCAAGGTCAGCGGCAGCGCCGAGTCGGTGGGGGCACACACCACCTCGGCAGTGGTGCAGTCAATTTTTGTGGTCATCGTGCTGGATGCGGTGGCAGCGCTGTTCTTCATGGAGATGGGCTGGTGAGTGGCCAGGATTGCGTAATCGAAGCCCGCGGCATCTGCAACCGCTTCGGCCGCCAGGTGGTACATGAAAACCTAGACCTTGACCTGTACCGCGGCGAAATCCTCGCCGTGGTAGGCGGCTCAGGCAGCGGCAAGTCGGTGCTTCTGCGCAGCATCATTGGCCTGCGCCGGCCCAATGAAGGGCAGATCAAGGTGCTCGGCCAGGACCTGACCGGCCTGCGCGAAGAACAGCGTTCACTGGTCGAGCGGCGCTTTGGCGTGCTGTTCCAGAAGGGGGCGCTGTTCTCTTCGCTGACGGTGACCGAAAACGTGGCCTTGCCGCTGATCGAGCACGCCGGGCTGTCGCGCAATGATGCCGAGCACTTGGCCGGGGTGAAATTGGCCCTTGCCGGGTTGCCGATCTCGGCTGCCGACAAGTACCCGGCCTCGTTGTCGGGGGGCATGATCAAGCGCGCAGCGCTGGCCCGCGCCCTGGCCCTGGACCCGGACATCCTGTTCCTCGACGAACCCACGGCTGGCCTGGACCCGATCGGTGCCGCGGCATTTGACCAGTTGATCCTTACCCTGCGCGATGCTCTGGGGCTGTCGGTGTTCCTGATCACCCACGACCTCGACACCCTGTACACCATCACCGACCGCATCGCGGTGCTGTCGCAAAAGAAAGTCCTGGTGGCCGGCCCGCTGGCCGAGGTCGAGAAGACCAACGACACCTGGATCCAAGAATACTTTCACGGCCCCCGCGGGCGCGCCGCCGAACAGGCTGCCACCCGTGCCGGGCAGGAGCGCTGAGCAATGGAAACCCGAGCCCATCACGTCCTCATCGGCCTGGTCACCGTTCTGGTGGTGGCCGGGGCCATGCTGTTCGGCCTGTGGCTGGCCAAGTCCAGTGTCGACGACGCCTTCAAGGATTACGAAGTAGTGTTCAACGAAGCCGTGTCTGGCCTTTCCCGAGGCAGCACGGTGCAGTACAACGGCATCAAGGTGGGCGACGTCTCGACCCTGCGTCTGGACCCGAAAGACCCGCGCCGGGTATTGGCACGGGTGCGCCTGAGCGCCGATACCCCGGTGAAGGAAGACACCCAGGCCAAGCTGACCCTGGCCGGCGTCACCGGCAACTCATTCATCCAGCTCAGTGGCGGCACCCCGCAAAGCCCCGAGCTTAAAGGCAAGGATGGCAAGCTGCCGGTGATCATCGCTTCGCCATCGCCAATCTCGCGCCTGCTCAACGACAGCAGCGACCTGGTGACCAACATCAACATGCTGCTCCATAACGCCAACCAGATGTTCTCCGAGGACAACATAGGCCACCTCAGCAACACGCTGGCCAACCTCGACAAGACCACCGGCGCCTTTGCCGGCCAGCACGGCAGCATCGCCGAGGCCATCGAACAGCTGGTAAAGGTGGGTAATCAGGCCAGCGCCACCCTGGCCGAAACCCAGGCGCTGATGCGCAATGCCAACGGCCTGCTGGGTAGCGAAGGCAAACAGGCGATCGGTAGCGCCGAACAGGCCATGCAGTCACTGGCCCAAAGCACGGCAACCATCAATAACCTGCTCCAGAACAACAGCGAGGCTATCGGTGACGGCGCCCAGAGCCTGAACCAGCTGGCCCCGGCCATTCGTGAACTGCGCGAAACCCTTAACGCGCTCAAAGGCATTTCCCGGCAACTGGAGGCCGACCCGAGCGGCTACCTGCTTGGCCGCGACAACAACAAGGAGTTCCAGCCATGAATCTGTCGCTGCGCCTGCTGACCCTGGCGGCCTCGCTGAGTCTGGTCAGTGCCTGCTCGATCCTGCCGAAGAGCGAACCTGTGGACCTTTATCGCCTGCCGGTGAACCAGCCCAGCCGCACAGCCCCGCCGCTGGAGTGGTCATTGCGCCTGAACAAGCCGCTGGCCAGTGAAGTGTTGGCCGGGCCGCGCATTGCCGTCATTCCACAAGGCGATGTGATAAGCAGTTACAAGGGCGCACGCTGGAGCGATGCGGCTCCGGTGCTGCTGCGCAACCGCCTGCTTGATGGATTCCAGCGTGACGGCCAGGTGCAGCGCCTGAGCGCTGACGACAGCAACCTGCAAGCCGACTACGAGCTGGCTGGCGAGCTGCAGGCGTTTCAGAGTGAGTATCGCCCGGGCGGGGCGGTGGAGGTGGTGATCCGCTACGATGCGCGTCTGGTCAATGGGCGCGACCAGCGCATCCAGGCCAGCAAGCGCTTCGAGATTCGCCAGCCGCTTGCCGACAAGCAAGTGTCAGCGGTAGTCGCCGGCTTTGGTCAGGCCAGCGACCAGCTGGTGGGGCAGGTGGTGAGCTGGACCATTGCCCAGGCCAACCAGGCGCAGCTGAAGGTTCAGGCGAAGAACCAATAGCAGACGAAGATCGCCGCGACCACCCCTGAAAACTCGGCCAGCAGTGCGCAACCGACCGCATGGCGCACGCGCTGGATGCCCACGGCACCAAAGTACACGGCCAGTACGTAGAAGGTGGTTTCGGTGCTGCCCTGAATCGTCGCCGCCACCAAGGCAGGGAAACTGTCCACGCCTTGGGTCTGCATGGTCTCGATCAGCATTGCCCGCGCTGCGCTGCCAGAGAACGGCTTGACCAGCGCGGTGGGCAAGCCCTCGACAAAGCGCGTGTCCAGGCCCATCCAGTTCACCGCATGGCGGATACCGTCCAGGGCCAGCTCCAGGGCACCAGAGGCGCGCAGCACACCCACCGCCACCAGCATCGCCACCAGGTAGGGCAGCAGGCTCTTGGCCACATCGAAGCCTTCCGTGGCGCCTTCGACAAAGGCTTCATACACCCTCACCCGTTTCAGGGCGCCCACCACCAGGAACAGCATGATCACGCCAAACAGCGTGAGGTTGCCCATGAGCGACGACAGGCTGGCCAGCGCGGCGGCCGACAGGGTGCCAAGAAAAGCCATGAAGCCTCCCAGCAGCAAAGCGCCGGGGATGAAGTAGGCAAGCACCACCGGGTCCCACAGACGCAAACGCTGCATCACTGCCACCGACAGCAGACCTACCAGGGTCGAGACGCTGGTCGCTAGCAGGATTGGCAGAAACACCATGGTCGGGTCTGGTGCGCCTTGCTGCGCCCGGTACATGAAGACGGTTACCGGCAGCAGGGTCAGCGACGAGGCGTTGAGCACCAGGAACAGGATCTGCGCGTTGCTCGCGGTGGTGCTGCCAGGGTTCAGCTCCTGCAGCGCGCGCATGGCCTTCAGGCCAATCGGCGTAGCGGCGTTGTCGAGTCCCAGGCCGTTGGCGGCGAAGTTCATGGTAATCAGGCCCAGGGCCGGGTGGCCGGGCGGCACCTCCGGCATCAGGCGGGCGAATAGCGGGCCTAGCACCTTGGCCAGCCACTCGACGATACCGGCCTTCTCGGCGATCTTCAGAAAGCCCAGCCACAGGGTCAGTGTGCCGAACAGCAGCACCATCACCTCGACCGACAGCTTGGCCATGGCGAAGATGCTTTCGACCATTGCCGCGAAGATGCCTGCGTTGCCACCCACCAGCCATTGGGCCATGGCGGACACCGCCGCCACCAGGAAAAAGCCGAGCCAAAGGCCGTTGAGCATCCGTATGTTCCCCCTGAAAAGTGCCCGAATAATAGCGTATCGCAGCCTGTGACTGGCGATCGCGAGCCTTTGTAGGCGCGGCTCAAGATCTCGCAGATAGCAAAAAGCCCCGACAAGTCGGGGCTCTTGGTCAAACAGCCATCAAGCTCAGCGCTTGGCTGTTTCGCCAACCACTGCAGTTTCCTGCTTCTCGGCCAGCAGCGAGGCGTAGTACTGCTCGCCCTTGACCGCGTCGTACATGCCTTCCCAGCGAGCAATGACCAATGCAGCCAAGGCGTTGCCCACAACGTTCAGCGCAGTTCGGGCCATGTCCATGATGCGGTCCACGCCAGCGATGAAGGCCAGGCCTTCCAGCGGAATGCCCACGCTGCCCAAGGTGGCCAGCAGTACCACGAACGATACGCCCGGCACACCCGCGATACCTTTGGAAGTGACCATCAGGGTCAGTACCAGCAGCAGCTGCTGGCTCCACGACAGGTCGATACCGTACAACTGGGCAATGAAGATCGCCGCGATGCTCTGATACAGGGTCGAACCGTCGAGGTTGAACGAGTAGCCGGTCGGTACCACGAACGAGCAGATCGACTTTGGCGCACCGTACTTCTCCATCTTCTCGATCACCCGCGGCAGCACGGTTTCCGAGCTGGAGGTGGAGTAGGCCAGGATCAGCTCATCTTTCATGATGCGCATGATCTTGATCACCGAGAAGCCGAACAGGCGGGCAACCAGGCCCAGTACCATGAAGGCGAAGAAGGCGATGGCGAAGTACACCAGCAGCACCAGCTTGGCCAGCGGCAGCAGCGAGCTGAAACCGAAGTTGGCCACGGTCACGGCAATCAGGGCGAACACGCCGATCGGGGCATAGTTCATGATCATGTGAGTGACCTTGAACATGGTTTCCGAAACAGCCTGGAAGGTACGCACCAGCGGGTCACGCAGCTCTGCCTGCAGGCTCGACAGACCCAGGCCGAACATCACCGAGAAGAAGATGATCGGCAGCATTTCGCCACGCATCAGCGCTGCGAAGATGTTCGACGGAATCAGGTTGAGCAGGGTTTCGATGAACGCGTGCTCATGCTGCACTTCGGCCGCTGTCGCCTGGTACTTGGAGATGTCCACCGTGCCCAGGGTGCTCATGTCGATGCCGGCACCTGGATGGAACAGGTTGGCCAGCACCAGGCCTACGACGATGGCGATCGTGGTCACCACTTCGAAGTAGATGATGGTCTTCAGGCCGATGCTGCCCAGTTTCTTCGCGTCGCCAACACCGGCGATACCCACGATCAGCGACGAAATCACGATCGGGACGACGATCATCTTGATCAGGCGGATGAAGATGTCACCAGCGGGCTGAAGGACGTTGCTGATCCACCATGCCTTTTCTGCACTGAAATGATTCAGTAGCGCGCCGATTGCAACACCCAGGACCAGACCGATGACGATCTGCCAGGCGAGGCTCAGTTTTGCCTTCTTCATGTCTTTACCCTTTGTTTTAGTGGTCATGGCACCTGGCGGAAACACGCGTAACAGCGCCATAGGCAAGGTCACGGGCAGTAAGGGTTCCGTCAGGCGACGTCATGTAAGGACACCGCAGGCGAGCGACCGGGCGCTCTGGCCAGCGAAAAAGGCGGCAACTATTGCGACGGCAAGGGGCGAAAGCTAATGCCTGAAACGCATAGCCCATGCCGTTTATGCATACTGTTTTCGACCTAGCCGGCAGCTTCGCAAGTGCTTGATTTATAACATTCGGAATCCCGAACAAGACCAAACCGCCATATTTCGGCAGATTTGGCGGGACAGGTAGTACATGAAAGATGGCCTGTTCGACAATCCGAATGGCGTAAATGCCACTTGTAGCAGCACCAAGAAGGTCGAAAAAAATTTGATGTACGGTCGAGACAAAATGTGTCCCAGGGGAAAAAACGCGCAAGGGAAGCGACGTTTCCTACATGGCTCCTCGGAAGTCAGGTCTGGCAAGGCATCCCTGTGACACCGCCGACCTGAGGCTTCCGATTCCGCCTTTCCTGACCCGGCCCATTACTGGAGGCACTCCCTGTACCCCTAGGCCACTCCGATCCTGCAACAATCAGAACAGCCCGACCCCTTGGTCATGTGCTACCCCTCCTCGGGGCGGCGCATCATAGAAGGCTGAACTATAGAAAGCTTCAGCTTCTATTACGTGACAGTGAGTGACCTTTCATCCGTGCCGGCAATAATGCTCAGTACCAGTTCGGGTCACGTTTGAGCTGCTCCTGCAGCATTGCCTTCATGCCGTCGTCAGGTTTGCCCAGCCAGCGGTACTGCGCATGACGGGTGGGCGACTTGTCGCTCGGCAAACCTTCGGGTACCTCCACGAGCATTCCGTAGGCATCATCCTTGTCCCAACTGAACGCCACGAT
The DNA here is from genome assembly GCF_058782925.1 of Pseudomonas sp. FW305-E2. Classification (NCBI taxonomy): domain Bacteria; kingdom Pseudomonadati; phylum Pseudomonadota; class Gammaproteobacteria; order Pseudomonadales; family Pseudomonadaceae; genus Pseudomonas; species Pseudomonas sp. FW305-E2. Next base: position 227,760 of record NZ_JBYSYE010000005.1, on the reverse strand, counting down.
CAGCCGCTTGTAGGTACAGTTGTCCTGTTTTTCGCACAGCGGGCCGACCAGGTATTTGTCGCCGTCTTCCGTAACGGCAGACATCTGCTCCTGGGCACTGCCGGTCAGATTGACCACCCAATCGGGCAGGCGTTCCTCGCCTTCGAGGGTGTCCTGCCAGGTTTCCCGGTACTCCGGGTCCGACCCGAGCAACTGGTCGACCCGAACTTGACCGTCATTGGCCGCCATGGCCGCCGCGCTGCCGCCCAGCAACAGGGCGGCGACCACGGCTGAACGAAGCTTCCTGCTCATCTTCAACCTCGTCCGCGTCCAAAGAAGAAGGAGGCTACAAACAATACCAGGAAGACAATGAACAGGATCTTGGCGATACCTGTAGCAGCGCCCGCGATACCACCGAAGCCCAATACGGCGGCGACAATGGCGATGATGAGGAAAGTGATAGCCCAACTCAGCATGGTAGTTCTCCTTTCTTTTTGCGGAATCGATCCGGCCGCCTGGTCAGAAAACCCAGCGTTCCTGGGGAACAACTTTTTCCACAGTGGCCGGTGAGGCAATGGCCTGGCCAGCTGGCTGCCAGTCAGCAGCCTTGACCAAGGTGTTGGCACGGGTTGCCTGAATCTGCGTCAACAGGGCAGTCTGAGCTGCCACTTGCTCAGCCAGACGCGCCGTCTGCACGCTGTAATAGAAGAGGCCAGCGGCCAAGGTCAGCAGCATCGCCATGCCGAGTGTCAGCATCTGGCGCAAAGGCAGTGCGGCGCTCTGCGAGCGGTTGACGGATTGGCGGTTCATGCTGGCTCTCCTGCTGTAATTTTTGTTCAACCTGAACAGGTAATTGCAGCCTGCATGCCAGCCTTTTGATTTAAATAAAATCCTTATAAATCAATGACTTAACGAATAAACGAATGCATCGTGAGGACGTATCCTGCACGATGGCGCCTGTACGGTCGTGCGAATTGCACGATCAGCCTTCAACCTTGGTCGCCACCTTCAGCAGGTCAGCGTCCACGCCCCGTACGCCGATGATCTGCCGGGCGATCTCCACGGCGATGGTTTTCTGCTCCGCGCTAACCACTTCGCCCGAGAGCCGCACCATGCCTGCTTCGCTGGCCACCTTCAGGTTCAGGCCATCGAGGTTGCGACTGAAGCGATAGCTGCTCTGGATCTTGTCGACGATCCAGCTGTCGCTTGGCTGCGGCCCGGTTGGCGCACCCGCCGGCGTTTCTCGCGCCTTGGCCATGGCAGCGGTATCGAGGCTGACCAGGTTGTTGACCAAGTACACGCCGTCGGTGGTACGCGCTACCACGCCCGCCAACTCCTTGGCTTCGGCACTGTCGACCTTGCCACGCAACGTCACCACACCTTCACTGCTTTGTACTTCTATCGGGGCCTTTTCGGTGGTACGGCTCCACAACAGCCGAGCACGGATCACCGCCGCCAGGGTCACATCCTCCAGGCGCTGGGCGTAGGCACGCAGCTCCAGTGGACGCTCCACCAGTTGGGTATTGACCTGCAGCAGGTTCTCCACCTGTTCGATGCCCCGGGTAGCGCGGGCCACGTCCTCGGCCAGCTGCCGCTCGACCTCGTTCTCCACCTCACCGGAAAGCCGCGCCTGCTTGCCGTCCACTTCAACCTTGATACGAAATGAATCAAGCATGCGGTTCAGTGATAAAGCGGTTTGCAGGGCGCCTTCCAGGCGCGCGTCCTGCACAGGGTCGGCGAATGCCGGGGTAACCATGGGTAGCAGGGTGGCGGCCAAAACGGCGGTACGCAGGGAAAAGGGCATGGCAGTGCCTCCTTCGTGGGCAAAATCTGAAAAACATCGCAACCAATGTGCCAGCGCGTGTCTCTAAGCAAATCATTGAAGAATCACGGCTTGTAGACATCGTTCGGCCACTGGCTAGCATGCAAAGGACAGAATCCTTCAGAATTGACCATGCAACTTGCCCGATTTTTCCCACACTAAATAAAGATCTTTCCCTAAGGAGCACAGGAAATGGAATCAGCCCAGGACAACCAAGGCCGCATTCTACTGGTGGATGACGAGTCCGCGATCCTGCGCACGTTCCGCTACTGCCTGGAAGACGAGGGCTACAGCGTGGCCACGGCCAACAGCGCCGCTCAGGCAGAAACCCTACTGCAGCGCCAGGTGTTCGACCTATGCTTCCTCGATTTGCGCCTGGGTGAAGACAACGGCCTCGACGTGCTGGCACAGATGCGTATCCAGGCCCCGTGGATGCGGGTGGTGATCGTCACCGCGCACTCAGCGATCGACACCGCAGTGGATGCCATCCAGGCCGGCGCTGCCGACTACCTGGTCAAGCCGTGCAGCCCCGACCAGTTGCGCCTGGCCACTGCCAAGCAACTGGAGGTGCGCCAGCTTTCTGCGCGCCTGGAAGCCCTGGAAGGTGAAGTACGCAAACCCAAGGACGGCCTCGATTCCCATAGCCCGGCCATGATGGCGGTGCTGGAAACCGCCCGCCAAGTCGCCATCACGGACGCCAACATCCTCATCCTTGGCGAATCTGGTACCGGCAAGGGCGAACTGGCACGGGCCATCCATGGCTGGAGCAAGCGTGCACGCAAAGCCTGCGTGACCATCAACTGCCCGTCGCTCAACGCCGAGCTGATGGAAAGCGAGCTATTCGGCCACACCCGCGGCGCCTTCACCGGCGCCAGCGAAAGCACCCTGGGGCGGGTCAGCCAGGCTGACGGGGGCACATTGTTCCTCGACGAGATCGGCGATTTCCCGCTGACCTTGCAGCCCAAACTGCTGCGTTTCATCCAGGACAAGGAATATGAACGCGTCGGCGACCCGGTTACCCGGCGTGCCGATGTACGCATCCTGGCTGCCACCAACCTCAACCTTGAAGAGATGGTGCGCGAAAGCCGCTTTCGCGAAGACCTGCTGTACCGCTTGAACGTGATTACCCTGCACCTGCCCCCGCTGCGCGAGCGCAGTGAAGACATCCTCATCCTGGCCGACCGCTTCCTTGCCCGCTTCGTCAAGGAATACTCCCGCCCCGCCCGCGGTTTCAGTGACGAGGCGCGCACCGCCCTGCTCAACTACCGCTGGCCTGGCAACATTCGCGAACTGCGCAACGTAGTGGAACGGGCCAGCATCATCTGCCCGCAGGAAAGAGTGGAAATCAGCCACCTGGGCATGGGTGAACAACCCGCCGGCAATGCCCCGCGCGTAGGTGCCGCGCTCAGCCTGGATGAGCTGGAGCGTGCCCATATCGGTGCCGTACTGGCCGCCAGCGATACCCTTGATCAAGCCGCCAAGACCTTGGGCATCGATGCTTCTACCCTGTACCGCAAGCGCAAGCAGTACAACCTATGAAATGGCCGCCCATGAAGCTGCGGACGCGGCTTTTCCTCAGCATATCGACGCTCGTCACGGTGGCGTTGCTGGGGCTGCTGCTGGGTCTGGTCAGCATGCTGCAGATGGCTACAGTGCAACAGCAACTGGTGCGCGATACCACCCATGTCCTGGAAGTGGGGCTGAAGTTGCGCCAGAACCTGGGCGAACAGCTGATGCTGATTCTCGATGAAGACACCGCCCCGGAAAGCCTGCGGCTGCTGCAGGAAAACTTCCAGGACCTGCTCAACCAAGGGCTGGAGCAAGGCGGTGAGCGCACCGGTTTCAGCAAGGCCAGCAGCAACTACCAGGCCTTCCTCCAGACCTATCGCGACAGCGCCACACCCGCTCGCAGCATGGGTGCCGATCAGCCGCTTGGGGCCGCGTTCAATCAGGTGCGCACCGACCTGATCGATTCCCACAAGCAGGCATTGGACCTGATTACCCGTAGCGAGGAGCGCACCCGTGACCGCGCCTTGCTGGTCAGTGGTGTACTCGGCCTGATGGGGTTGGTGGTGTTGGTACTGGGGTTTATCACCGCGCACAACATCGCCAGGCGTTTCGGCCAGCCGATCGAAGCCTTGGCCAAGGCGGCCGACCAGCTAGGCAAGGGCAATTTCGACGTTACGTTGCCGGTTACCCAGGCCGCCGAGCTTAACCAGCTGACCCGCCGTTTTGGTCTTATGGCCGATGCCTTGCGCAAGCACCAGGCCACCAACGTTGACGAGCTGCTGGCCGGCCAGCAGCGTTTACAGGCCGTACTCGACAGCATTGACGACGGCCTGCTGATCATCGACCGCCAGGGCCGCCTCGAGCACCTCAACCCGGTGGCGCAGCGCCAGCTGGGCTGGAACGATAGCCGCGTGGGCAGCAGCCTGGTCGAAGCCCTGCAGCGACCCGAGCTTGAGCAACAACTGCGCCAGGTTCTGCGCGGGGGCAGCCTCGACCGCCCACCGGACGACCTGAACATGGAGGTCGATGACGAATCACGTCTGCTCACCTACAGCCTGACCCCGGTCAGCCACCCGCAGGGGCCAATCCTCGGCGCAGTAATGGTGCTGCACGATGTGACCGAGCAAAGAGCCTTCGAGCGAGTGCGCAGCGAATTCGTGCTGCGCGCCTCCCACGAACTGCGCACCCCGGTGACCGGCATGCACATGGCCTTCGGCCTGCTGCGCGAGCGGGTCAAGTTCCCGCCTGAAGCCCGCGAGAACGACCTGCTGGAAACCATCGGCGAAGAAATGCAGCGTCTGACCCAACTGATCAACGACCTGCTCAACTTCTCCCGTTATCAGAGCGGTTTGCAAAAGCTCGAGCTGGCCCCCTGTGCCATCGACGACCTGCTGGAGCATGCGCAATTGCGCTTTGCCGAACACGCTGCGCACAAGCAGATCGAGTTGATCAAAGAACTGGACCCGCCGCTACCGCGCATCCAGGCCGACGTCGCCCAGTTGGATCGAGTGCTGGACAACCTGCTGCACAACGCCATCCGCCATACCGCCAACGGTGGGCGCATTCGCCTGCATGCCCGACGGCATGCGGAACGGGTGATCATCAGCGTCGAGGACAATGGAGAGGGCATTTCCTATGGGCAGCAAGCGCGCATCTTCGAGCCTTTCGTGCAGGTAGGTCGCAAGAAAGGCGGTGCTGGGCTGGGGCTCGCGCTGTGCAAGGAGATTGTGCAGCTGCACGGAGGGCGCATGGGCGTGTTTTCCCGGCCGGGGCAGGGGACACAGTTCTACATGGCGTTGCCGGTCTGATTGCTTAAACGCGCCTACACCCGCCGCGGCAGGTGCCCGCGAGTCACCAACTCGGCAAACTGCCGGGCGTTCAGCGGGCGGGCGAACAACCAGCCCTGGCCATAATTGACCCCCTCGCTGTTCAGCAGCACTGCCTGGTCCTCGAACTCGATACCTTCGGCAATTACCCGCAAGTGCAAGTCATGGGCCATGCGGATGATATGCGGGGCCACGCCGCTACTGGCGGCATCGTGGCCCAGAGCGTCGATGAATGCCTTGTCGATCTTCAGGCAGTCCACTGGCAGGGTTTGCAGGTAGGCCAGGCTGCAATAACCGGTACCAAAGTCGTCGATCAGCACCTGGTGCCCCACGGCGCGTAGCGCCTGCAGATTGTCACGGGCGACCACCACGTCGATCAGGCCGCGCTCGGTCACCTCGAAGGCAATCTGGCTGGGCGCCACTCGATGCAAAGCCAACAAGCGCGCCGCCACCCGGCCAATACGTGGCACCATCACATCGCAGGCCGCCAGGTTTATCGAGATGTATAGCTTGGGGTGCGAGCGCAATAGCTGGCCAAGCTGTTCAAGCACACGCTGCAGGACAAAGTCGGTGATCTGGCGAATCTGCCCGGTATTCTCCGCCAGCGGAATGAACAGGTCCGGGCTGGTCAGGGTGCCGTCCGGGCGGCGCCAGCGCACCAAGGCCTCGGCGCCCACACAGCGCCGGCTGTCGAGCTCGATGATGGGTTGGTAGAGCACCTGCAGCTCTCCACGACGCAAGGCATTCTGCAACTCTGAGCTCATCGACCGCCGTTGCAGAATCAACTGCAGTACCAACCAACCGATACAGCAGGCCGCCAGCACGCTGCCGGGGAACAGCAACCAGAGCATGCCGTTCATCCTCAGCGGCAGACTGGCCCTCGGGGCAATCAGCACCAACTGGTAATCCGGCGACTTGGTCGGCATTCGGTAGATCAGCCGATCACTGAGTTCCAGCAGCGACTTGTGGCTGGTCGACCAGGCCGAGGGCGGAGGCCATACCTGTGGCGGGCCAAGCACCGGAATGGCCCGGGCGCCGTTATCCAGCACCACGACCAGGCTGCCGCCCGGGGGCAGGTCCACCACATCGGTCAAATGCCCACGGGAGGTGGACACCAGAAACTTGCCCCGGCCCAGCATCAGTGCTGCCAGGTTCTCGTTCGGCTCGGTGGTTGTGTTAAGCCAGTAGCTGTACGTCGGCCCCTGGATATCTGGCGCCCGCAAGGGAACGAACGCTCGCTCATCACCGCGGTTGGAGCAGGCAACATTGTCATCTACATAAGCCGCTTCATAGATGAACCGCGAGCTCAGGCCAACCTGTTGCAGAGCTGCCAGCATCGCCGGGCTGCAGCCGCGCAAGGGTTGGGCCTGCAGCAGGTCTACCCCTTCGCGCAACTGGCCGAACACCTGTTCGAGCCGGTCCAGAAAACGCTCGCCCTGGGCATTCATCTGTTCGCTTTCGCTTTGCTTCATTTGTTGCAGGGCAATGCCAATGCTGGCAGAGAGCAACACCGCGGCGCTGGCCAGCGCTGCCAAAGTGGCCAGCATCCAGGGGCGGTAAAAAATTTGGCGCAGCAAGGCAATGAAGGCTGACATCGAAGGCATCCAGTTGATAACCAAGGTATAGCAACGGAATCAATAATCACCCTCACCGTTTGGCGCTTCGCTGCAATCCACCCACGCTCTTTGTAGAGGCAGCCTTGTGGCTGCGATGAGAACGTTAATAAACCGCGTCGACCAAACCCGCCTCTTCGTAGCGCAAGGCTGCTGCAACAAGTACCTCGCCCGCCACGACTCAACGCATGCGGTTAAGTACCTGCAGCATCGCTGCTGTCTGTGCATCCGGCATGCCGTCGAAGCGCTGCGGGCGGAAGCGCATCTGGAAGGCGGCAATCACATGACGTGTGGCGACATCCAGCACGCCGGTCTGCTCGATCTGATAGCCAAACCGTGCCAGCTCCTGCTGGTACCAGCCAACGCTTGGCGGGTTGACGCTGAAGTAGGCTTGCTGCCGTGCCACGGCGTTAGCATCCGGCCAGATACCCAGCCCGGCATCGGCCAGGCGCTTCCACGGGAACAATGGCCCCGGGTCCAGCTTGCGCAGCGGGGCGATGTCACTGTGGCCGATGATATGGCGTGGTTCGATGTTATTGCGTTTGACAATGTCCTTGAGCAGCGCGATCAGCGACTGGATCTGCGCCTCGCTGTAAGGGTGCCAGACCCGGCCGTTCGGGGTGTCGGTAAAGCCCGGGTTGACGATCTCGATACCAATGGACGAGGAGTTCAGCCAGGTGCGCCCCTGCCACTGGCTATCACCGGCATGCCAGGCACGACGGTTTTCATCCACCAGCTGATACACCGTTGCCGGGCCATCGCCGATCAGGTAATGGCTGCTGACTTCACCCTGGGTAAGCAGCGCCAGGGAGCGCTCCAGCGAAGCATTGGTGTAATGCAGGACAACGAACTGGATGCGGTTGTCCTGATTGGCCGAAGGGTGACTGCGGTCGATGCGCAGGCCCGTCGAGCAACCGGCGACAGACAACAGCAAAAAGGAAATCAGGGTTTTTTTAAGCGTGGAAAGCACGTCAGTGGCCTCAGCGTATGAGCGCTACAGTATAACGTGCTCACCTGCGCTGTGCCTGCCGGACAGCGGCTGGCTAACCATGCTCGACGCGATTACGCCCCTGCTCCTTTGCCCGGTACAGCGCTGCATCGGCTCGTTTGAGCACCTGGTCGCTGCGTTCGCCAGAACGGAATGCACCCAGGCCGATGGAGGTGGTGATCACTACCCGTTCACCCTTGAAGTGGAATGGGCAGGCTTCGACTGTGGCGCGCAACACCTCGGCCATTTGCGCAGCGACTGCGGGCGTAGTCTGCGGCAACAGCAAGACGAATTCCTCGCCGCCAAAACGGGCGATGAAATCCCGGCCCCGCAGGCGCTTGCGCAACTGGTCGGCCACGATCTTGAGGACCTTGTCCCCAGCCAGATGACCATAGTTGTCGTTGATGCGTTTGAAATGGTCCAGGTCAAGAATCGCCATCGCCAGATGACCGCCGTTTTCCTGCCAGTCAAGCATTTCGCGTTCGACTTGCTCGCTCCAGGCCGCACGGTTGGGCAGGCCGGTGAGCGGGTCCAGCAGCGCTTTCTGGCGCTGTTCTTCCAGGTGCTCGCGATAGCCAAGCGCCTCATGCTCCATGCTCGCCACCCGCTCCGACAAGCCTTGCAGGCGACCGGCCAGTTCCTGCTCGCGGCGATCACGCTCGTGCTTGTGCTCGTCCATGGTCAGCAGCAAGCCTTCCAGGCGGTTTTCCAGAATGTGCTTGAGGCTGTCTACATCGGCGGCACCTTGCACGCTGCTCTGCAGGCCGTCGACGTGCTCACGCAGTTGGCTATCCAGCTCGCGGGCAGCGGTGCTGTTGTCCGCGTGACCGGCGCTGGCCTCGTGCAGGTGGCTTTGGAAACCTTCCAGGCGTTCATTGAGCTGCTGCAGGTAGGTTTCGAATTCGTGCTGGCCGCTGTCGGTGATCGCCAGCATGAGGACTGCCAAGTCATCCAGCACCGGGATCAGCTCATACCAGTTCAAGCCGCGCGCAACCCGCTCGCGCATTTCCAACGCCTGAGCCTTGTGGCGCTCGGGCAGGCTAAGGTCATCAAGCAGACCGATCAGGGTCTGCTCGATGTGCGCGGCAACCTGGCTGTAAGGCGGCTCCACTGCGTAGGGCAGGGCATAGGGGCCGTCTTCACCAAAGGTTTCTTCAAGGGCATGTAAGGGTTCTGCCTCAGCCAACGGCTCGCTGACGGAAACTGCAGCTTCCGGCAATGGCGCCTTGTCCCTTGGCAACGGGGCTGGCGCCATTTCGGCCGTTTCGATCAGCGCCGGGCCAAATGCCTCCAGCTCAAGCTCGGGCGCTTCGGCCACCTCGGCAGTCGGAGCAGCAGGGGCCGGCAACGGTTGTAGCGCATCGACGTCATCGGGCCGCGAGGGCTCGGCACTGCCGGCTGCCTGGGGCACAACCTCGGCAGCAGGCAACGCCACCGGCGCAAGCTCTGCTCCTGCCTGTGCATCTTCCTCGCGGCTTCCGAACAACCGCTGCAGAAACCCGGGTCGGGCTTCTTCACCCGGCTTGCCAAGGGCCGACAGCGCGCGCCCCTGCAAGCCGCTCAACTCGCCCAACAGCGGCGGCAGCTCGCGTGACTGGGCAACCCCGCCGTCGAGCTTCTTCGCCAGTTTTTTCAATGGCCGCGAGATATCACTGGGCAGGGGCAGGCCTTGCAGTTGGCCAACCAGTGCGGTCAGCGCATCGCTGACTTGGTTCATGCGGGTTTCGCGACGCTGTTCGGAATCCAGTACCGCTTTCTCAAGGCGCGGAATCAAGCCGGCGAGGCCGGCGTCCATGTTGTCGCTGCGAATGACATCGCGCATTTCCTTCATGCACGCGTCTACCACCTTGTCACTGCCTTCAGCAGCCAGGGTGCTGCGCACCAGGCCTCGACGCAGCAGGTCAAGACGGGCATCCCAACGGCGTTCGAGCTTTTCTTGCTGCTCGATGCTTTTAAGGTATTTTTCTTTCCAGCGCTCAGCGTCTTCAGTCATGCCCGGGTCCGCAAACGGTGATGGCAATTAGCTCAAAACCGGCAGCGTATCCACAGTCAATGCATCAGGCAATCGAATCTCGACAGCAACGGGAAGGTGGTCCGAAATTGGCTGCGCCAGCACCTCGACACGCTCCAGCGTGAGGCTTGAACTGAGCAAAATATGATCAAGGCAACGCTGCGGTCGCCAGCTGGGGAAGGTGGCCTCGACTTGTGGGGCGACCAGGCCCAAATCGCGCAGTGGCGAATGCTCCAGCAGGTCGGTGGCATGGGTGTTCATGTCACCCATCAGCACCTGGTGACGGTAGCCGCCTATCAGCTCGCGGATATAACCCAGCTGCAGGGCGCGGGTCTTGGCCCCCAATGCCAGGTGCATCATCACCACTATCAGCGCATCTTCGCCTTCGCCAAACCGCACCAGAATCGCACCTCGCCCGGCCGGGCCAGGCAACGGATGGTCTTCGAGCAGTTGCGGCTTCAGGCGGCTGAGCACACCGTTGCTGTGCTGGGCAAAACGCCCAAGGTTGCGGTTGAGCTGCTGGTACCAATAGGGAAAGGCCCCCAAGTGGGCCAGGTGTTCAACCTGGTTGACGTAGCCCGAGCGCAGGCTGCCACCATCGGCTTCCTGCAGGGCCACCAGGTCGAAGTCGCCCAGCAACCTGCCGATCTTCTGCAGGTTACCGGCACGGCCGTTATGCGGCAGCAGGTGCTGCCAGCTACGCGTCAGGTAATGGCGGTAGCGCTCGGTGCTGATGCCCACCTGGATGTTGAAACTGAGCAGCCGCAGACGACCATCCTCGGGCAGGCCCGGGGCCTGCAGGTGATGCTCGTTGACCTGCGGCTCGTGCAGGCCAATGCCACGCGTAGCTCTGAAGCGGGGCATGGGTGACGCCGCCTACTTGGCAGCGCGCTCCTTGTCGATCAGCTGGTCGGCGACATTCAGCACGCCTTCCGGTCCGCCGGCAGTCCCCAGGTCGAAACGGTACTTGCCGTTGACGACCATGCTCGGTACGCCGGTGATTTCATACTTCTTCGCCAATTCCTTGGCCTGTTTGACCTGGCCCTTGATGGCGAACGAGTCGAAGGTGGCGAGGAACTTGTCCTTGTCCACACCTTGAGTGGCGAGGAAGTCGGCCATGTCGTTCTTGTCGGTCAGGCGCTTGTGCTGGTTCTGAATGGCATCGAACACCGCCGCGTGCACCTTGTGCTCGACGCCCATGGCTTCGAGGGTCAGGAACATCTGGCCGTGTGCATCCCACGGGCCACCGAACATGGCCGGTACGCGCTTGAAGTTGACGTCCTTGGGCAGCTTTTCAGCCCAAGGGTTGATGGTCGGCTCGAAGTGGTAGCAATGTGGGCAGCCGTACCAGAACAGCTCGACGACTTCGATCTTGCCAGGCACGGAAACCGGAACAGGGTTGCTCAGCTCGATGTATTCCTTGCCGGCGACAGGCTCGGCGGCCTGAACGGCAGTCATACCGAATACGCTGGCGGCGACCAGCGCAGCGCTGAGAATCAGTTTACGCATGCTTTACTCCTGAGCAGTCATGGGTCGCCACGACGCGACCTGCACTGAGACAGGCCGGGAAGGGCTCGAGTTCTGTAGTGTAACGGCTGCGGACGGAAAAAAGGGCAGCCCGGCCGCCCTTTCATCATTGACCTACAACATTAACCGAAAGTTAATGCAGGCCCTGGATGTAGCTGGCCAACGCTTCGATGTCATGGTTGCTCAGCTTGCCAGCGATGGTGCGCATGGTCATGGCATCGCCATCGTTGGTACGGTTGCCTTCGCGGAAATCAGTGAGCTGCTTGGCCACGTACTGCGAGTGCTGCCCGCCCAGGTGCGGGAAGCCGGCCAGGGCGATGCCCGCGCCGTTAGGCGAGTGGCAGCCAGTGCAGGCCGGCATGCCCTTTTCCAGGTCGCCACCATTGAACAGCGCACGGCCGCGCTCGACCAGTTTGGGATCGGCGGCACCCGCGCTGCCTTTCTGGCTGGAGAAGTAGGCGGCGATATCGGCCAGATCCTGGTCGCTGAATGCGGCCAGCATGCCGGTCATTTCCAGCACGGTACGCTTGCCCGACTTGATATCGTGCAGTTGTTTTTCGAGATAGCGCTGGCCTTGGCCGGCCAGTTTCGGGAAGTTCGGTGCCAGGCTGTTGCCGTCAGGATTGTGGCAGGCGCCACAGACGGCGGTCTTGGCCTGGCCAGCGGCGGCATCGCCTTTGATAGGTTGCGCAGCAGTGGCCGCACCAGCGACACCCAGGGTCAACAGCAGACTCACGACTAGTTTGTTCATCAGCTAATCCAACACGGCTAAGGGTGAAATGTTATGTATCGGGACTGCCGCTCATCCAAAGGATGACCAAACGGTAGTCCTCGGCACTGCAGTCCATGCACAATCCACGCGGCGGCATAGCCTTGAAACCCTGGGTCACGTGCTTCACCAGTACATCCATGCCTTGCGCCAGCCTTGGCTCCCATGCTGCCCGGTCACCCCGTCTGGGTGCCTGTGGCAACTGCCCGGTGTGGCAGGCCGCACACGTGCGGTTGTACAACACCTCGGGATCCTGTGTAGCCTGTGCGCTGAAAAACGGCAGGAACATACCGACAGCAAGCAGCCATTTCGCCATGCGGAACGACCTTCAGGGTTGGGGGCCGCGCTGCGTTCTGTTGCGCGAGCTATTGTTCGACACCCCATGCCCGTTCTCCTTCGCTGGGAGAATGAGCACACAAAAACTGGGGCATTATATACTTCCGCCATCCAAACGGAAACGACACCGCTTGCCAGGCTTGGCTCTACAAAGTCAGGCAACACCCACATCGGATATCCCATGCAAGTCAAGAACCCCATCCTCGGCCTCTGCCAGAAAGCCAAATTCGCCCTCAGCGCAGCCAAGGTCGAACAATGCCCGGACGACCAGGGTTACGAGGTGGCTTTTGCCGGCCGTTCCAACGCCGGCAAATCCAGCGCCCTCAATACCCTGACTCATGCCAGCCTGGCGCGTACCTCGAAAACGCCCGGACGCACCCAGCTGTTGAATTTCTTCAGTCTGGACGATGAACGGCGTTTGGTCGACCTGCCGGGCTATGGTTATGCAAAAGTCCCGATTCCGCTCAAGCAGCACTGGCAGAAACACCTGGAAGCCTACCTGGGCAGCCGTGAGTGCCTGCGTGGCGTGATCCTGATGATGGACGTGCGTCACCCGATGACCGACTTCGACAAGATGATGCTCGACTGGGCCAAGGCCAGCAGCATGCCGATGCACATCCTGCTGACCAAGGCCGACAAGCTGACCCACGGCGCGGGCAAGAACACACTGCTGAAAGTACAGTCGGAAATCCGCAAGGGCTGGGGGGATGGCGTGACCATCCAGCTGTTCTCGGCACCCAAGCGCCTGGGCGTGGAAGACGCCTACCGAGTGCTGGCAGACTGGATGGAACTGGAAGACAAGCCGGTCGTTTAATGCTTTGCGCCTGACCCGTAGGAGCGGGTTTGCCCGCAAAAGGGCCGGGCCTGCTCTCCACCCGCCGTTCGCCGTTGCCGCCACTACCGTATTCGCGGGTAAACCCGCTCCTACACCTGATCGGGGTTGGACACGCTTAGGTGATTGGGCGCAGGCCCTTGAAGACGCGGGCTTACCCGCGAATGCAGCGGTGAATTCGACATCGCATTCGCGGGTAAACCCGCTCCTACGGGGGCTCAGTACAAGCCATCCGGCAAATTCCAGGCAAAAAAAACCCCGGACTTCGTATGGGGAGGGGGAAGTTCGGGGTCCAAGTCCGGACCGCTAGGGCGGGGTCCAGATATCTGCCAACACTTAACACAACATAGGAGCATCGAAGGGCTTCACCAGCCATTCAGTTACTCTGAGTTCCGCTTCACCGGTTTAGTTCCGAAGCCCACAAAACTATTTGCGATAGTTTCATGAAACGTAAGCACCCACAGCACTGAGCGGTGCTCGGATCCGCGTCACTACGCCGCAGATCCTACACAGTTTTACCTGCTCAATCAGTGAGCTTCGTCCCAATTCGCACCAACGCCTGCTTCGACAAGCAGCGGCACATCCAGCTGCGCGGCCTGGCTCATGTGCTGGCGAATTTCATCTTTCACCTGCTCCACCAGGTCCTCGCGTACTTCAAGCACCAGTTCGTCGTGCACCTGCAGGATCACCCGGGCATCCAGCCCGCTCTCGCTCAACCAGTTATCTACTTTGACCATGGCCCGCTTGATGATGTCGGCAGCAGTACCCTGCATCGGGGCGTTGATCGCCGTGCGCTCGGCGCCCTTGCGCAGGGCAGGGTTCTTGGCATTGATGTCTGGCAAGTACAGCCGGCGGCCAAACAGGGTTTCGACAAAGCCTTGCTCGGCCGCCTGGGCGCGGGTGCGCTCCATATAGGCCAGCACGCCCGGGTAGCGGGCAAAATAACGGTCGATGTAGTCCTGTGACTGCTTGCGGTCGACGCCGATCTGCTTGGCCAGGCCAAAGGCGCTCATGCCGTAAATCAGGCCGAAGTTGATGGCCTTGGCGCTGCGGCGCTGGTCGGTGGTCACGTCTTCCAGAGCCACACCGAACACTTCGGCTGCCGTGGCGCGGTGCACGTCCAGGTCATTGCGGAAGGCATGCAGCAAGCCTTCGTCCTTGGCCAGGTGGGCCATGATGCGCAGCTCGATCTGTGAATAGTCCGCCGCCAGAAGCTTGTAGCCCGGACTGGCGATGAACGCCTGGCGAATACGCCGCCCTTCAGCGGTGCGGATCGGAATGTTCTGCAGGTTCGGGTCGCTCGACGACAACCGGCCGGTGGCCGCCACCGCCTGCTGGTAGGACGTGTGGATGCGCCCGGTGCGCGGGTTGATCTGCCCCGGTAACTTGTCGGTGTAGGTGCTCTTGAGCTTACTCAGGCTGCGGTACTGCATCAGCACCTCTGGCAGCGGGTAGCCTTGTTCGGCCAGTTCGTCGAGCACTGCTTCGGCGGTGGATGGCTGGCCCTTGGCGGTCTTGCTCAGCACCGGCATGCCCAGCTTGTCGTAAAGAATCGTGCCCAGCTGCTTGGGCGAGCCGAGGTTGAACGTCTCACCGGCGAGCTCGTAGGCACGCAGCTCCAGCTCAGCCATCTTCACGCCCAGCTCACCGCTCTGTACCTTCAACAGCTCGGCATCGACCAGCGCACCCTGGCGCTCGATCCTGGCCAGCACCGGCACCAGCGGCATCTCGATATCCATCAGCACCGGTTGCACGCTCGGCGTCTGTGCCAGGCGGGCCTGCAATGCATGGTGCAGGCGCAGGGTGATGTCGGCGTCTTCGGCGGCGTAGGGGCCGGCCTTGTCCAGGGTGATCTGGTTGAAGGTAAGCTGCTTGGCACCCTTGCCGGCGATGTCCTCGAAGGCGATCGTGGTGTGGTCGAGGTACTTCTGCGCCAGGCTGTCCATGTCATGACGGGTGGCGGTGGAGTTCAGCACGTATGACTCGAGCATGGTGTCATAGGCCACACCGCGCATCTCGATAGCGGGGGAGCCATTGGCGAGGATGTTGATGTCGTACTTGGCGTTCTGCCCGACCTTGGCCTTGGCCGGGTCCTCCAGCAAGGGCTTCAGCGCCAACAGCACGGCCTCGCGATCCAGCTGGGCCGGCGCGCCTTCATAATCGTGGGCCAGCGGCACATAGGCCGCTTCATGCGGCTCGACAGCGAAGGACAGGCCGACCAACTGCGCCTGCTGGGCGTCCAGGCCGGTGGTCTCGGTGTCGAAGGCAAACAGCGGTGCCTGGCGCAGCTTCTCCAGCCAGGCGTCGAAACGGGCCTGGTCGAGAATGGTTTCGTATTTGGGCTCGACCTTGGCCGCAGGCTCCACGGCCGGGGCAACATCATCACCAGCCTTGGCCGCATCGCGCTGCACTTCGGCGACCCAGCTCTTGAACTCCATCTCGGTATACAACGCCAGCAACGCCTCGCGGTCAGGTTCACCGCACACCAGCGCCTCGACCTCCACATCCAGCGGCACGTCAACCTTGATGGTTGCCAGCTCGTAGGACAGGAAAGCCGCGTCGCGGTGCTCCTCCAGTTTGGCCGGCAAGGTCTTGGCGCCGCGAATGGCCAGCGTTGGCACCTTGTCCAGGTTGGCGTAAAGGTCGCTGAGACCGCCGCCGATGCCGGTCAGCAGCCCCACTGCCGTTTTTTCGCCCACGCCCGGCACACCCGGGATGTTGTCGACCTTGTCACCCATCAGGGCCAAGAAGTCGATGATGTGTTCCGGGCCGACGCCGAACTTCTCGTGCACGCCAGCCACGTCCAGCACGCTTCCGGTCATGGTGTTGACCAAGGTAATGTGCCCGTCCACCAGCTGCGCCATGTCCTTGTCACCGGTCGAGATGATCACCGGGCGACCCAGGGCGGCGCTGCTGCGCGCCAAGGTGCCGATCACGTCGTCAGCCTCGACACCCTCCACGCACAGCAGCGGGTAGCCCAACGCCTTGACGCTGGCGTGCAGCGGCTCGATCTGTACCCGCAGGTCATCCGGCATGCTGGGGCGGTTAGCCTTGTACTCGGCGAACATGGCATCGCGGAAAGTGCCGCCCTTGGCGTCGAACACCACGGCAAACAGGCTGTCGGGATATTGCTTGCGCAGGCTCTTGAGCATGTTCAGCACACCCTTCACCGCACCGGTCGGCATGCCCTTGGACGTGGTCAGCGGTGGCAGCGCGTGGAAGGCGCGATAAAGGTAGGAGGAACCGTCCACCAGGACGAGGGGCGCTTGGCTCATGAGCAGAATCAACCTTTTCGACGGGTCCGGCGCTAGAATAGCCAGAATCATTGACGACAAAGGGACTAGGTTATCATGCGCACACTCAATCGCCTGTTACTGCTCGGCCTGTTGGCAACCACGCCTGTCGTCACCCTGGCGGCGGACGACGCCCCCTCGGCCGATCCCGAGGTGACCATTCGCACGGAAGGCGATAAAACCATCCAGGAATACCGGCAAAACGGCTTCCTGTATGCGATCAAGATCACGCCGAAAAACGGCAAGCCTTACTTCCTGGTACGCGCTGATGGCACTGATGCCAATTTCATTCGATCCGACCAGCCGGACATGCTGATTCCGTCCTGGAAGATCTTCGAGTGGTAAGCTGACGCGCACCGTTCACATCAACCCGGCACTTCCCGGCGGAAGTGCCCGTATGGGCAATTTTTCATCATGTCAGTCTTCACCCCCGTGACCCGGCCTGAGCTGGAAACCTTTCTGGCGCCGTACGAGCTGGGCCGTCTGCTCGACTTCCAGGGCATTGCCGCCGGTACCGAGAACAGCAATTTCTTCGTCAGCCTCGAACAGGGGGAGTTCGTCCTGACGCTGATCGAGCGTGGGCCCAGCGAGGACATGCCGTTCTTCATCGAGCTGCTCGATACCCTGCACGGTGCCGACATGCCGGTGCCCTATGCCATTCGTGATCGCGACGGCAACGGCCTGCGCGAGCTGTGCGGCAAGCCGGCATTGCTGCAGCCCAGGCTGTCGGGCAAACACATCAAGGCACCCAACAACCAGCACTGCGCCCAGGTCGGCGAGCTACTGGCACACATTCACCTGGCCACCCGAGAGCACATCATCGAGCGCCGCACCGACCGCGGCCTGGACTGGATGCTGGCCTCGGGTGCCGAGCTACTGCCACGCCTGACTGCGGAGCAAGCCGCATTGCTGCAGCCGGCGCTGGACGAAATCAGCGCACATAAGGCGCAGATCCTGGCCTTGCCGCGGGCCAACCTGCATGCCGACCTGTTCCGCGACAACGTGATGTTCGAAGGCACCCATTTGACCGGTGTGATCGACTTCTACAATGCCTGCTCCGGGCCGATGCTGTATGACATCGCCATCACCGTGAACGACTGGTGCCTGGATGAGCAGGGTGCGGTGGATGTACCACGCGCCCAGGCGCTGCTGGCAGCCTATGCGGCGCTACGGCCGTTCACTGCAGCCGAAGCCGAGCTGTGGCCGGAAATGTTGAGGGTAGGCTGCGTGCGTTTCTGGCTGTCGCGCCTGATTGCCGCCGAATCGTTTGCCGGGATGGATGTGATGATCCACGATCCGAGCGAGTTTGAAGTACGTCTGGCGCAGCGCCAGCAGGTGGCTTTGCACCTGCCGTTCGCGCTGTAGACCGCGTCTGCTTCTTCGCGGGTGAACCCGCTCCCACAGGGATAGCGACAGCCTTGAGGCCTGCGCAGTACCTGTGGGCACGGATTCACCCGCGAAGGGGCCGGTACAGGCTTACAACTGTTCCAGGCAGCCTGTCAGGTCACCGCCCAGCTTCTCCAGCAAGCGTTCATACCCTTTGCCATCCACCGGATCGGTGCCACCCAAGGCATCCAGCTCGGCCAGGCGCACCGGCAACCCGGCAGTCAGCGTCTCGGCCAATCGCGGCCGCAGTGGCGGCTCGCTGAACACGCAGGTCTTGCCCACTTCCTGAAGACGCTTGCGCATGGCCGCCACATGTTGCGCCCCAGGCTGCACCTCGGATGCCACGCTGAACACGCCCGCGTGCTTCAAGCCATATTCAGCTTCAAAATAGTCGAAGGCTTCGTGGAAGACGAAGTACGGCTTGCCGGCAATACCGGCCACGCGCGCCTTGATACGCCCATCCAACGCATCCAGGCGTTCATCGAAGGCCTTCAGGTTGCTCTGATAGCGAGCCGCATTGGCCGGGTCGACCTGGGCCAGGTCAGCTGCCATTTTTGCCGCGATTACTCGCGCATTGACCGACGATAGCCACAAATGCGCATCCAGGCTGCCTGGGCGGTGATCGTGGTCATGATCGTCATGGTCTGCTTCCTCATGGGAATGGCTGTCCTCGCCAAAGTGGCGCAGCTTCATGCCCGGCAGCGACTGCACAGCCACTGTGGCCTTGCTACGGCTTCCCAGCACACGCGGAAGGAAATTCTCCATGTCAGGGCCGATCCAGTAAAGCAGGTCGGCATCGCCTACCCGCCGCACGTCCGAGGGGCGCAGCGCATAGTGGTGGGGTGAAGCGCCGGGCGGCAGCAGCACGTCAGGGCTGCCAACACCCTCCTGCACGGCAGCGGCAATCTGCTGCAGGGGCTTGATACTGGTGAGCACACGCACGTCGGCCTGCGCGGATAATGCGATGAAAGCGACAAACAGAGCCAGGAATCGGGACACGGTGGATACTCGAATCTTCAGAAACAGGTAACATAATAACGTCTCTGTCCAGAACCGTCGCTGCCCATGTCCATCACACCGCTGGCCAACCGTCCTCACGACCACTCCCATTGCGTACACAGCGCACTGGCTGAAGCCGACGCCTTGTGCACCCGCCAGGGCCTGCGCCTGACAGCCCTGCGCCGCCGTGTGCTGGAGCTGGTGTGGCAGAGCCACAAGCCACTGGGCGCCTACGACATCCTCGCTGTGCTCAGTGAGCAGGACGGCCGCCGCGCCGCGCCGCCCACGGTGTACCGTGCGCTGGACTTCCTGCTGGAAAACGGCCTGGTACATCGCATCGCATCGCTCAACGCCTTCATCGGCTGCAGCCACCCCGAGCACGTGCACCAAGGCCAGTTCCTGATCTGTCGGGCCTGCCATGTGGCCATCGAGCTCGAGCAGAGCAGCATCAGCGAGGCCATCATCAACAGCGCCAAAGGCGTGAGTTTCACGGTCGAGACCCAGACCGTGGAAGTGGTCGGCCTGTGCGGTAACTGCCGGAGCGCGGCATGAGCGACGCCCTGATTCGCCTGGAGCAGGTCGGCGTCACCTTTGGCGGTGAGGCGGTGCTCGACAGCATCGACCTGTCGGTCGCCCCAGGCCAGATCGTCACCCTGATTGGCCCTAACGGGGCGGGCAAGACGACCCTGGTGCGCGCCGTACTTGGCCTGCTCAAGCCACATCGCGGCAAGGTATGGCGCAAACCCAAGCTGCGCATTGGCTACATGCCGCAGAAAATTCAGGTTGATGCCACGCTGCCGCTGTCGGTGCTGCGCTTCTTGCGCCTGGTGCCCGGCGTAGACCGCGCGGCAGCCTTGTCGGCGCTGCAGGAAGTGGGCGCCGAGCACGTCATCGACAGCCCGATCCAGACTATTTCCGGCGGCGAAATGCAACGCGTGCTGCTGGCCCGCGCCTTGCTGCGCGAACCCCAGTTGCTGGTGCTCGACGAACCGGTACAAGGTGTGGACGTGGTCGGCCAGACCGAGCTTTACAACCTCATCACCCGCCTGCGCGACCGCCACGGCTGCGGCGTACTGATGGTGTCCCACGACCTGCACCTGGTCATGAGCGCTACCGACCAGGTGGTGTGCCTGAACCGCCACGTGTGCTGCTCGGGTCACCCTGAGCAAGTCAGCGGTGATCCGGCGTTCGTCGAGCTGTTCGGCAAGACCGCACCGAGCCTGGCCATCTACCACCACCATCACGACCACAGCCACGACCTGCATGGCTCGGTGGTCGCCCCTGGCACCCATGTTCACGGAGAGCACTGCAAGCATGGCTGATTTTCTTCTCTACGCCTTGCTTGCCGGCTTGTCCCTGGCACTGGTTGCAGGCCCACTGGGCTCCTTCGTGGTATGGCGGCGCATGGCCTATTTTGGCGACACCCTGTCTCACGCCGCGCTGCTCGGTGTGGCCCTGGGCTTTGCCCTGGATGTCAGCCCGGCGCTGGCGGTAACCGTGGGCTGCCTGTTGCTGGCGATCCTGCTGGTGACATTGCAGCAACGCCAGCCGCTGGCCTCCGACACCCTCCTGGGTATCCTGGCCCCCAGCACCTTGTCGCTGGGCTTGGTGGTGCTGAGCTTCATGCACGATGTGCGCATCGACCTGATGGCTTACCTGTTCGGCGATCTGCTGGCCATTAGCACCACCGACCTGGCCTGGATCCTCGGTGGCAGTGCGCTGGTCCTGCTGCTGCTCGCTGCGCTGTGGCGGCCGCTGCTGGCGGTTACCGTGCACGAAGAACTGGCCATGGTTGAAGGCCTGCCCGTGGCCGGCTTGCGCATGGCGCTGATGCTGCTGATCGCGGTGGTGATTGCGGTTGCCATGAAAATCGTTGGCGTGTTGCTGATTACCTCACTGCTGATCATTCCTGCCGCTGCGGCACAGCGTCACGCCCGCTCACCAGAGCAGATGGCCTTGGGTGCCAGCCTGCTGGGTGTCACCGCAGTGTGCGGCGGCCTGGCCATGTCCTGGTTCAAGGACACCCCCGCCGGGCCCTCGATCGTGGTCTGCGCCGCGGTGCTATTCTTGCTGAGCCTGGCTCTGCCAAAACGCTGAAAAGCAAGGCGTGTGCAGGCACGCCTTGCAACCTTCGGCCCGTAAAGGGTCTGTAAGGCCTATTTTCGAGCGTGCGCACCTGGGTGTAGACTTGCTCGCTTTTTGCGCAAATAGAGAGTCGCAGGAATGAAGCCGTTCGCCTCCCGTTATCTGCTTGTTGCCGCGTTTTCCCTGATCCTGGCTGCCTGTTCCAATGCGCCGGTCGAACAGGCCACCGCACCTGCTCAAGCAGATGCCTGGCAGCAGTTGCAACAGAACATCGCCAGCAATGAGCTGGCTACCGCCGAAGACCAGCTTGCTGCACTGCAGGCCCAGTCGCCGGATGATGCACGCCTGGAGCAATACCAGCGCCAACTGGCCGAAGCTTACCTGCAACGTAGCCAGATCGTTCTGCAGAAGGGCGATGTAAACGCGGCAGCTACCGCGCTGGCTCGTGCCCGGGCACTGATGCCGCAGGCGCCAGCGGTGACCGGCGGGGATGCCGTGACCCAGGCCCGCAAGGCCGAACTGGAAAAGGCTGAAGCTGCGCTGAAAGCCGCCGAAGCCAAGCCCAAGGCACGCATCATCGACCCGACAGCGCCCAGTACCGTGGTGGCCTTGAAGACCACTGACAGCCGCGCGCTGCGCCGCCAACTGGACGACATTGCCGCCGATGTGGTGAGTTACCAGTGCGAAGTGGTATTCCAGGTACCGCGCACCGAGGATGCACCTTGGCTGAAGACCTTGCTGGAAAAGCGCGTGCGCAAGATTGACAGTGGGTTCGAGCTGAAGCAGAAGCATGAGATTCAGCGCTCGCTGTCGGCACAGGTGGTGCTGGTCCCGCATCAGCAGTAAACGCTTCGCGGGTAAACCCGCTCCTACATCAGGAGCGGGTTTACCCGCAAAAAGGCCTTATCAGGCAGGCACAGCTTCAGCTGCCGCCTCCCGCTCCCACACCCGGTGGCCTTCAACCGCTTTGACAAAGGCATCCACTGCCTTCTGCTCATCCCCGAGCAACAGCCCCTTGTCCTCCTTGAGCCCCAACGCTTTCGCCAATTCCTTGGTCAGCACCAGCGCCTTCAGGTGCTTGTAGCCCTCCAGCACGAAGTGCTTGGCCAATCCGCTAGCCGCCAGCGCATCCGTAGAGGCCTTGCCCGCAGGCACGACAATCCCGTCGAACATGATCGAAGGCATCCCCTCCATCGACGCCGCTACCGGCAGTTGTTTGCCATCCGCCGCCTTCACCGGCGCCGAGGTCGGCCCCAGCAGCATTGGCCGGGCACTGTGCGCTTCCAGGGCCTTGACCAGTTTGTCCACGCTGGCAGCGTCCACGCCATCTGCCACCAGCACAGCAATCTTGCGCCCCTTGATACCCACCGAACCTGGGTGGTTCATCTGGCTCAACGCAGGCGATTGCGTCAGCTGGCTACCCTTCACCTTCACCGTACCCGCTTTCGGCGCAGGAAGGCCCAGGTTGGCCGCAACTGCCGCTGCCAGCTTCAGGTCGATGTTGGCGAGAATTTCATTCACTTCCCGGGCGCGGATATGTTCACGCTCCACTTTGCCCAACTCGAAGCTGTAAGCCTTGATGATGTGCTGTTGCTCGGTCGGGCTCATGCTCTGGAAGAACAGCCGAGCCTGCGAGAAGTGATCGCCGAACGACTCACTGCGCTGGCGAATCTTGTGCGCATCGATACGCTCCTGATAGCTCTCGAAGCCGCCGTCCTGCGCCGCAGGCGGGGTTTCCTTCGGCCAGCCGCCATCAATCGAGTTGGGCTCGTAGGAAGCCCGGCCCTTGTGCACGACGTGCTGGTGCAGGGCATCACGCTGGTTGTTGTGGTTCGGCGCTACCGGCCGGTTGATCGGGATCTGGTGGAAGTTCGGCCCACCCAGGCGGCTGATCTGGGTATCGGTGTACGAGAACAGCCGGCCCTGCAGCAGCGGGTCGTTGGTAAAGTCGATACCTGGCACGATATGGCCTGGGCAGAACGCCACCTGTTCGACCTCGGCAAAGAAATTGTCCGGGTTGCGGTTGAGCACCATCTTGCCCAGCGGCGTGACGGGTACCAGTTCCTCCGGGATGATCTTGGTCGGGTCCAACAGGTCGAAGTCGAATTTGTGTTCGTCAGCCTCAGGCACAATCTGCACGCCCAGTTCCCATTCCGGGTAGTCACCGGTTTCGATGGCTTCCCATAGGTCACGGCGCTGGAAGTCGGTGTCCTTGCCCGCCAGCTTCTGGGCTTCGTCCCACAGCAGGGAATGCACGCCCTGGCGTGGTTTCCAATGAAACTTTACGAAGCTGGCCACGCCCTCGGCATTGATCAGGCGGAAGGTATGCACGCCAAAGCCTTCCATCATTCGAAGGCTGCGCGGGATGGCGCGGTCAGACATGGCCCACATGACCATATGGGCCGACTCCGGCACCAGCGAGACGAAATCCCAAAAGGTGTCGTGAGCCGAACCGCCGGTCGGTATCTCGTTGTGTGGCTCTGGCTTCACCGCGTGGACAAAATCGGGGAACTTGATGGCATCCTGGATGAAAAACACCGGCATATTGTTGCCGACCAAGTCGAAATTGCCTTCATCTGTATAGAACTTGACGGCAAAGCCCCGTACATCTCGAACCGTGTCGCCAGAACCGCGTGGGCCCTGAACCGTCGAAAAGCGGACAAAAACCGGAGTGATCTTTTCCGGATCTTGCAGGAAGCCGGCCTTGGTCAGCTCGGCGTGGTTGCCATAGCTCTGGAAAAACCCGTGTGCCCCGGTACCGCGTGCGTGCACGATGCGTTCGGGGATACGCTCATGGTCGAAGTGGGTGATTTTCTCGCGCATGATGAAGTCTTCAAGCAGCGAAGGCCCGCGATCACCCGCCTTGAGGGAGTTCTGGTTGTCAGCAATGCGCACGCCTTGGTTGGTTCGCAGCGCATGCCCGGTCGCATCGCTACGGTCGGCCTCCAGGCTCTGCAGCTTGGCATTGGTGTTGGCCCTGTCAGGGGTCTGGGTACCGGCGGCCTCGCTGTGCTTGGGCGCATCCGTTTTCTTGCTGGGCATGATCGGCTCTCCTCATCAGTCTTAAGGCGTGCCCGTTCAGGGCTTGTCCAAGTAGTGACTGGAGGGCGTTGCCGAGCGTTCAATCAGGATTACCGGTTGTCGCGATATGCCCGATGGATTGGTGCATGACGAAATAAATGCTAAGAACAGCTATAGGAAAAGGCTAAAATGCGCGACCCCAGCTAACCGCTGACCCAAATTTCAATGCGCCCCACAAGGTTCGCTACGTGATCGAGTTCCAACAGGTACATAAAACCTACCGCGTTGCCGGTAGGGAAATCCCCGCACTGAATCCGACCAGCCTGACCATCGAAGATGGCCAGGTGTTCGGCCTGATCGGCCATTCCGGCGCTGGCAAAAGCACCATGCTGCGCCTGATCAACCGCCTGGAGGAGCCCTCCGGCGGCACGATCATCGTCGACGGCGAAGACGTCACCGCGTTCAACGCCAGCCAGTTGCGCGGCTTCCGCCAGCAGGTCGGGATGATTTTCCAGCACTTCAACCTGCTGGCCTCCAAGACCGTCGCCGACAACGTCGCCCTGCCATTGGCCCTGGCCGGTGAGCTTTCGCGCAGCGAAATCGACAAGCGCGTCACCGAGCTACTGGCTCGCGTTGGCCTGTCGGACCACGCCAAAAAGTACCCGGCGCAGCTGTCCGGCGGCCAGAAGCAGCGCGTCGGCATCGCCCGCGCCCTGTCCACCAACCCAAAGATTCTGCTATGCGACGAGGCCACCAGTGCCCTCGACCCGCAAACCACGGCCTCGGTCCTGCAACTGCTGGCCGAGATCAACCGTGAACTGAAACTGACCATCGTGCTGATTACCCACGAGATGGACGTGATCCGCCGTGTCTGCGACCGCGTGGCCGTGATGGACGCCGGTCAGATCGTCGAGCAAGGCTCGGTGGCCGAGGTGTTTCTGCACCCGCAGCACCCCACCACCAAGCGCTTCGTCCAGGAAGACGAGCAGGTCGACGAAGGCGAGCAGCGCGACGACTTTGCCCACGTGCCAGGCCGCATCGTACGCCTGACCTTCCAGGGCGACGCCACCTACGCGCCGCTGCTGGGTACCGTGGCCCGCGAAACCGGTGTGGACTACAGCATCCTCGCCGGGCGTATCGACCGCATCAAGGATGTCCCCTATGGCCAGCTCACTCTCGCCCTGATCGGCGGAGACATGGAAGCGGCGTTCGCCCGCTTCAAGGCAGCTGACGTACATATGGAGGTACTGCGTTGATGGACGCCCTGAATTTCTTTGCCAACGTCGACTGGGCCGAAATCTGGCTGGCCACCGTCGATACCATGATCATGCTGTTCGGCTCGCTGTTCTTCACCGTGCTACTGGGCCTGCCACTGGGCGTGCTGCTGTTCCTCTGCGGGCCAAAGCAGATGTTCGAACAGAAAGGTGTCTACGCACTGCTGTCGCTGGTGGTCAACATCCTGCGCTCGCTGCCATTCATCATTTTGCTGATCGTGATGATCCCGTTCACCGTACTGATCACCGGTACCTCGTTGGGCGTTGCAGGCGCCATCCCGCCGCTGGTGGTGGGTGCCACGCCGTTCTTTGCGCGCCTGGTTGAAACCGCCTTGCGTGAAGTGGACCGCGGCATCATCGAAGCCACCCAGTCGATGGGCGCCACCACTCGCCAGATCATCACCAGTGCGCTGCTGCCGGAAGCCCGTCCGGGCATCTTCGCGGCCATAACGGTAACCGCCATCACCCTGGTTTCTTACACTGCCATGGCCGGTGTGGTGGGTGCCGGTGGCCTTGGTGACCTGGCTATCCGCTTCGGTTACCAGCGTTTCCAGACCGATGTGATGGTAGTGACCGTGGTACTGCTGCTGGTACTGGTTCAAGTCCTGCAGAGCGTGGGCGACAAACTGGTCGTGCATTTTTCCCGTAAGTAACCCCAATGGGGTCGGCCTGGCCGACCCGTTCGGGGGCCGTCGCGGCCCTCACAAGGAGTGATCAATGAAGAAGCTGCTTGCTGTCGCTGCCGCTGTCGCGGCCTTCTCGGCCCAGGCCGATACCCTTACCGTCGCCGCCACCCCGGTGCCGCACGCCGAGATCCTCAACTTCGTCAAACCACAACTGGCCAAAGAAGGCGTAGAGCTGAAGGTCAAGGAATTCACCGACTACATCCAGCCGAACGTGCAGGTGGCCGAAAAGCGCCTGGACGCCAACTTCTTCCAGCACCAGCCTTACCTGGATGAGTTCAACAAGGCCAAGGGTACCCAGCTGGTGAGCGTGGCAGGCGTGCACATCGAGCCACTGGGCGTGTATTCGTCCAAGATCAAGAAGCTGGACGAGCTGTCCTCCGGCGCCACCGTGGTCATCCCCAACGACGCCACCAACGGCGGCCGCGCCTTGCTGCTGCTGGACAAGGCTGGCGTAATCAAGCTCAAGGACAACAAGAACATCCTGTCGACCGTGAAGGATGTTGCCGAAAACCCGAAAAACGTGAAGTTCCGCGAGCTGGAAGCCGCCACCATCCCGCGCGTGCTGACCCAGGTAGATGCTGCCCTGATCAACACCAACTACGCGCTGGAAGCCAAGCTGAACCCGGAAAAAGACGCGCTGGCCATCGAGGGCAGCGACTCGCCTTACGTGAACATCCTGGTTGCCCGCCCGGACAACAAGGACTCGGACGACATGAAGAAACTGGCGGCTGCACTGCACTCGCCTGAGGTGAAGCAGTTCATCATCGAGAAGTACAAAGGCGCTGTGGTTCCAGCGTTCTGATTCAACATCCCCGGGGCCGCTTTGCGGCCCTTTCGCGACGCAAGGCCGCTCCCACAAAGTAAGGCGTACGCCGATCCATGTGGGAGAGGCCTAGTGTCGCGAAAGGCCTGCGCAGCAGGCCCAGCACTCTCAATCCCGCTTGACCAGCCCCGGCAACTGCGCCCCCAGCTTCTGGTTGTTGAACGGCGCCCGAATGAACCCACGCTGTCGCCCATCCGGCCCGACAATCGCCAGGTTACCGCTGTGATCCACGGTATACCCCGGCTTGCTGGTATCCGCCGGAATGAACGGAATGCTCAAGGCATTGGCCAGCTTCTGGGTATCCTCGATCGACCCCGCCACGCCGACAAATTCCTTGTCGAAATAGCCCAGATACTGCTTCAGCTGGTTCGGCGTGTCGCGGTTAGGGTCCACGCTCACCAACACCACCTGCAGCCGGTCGACGGCATCCTTGGGCAGCTCGCTCTTCACCTGGCGCAGCTGGGCCAGGGTGGTCGGGCAGATGTCCGGGCAGTAGGTGTAGCCAAAGAACAGCAGCGACCATTTGCCCTTGAGGTCATCCATCTGCACCGGCTGGCCGTCCTGATTGGTCATGGTGACATCAGCCACGGCGCGGCTCTGCGGCAGCAGAATGATGCCCGCATCAATCAGCTCGGCAGGGTTGGGCTGGTCACGACCATTTAGCACCTTGTTGACGGTCAGGCCCAGGATCAACGCGACCAGGGCAACGAGGATGAAGACGGTTTTCTGGGTTCGGGTCATAGGCTCGGCAACAGGTAGTGGTCAAGGAGCAACGCGATGAACAGCGCGAACAGGTAGCCGATAGAGTACTTGAAGGTGCCGATCGCCGCGTGCGGCCGGCTGCTACGGTACAACACCCAGGCCCAATGCAGGAAGCGCAGGCCCAAGCCCAGGGCACAGGCCAGGTACAGCGGGCCACTCATGTGGATGGCATACGGGAGCAGGCTCACCGCCAGCAGGATCAGGGTGTACAGCAGGATATGCAGTTTGGTGTAGCGCTCGCCGTGGGTCACCGGCAACATCGGGATATCGGCCTTGGCGTATTCCTCCTTGCGGTGGATGGCCAGCGCCCAGAAATGCGGCGGGGTCCAGGCGAAAATGATCAGCACAAGCAGCAAGGGTTCGGCGCTGACATGGCCGCTTACCGCCACCCAGCCGAGCAACGGCGGAGCGGCACCGGCCAGGCCACCGATGACGATGTTCTGTGGCGTGGCGCGCTTGAGAAAGCCGGTGTAGAGCACCGCATAACCGAGTAATGAGGCCAGGGTCAGCCAGACGGT
Organism: Pseudomonas sp. FW305-E2; assembly: GCF_058782925.1. NCBI lineage: Bacteria > Pseudomonadati > Pseudomonadota > Gammaproteobacteria > Pseudomonadales > Pseudomonadaceae > Pseudomonas > Pseudomonas sp. FW305-E2. Next base: position 199,701 of record NZ_JBYSYE010000005.1, on the reverse strand, counting down.
GAGGGCGTTGGTGAACACCAGCAGCAGGACCATGCCCAGCAGCGCCAGGGCCAAAGCGAACAACAGCGCCGGCAGGGGCTCGACTCGGCCTTGGGCCAAAGGCCGTTTGTGGGTGCGTGCCATCAGCGCATCGATGCGCCGATCCACCACATGATTGACCACCGCTGCGCCACCCGCGCACAGGCCGATGCCCAGGTTGCCGAACAACAGCACGCTCCAGCTGACGCCCGCCCGGGTGGCCAGGAACATGCCCGCCAGCGAAGTGATCAGCATCAGCACCACCACCTTGGGCTTGGTCAGCTCAAGGTAATCGCGCCAGCGGGCCCGTCGTACGCTTAGAAGCGTCGCCACGAGTCGTTCCTCATGTGATGGGAAATGCCCACCCCGACCACCGGCCGCAGACGCCAACCATGGCCGACACCCATACGAACCTTGTCGACCACTCGAATGCGGTAGTTCACCAGCACCATGCTCAGCAGCAGCATCGCCCCGCCGGCATTGTGCGCAACAGCCACCGCCAGCGGCAGGTGGAACACCACGTTGCTGATGCCCAGGCCCACTTGCAGGGCCAGCGCCAGCAGCACCAGCCGCGCCAGGCCGGGGAGGCCACAGCGGTGCAGCTTCCAGCTGAGCATCAACAGCACGCAGGTCACCAGCAACGCGCCCAGCCTGTGGCTGATGTGGATGGCCGTGCGCGCATCACTGTCCAACTGCCCGCCAAGGTAATTGGGGCCGACGTGCTGGGTCAGGTGGAAGCCGTTGCTGAAATCCGCCGCTGGCCACCACTGGCCATGGCAGGTCGGCAGGTCGATGCAGGCCACGGCTGCGTAGTTGGCGCTGACCCAACCGCCCAGGGCAATCTGGCCGATTACCACCAGCAGCGCCAGTGCAGCGATCCGGCGCAGGCTCAGCGGCAGTTTCGGCAAGGGCGCAAAAGCCCGGGACAGACGCAGAGACAACAGGAACAGCAAGCTCAACGTGGTAAAGCCACCCAGCAAGTGCGCCGTGACCACCTGCGGCCACAGCTTCAGGGTGACCGTCCACATTCCGAAGGCTGCCTGGGCCAACACCACACCCAGTAGCAGCATCGGCAGGCGATAAGGCTGCCCATCGCGTGCATGCCGGCGCATTGCCTGGAACGCGAGCAGGGCGATCACCACGGCCAGGCTACCGGCAAAGTAGCGGTGGACCATCTCGGCCCAGCCCTTGGCAGCTTCCACCGGGTGCTCCGGAAAGTGCAGCTCGGCATGGGCCAACTGCGCGTCAGTCTTGGGCACGCTGATAAAGCCATAGCACCCGGGCCAGTCGGGGCAACCGAGGCCGGCGTGGGTCAGGCGGGTATAGGCACCAAGCAGGACGACCAGCAGTGCCAGCAGGGTGGCGAACACAGCAAGGCGAAATCCAGGTCTGGCCATGGCAGGCTCCTAGCCGATGTTGGACAGCTTGAGCAGGTGGCGCAGGTCATCCAGCACATGCTTGCCGTTGACCTTGCCGTCGTAGCGCAGCACCAGGTTGCCGTGCGGGTCGACGATCCACAGCTGCGGGCCGGGCTCGACAACCTTCTGTTGATAACGTTGCGCATCCAGCGGGTAGCGCTGCAACTGCGGGTACTCGCGGCCAAGCAGTGCCTGATAGTCGGCACTCAGCGGCTGGGCGGCGGCCAGCGCATGGCTGGCGCGGCTGGCATCACGCCCCAGCCCGACCTGAATCTGCCGAGCCAGGTACACCAGGCGCTGACAGTCTTCGGTGCAGGCCTGGGGCGCGCTGACCAGCAACTGCCAGCGCTCGTCCTGGCCCGCCACGCCGAGATCGGCACGGCTTTCCCCATTGCCAATCATGGCGCCATGGTAGCTGCGGCCTTCCGGCACCCAGAATTTGAGCTTGTACATGCTGGTGGCCAGAACCATCGGCCCAAGCACCACCAGCAGGATCAGCAACAGCTGCAAACGCCCACGGGCTCTGGGTTTGCTACGTTCAGGCGCGTCCAGTGGAGTGGCGGTGGCCATGGCGTTTCTCCTTGTTTTGGTGCCAGCCGAAGTAGAGGTAGAGCAGAACCAGAGCGGTAGCCAGGGCAAACCACTGCACGGCATAGCCGACGTGTTTTTCGGGGCTCATGGCGACAACCGGCCAGTCCAGGCGATAGCTCGCAGGGCCCGGCTCCAGGCGCAATTCCTGGGCAAAGCCTTCGCGATCAAGCTGTTGCCATAGCTGCGCGACATCGATAGCGGTCAACAGATGCGGCCATTGCCCGCCGATGGGGTCCGGGTGCAGCTGGAAGGTGCTACCGGGCGCGACATACACAGAGGCATCCAGCGCCAAGGCCTGGGCAGGGGTTTCGAAGTGCACCGGCACCCGGCGGTCCAGCCATGGCAGCCAGCCACGATTGATCAGCAACCACAGGCCGCTGGCTTGGTCGTGGAAGGGCTGCAGCAGCTCGACACCGGCTTTGCCGTCGCGCATGCGGTTGTCCAGCAGCACGCTGTGCTCGGCGTCGAAGCGGCCATACAGGTGCACACGGCGGAAGGCGTTGTCTTCTTTCGAGAGGAGCTGGGCGGTGGCGATCGGCGCTTCAATCCGCCTTTCCGCATAGGTGGCCAGCAGCACGCGCTTTTCCTCGGCACGGCCGAGTTGCCAGCAACCAAGCGCAATCAACCCTGGCAGCAGTGCAAGCACCACCAGCGTCGGTACCCAGCCTGGGCGAAACGGCCTCACGGGCGCCTCGCTATACTTATCCACATCACCGCATCCCCCCGGAGTAACGCCATGCTCAAGGCCGCGATTGTCCTGATGCTGTTGGCCACGATTGCCAGTCTGTTCAGTGGCCTGGTGTTTCTGGTCAAGGATGATGAAAACTCGACCCGCCTGCTCAAGGCCCTGACCGTACGGGTCACCCTGGCAGCCTTGACCATAGGCCTGGTCGCCTGGGGCTTGATCAGCGGTCAACTGGTCTCCCACGCCCCTTTCTGAAGCGCTCCCCCCTACAGGGTTTCGTATTCACAACACATAGACAAAGATGAACAACCCCACCCACACCACATCGACGAAGTGCCAGTACCAACTGGCTGCCTCGAAGCCGAAGTGTTTTTCCGGGTTGAAATGCCCGCGCAGAATACGCACGAACATCACAATCAGAATGATCGTGCCCAATGTCACGTGGGCACCGTGAAACCCGGTAAGCATGAAGAACGTCGCACCGTAGATCCCTGAGCCCAATGTCAGCCCCAGTTTGGTATAGGCCTCGTGGTACTCGAAGGCCTGCAGCGCGATAAAGCTGATGCCCAGAACAATGGTCAGTGCCATCCAGAATTTCAGCGGCCCGCGGTGGTCACGGCGCAAGGCGTGGTGGGCAATGGTGATTGTCACACTGGAACTGACCAGCAGGATGGTGTTGATCAGCGGCAGATGCCACGGGTCGATCACTTCCTTGGGCGGCGGGAACAGCTTGGGATCGGGGGTGTGCAGCAGCGGCCAGGTGAATTCGAACGTCGGCCACAGCATGTGCGTAACACCTTTGGCCCCTTCGCCTCCCAGCCACGGCCCCGCCAGTACGCGGACATAGAACAGCGCACCGAAGAAGGCCAGGAAGAACATCACTTCGGAGAAGATGAACCAGCTCATGCCCCAGCGGAACGAGCGGTCCAGCTGCGGGCTGTACAACCCGGCGTGGCTCTCCTTGACCACTGCCCCAAACCAGCCGAACAGCATGTAGGCCAGAAACAACGCCCCCACGAAGAAAATCAGCGGCCCGTGCGAATCTGGGTGGCCCGCCTTCATATCGTTGAACCAGGTGCCCAGGCCGAATACCGTGATGAACATGCCGATGGTGGCGATGATCGGCCATTTGCTCTGCGCCGGAACGTAGTAGTGCTCATGACTTGCCATTGCTGTTCTCCTTCCCTTAACGGGCGCCCTGGACGTCCTGCGCCGCAACGTGCGCGACCGGCGGGTGGCGAGCGGTGATGTCGAACAAGGTGTAGGCCAGTGTCAGGTGCTTCACGCTGGCCGGCAGGTCGCGGTCGACGATGAAGCGCACCGGCATCTCGATGCGTTCGCCGGGCTGCAGCACCTGCTGGGTAAAGCAGAAGCACTCGGTCTTGTGGAAGTAGGCCGCGGCCTCGGCCGGGGTAATGCTGGGTATTGCCTGCGCACTCATCGGCCGGTCGGTCGGGTTGTGGGCAATGAAGATCATCTGGTTCACCGCCCCCGGGTTGACCTCCAGCTGGTCGGCAGTGGAGTAGAAGTCCCAGACCATGTCGCTGGCATTGGTCGACATGAACTGCACCCGCACAGCACGCGTCGGGTCACTGACCTGGCTACCTTCGTATTGGCCGCCGGTCTTGCCGTTGATACCGAACGCTTTGCACATGACGTCGTAGATCGGCACCAGCGCGAAGCCGAAGGCGAACATCACCACCGTCAGCATCAACAGGCGCGTTACCAGGCGTTTCACCGACAGGCCGTTCATGGCGGGTTCCTATTTCACTTCCGGGGGTGTCTGGAAGGTGTGGTAGGGCGCAGGCGAGGGTATCGACCACTCAAGACCCTCGGCGCCATCCCAGGGTTTGGCCGGTGCCGGCGCGCCACCGCGGATGCACTTGATGACAATGAACAGGAAGAAGATCTGCGTGGCGCCGAACATGAACGCGCCGATCGACGACACCATGTTGAAATCGGCGAACTGCAGGTTGTAGTCGGGGATGCGCCGTGGCATGCCGGCCAAGCCTACGAAGTGCATGGGGAAGAAGGCCATGTTCATGCCGATGAACGACAGCCAGAAGTGCAGTTTGCCGAGGGTTTCGTCATACATGTGGCCGGTCCATTTCGGCAGCCAGTAGTAGGCCGAGGCAAAGATGCCGAAAATTGCACCAGGCACCAGTACGTAATGGAAATGCGCCACTACGAAGTAAGTGTCGTGGTACTGGAAGTCCGCCGGGGCAATCGCCAGCATCAGCCCGGAAAAGCCACCAATGGTGAACAGGATGACAAAGGCGATGGCGAACAGCATCGGCGTTTCGAAGGTGAGCGAGCCTTCCCACATGGTGCTGACCCAGTTGAATACCTTCACCCCGGTGGGCACGGCAATCAGCATGGTGGCGTACATGAAGAACAACTCGCCGACCACCGGGATGCCGACCACGAACATATGGTGGGCCCAGACGATGAATGACAGGAAGGCAATGGCGCCGGTGGCATACACCATCGAGGTATAACCGAACAGCGGCTTGCGCGAGAACGCCGGGATGATCGAGCTGACCGCACCAAAGGCGGGCAGGATCATGATGTACACCTCAGGGTGACCGAAGAACCAGAACACATGCTGGAACAGCACCGGGTCACCACCACCTGCTGCACTGAAAAAGCTGGTACCGAAGTGGATATCCATCAGCATCATGGTTACCACGCCGGCCAGTACTGGCATCACCGCAATCAGCAGGAACGCGGTAATCAGCCAGGTCCAGACGAACAGCGGCATTTTCATCAGCGTCATGCCGGGGGCACGCAGGTTGAGGATGGTGGCAATCACGTTGATCGCCCCCATGATCGAGCTGATACCCATCAGGTGGATGGCGAAGATGAAGAAGGTGACGCTGGCTGGCGCATAGGTGGTGGAAAGCGGCGCGTAGAACGTCCAGCCAAAGTTCGGCCCTCCGCCCGGGCTGAACAGCGTCGATACCAGCAGCAGGAAGGCCGCCGGCAGCAGCCAGAAGCTGAAATTGTTCATCCGTGGCAGGGCCATGTCCGGCGCGCCGATCATCAGCGGAATCATCCAGTTGGCCAGACCGACGAAGGCCGGCATCACCGCGCCAAACACCATGATCAGGCCATGCATGGTGGTCATCTGGTTGAAGAACGCCGGCTCCACGATCTGCAAACCCGGCTGGAACAGCTCAGCGCGGATCACCATGGCAAACGAGCCACCGAGCAGGAACATGATGAAACTGAACCACAGGTACATCGTGCCGATGTCTTTATGGTTGGTGGTCAGCACCCAGCGCATCAGGCCCTTGGCCGGGCCGTGCGCATGGTCGTGGCCGTGGGCGTGGTCGTCGATCACTGCACTCATGTCCTGTCTCCTGCAATCCATTGATTGCCGCGAGTAACCCGGTTCACTTGGCTTCTGCCTGCTTCAGCGCCAGCACGTCCTTCGGCGTCACCATGTCGCCTTTGTTGTTGCCCCAGGCATTGCGCTCGTAGGTGACTACAGCAGCGATGTCGACTTCCGACAGCTGCTTGCCGAAAGCGGCCATGGCCGTGCCGGGCTTGCCATGGAAGACAATGCTCAGGTGGTCTTCCTTCGGTCCGGTGGCAATCTTCGAGCCTTTGAGCGCCGGGAACATTGGCGGCAGGCCCTGGCCTTCGGCCTGGTGACAGGCCACGCAGGTGGTGTGGTAGACCTTGTCGCCTCGCGCCACCAGCTCTTCCAGGGTCCATTCCTTGCTGGTCAGCTCCTTGAGCTTGGCGGCTTCAGCCTTGCGCTCGCCCAGCCAGGTGTCGTAATCGGCCTTGGACTTGACCTCGACCACCACCGGCATGAAGCCGTGGTCCTTGCCGCACAGCTCGGTGCACTGGCCGCGGTAGATGCCTGGCTTTTCGATACGGGTCCAGGCTTCGTTGACAAAGCCTGGGATGGCGTCGCGCTTGACCGCGAAGGCCGGCACCCACCAGGAGTGGATCACATCGGCAGCAGTGACCAGGAAGCGCACTTTCGCGCCCACCGGCAGCACCAGCGGCTGGTCGACTTCCAGCAGGTAATGCTCATCCTTGGGCGCCTTGTTGTGGATCTGGTCGGTGGGGGTGGCCAGGTTGCTGAAGAACTCCACGTCCTGGCCCAGGTACTTGTAGTGCCATTTCCACTGGTACCCCGTGACCTGGATGTCGATGTCCGAATCGCCGGCATCGTAGATGTCGATCAGCGTCTTGGTGGCCGGGATGGCCATGGCCACCAGGATCAGGAAGGGAACTACCGTCCAGAGGATTTCCACCCAGGTGTGCTCGTGGAAATGCGCAGCCTGCTGGCCGGTGGAGCGGCGGTGGATGACCATTGACCAGAACATCGCGCCAAACACCACGATGCCAATGATCACGCAGATCCAGAAGATGGTCATGTGCAGGTCGAAGACGGCGTTGGAGACTTCCGTCGCCCCTGGGTGCATGTTCACGGTCCAGGCGGCGTTTGCCTGGCCAAAAACCGACCACAACAGGAGGCCCATCCAGACATGTGGATGTCGCATCATTGCGGGTTCCCCTTCTAATTCTTGTTGTCCCGGAGGCGTGGCCTGCGGCAAGAGGGAACGGCGGTCAAGACTGCATGGCTTCGACGACCGAGCCCCTGCTAAAAGCAGTCGGGCCTCATCAACGAATCACGTTCACCGGGAGTATAGACAGCGACCAATGGCACGCAATGAAGCCTGTGAAATGAACTTCACGAAATGGCCAGATAGCCCGAAAACCGCGCGCTTGAGAGGTCATGGCGAAACAATGGCATCTGGTTATGCCAGACATGGCACACGTTTGCGCGGCTTATAACAAATACGTCTTAGGTATTCTGTATACCGAGCTAATTTAGTGTCTTCCGTTTGAAACGTAATGTCCCTGGAGTTGTCATGAACATCGCTGCTGTACGCGAGCAGGTAAGCCAAGCCCATCAACATGAAGGCCAGACCGGCCAATTGAAACAGCGTCTCGAGCTGCAACTGCCCCACCTGCACCCCTCGATCCAACTGCCTGAGCAGGACGCCCAGGGTACTTTGGCGCGCTTCGTCAGCGCCTACATCGATCAGGTTCCGGAACTGCTGGAGGCCGCCCACGAGGTCGCCCGCGAAGCCGGGATCGAATCGCAGATCAAACCTGTACTGAAAATTGCCGAAGCCTACTTCCTGCAGCCGCCCAGCGTGATGCAAGGGCATGTAGGCCTGGACTGCCTGCTGGATGAAGCGTACCTGGCGCACCGCCTGGTGGAAGAGGTGAATGACTTGTACATTCGCCACTTCCAGCAGCCGTTGATCCCGGTCGACACCACGGTCGCCAACCTGATTGCCCACCAGTTGATTGGCGAAAGCTTTGCCAACCAGCTGGATGAAGTGGTGCACCACTCGGTCGACGAAATGCTCAATGACGAGAGCTTTGCGGTTGAATCGGTGGAGGCTTATCGAGAGAAGCTGAGCAGCCCGGCAACTGGCGAGGCGTGGAAGCGCTGGCCGTGCCTTTCGCGCCAACTGGGTGTCGAGCTGGGTCAGCCGGCCTGATAGACCTGTAACGGCCTAGGTGCATCGGTGGTTCGGCGCAGGCCGTCGTAGGAGCGGGTTCACCCGCGAAAGGGCCAGCCCTGCTGGCCAATCTCCACCCGCCGATCACCGTTGCCGCCGCTACCGTATTCGCGGGTAATCCCGCTCCTACGCCCCAACCCCCGCTGTAGTCCGCAACCGGCCCTCGATCCGACGCTTCAGGCGCCGCTGCTCTATCAGCAACCGTGACCCATTGGCAGAATTGCTGCGGCTCCAGTCCTCCAGCAACTCAAGGCACGAGTGGTCGATATAGCTCAAGTTCCCCAGCGGCACATGCAGCGTGGTGCCCGCCGGTACGGTATCCAGCACCTGGGTCAGCGCCGGCACCTTCAGGAAGGTCGCCGCGCCACTGAGGCGCAGTTCCATGTGCCCATCCTTGGCCAGGCTCACCAGGTTGATCTTCAGCCGCGCCGCCTTGAACGCCAGCTTCAGCAAGGTCAGGGCAAAGCCCAGCAGCACACCGGTCAGCAGGTCGGTAAAGATGATCGCCAGCGCAGTCGCCGCGTAGGTGAACATCGGCATGCGCCCATAACGGCCCAGCCCGCGAAACGCCTTGAAGTCGACCAGTTTGACCCCGGTAAACACCAACACCCCCGCCAAGCTCGCCACCGGGATCTGCTGCAGCACGCTGCTCAGCGCCACCACGAAGGCCAGCAACCACAAGCCATGGAAGATTGCCGAGGCCCGGGTTTGCGCCCCGGCCTGGACGTTGGCCGAGCTGCGCACGATTACCCCGGTCATTGGCAGGGCACCCAGCACCCCGCACAGCATGTTGCCGATGCCCTGAGCCGACAGTTCGCGGTCGAAGTCCGAACGCTGGCCGCTGTGCATGCGGTCCACTGCTGCGGCCGACAGCAAGGTTTCGGCGCTGGCAATGAACGCCAGGGCAAAAGCGGCGACCAACAGAGCAGGGTCGGCCAGCTGCATCAGGTCCGCCGGACGAAGCCAGTCGATGGCCTCGGACAGGTCGGCCGGTACCTGTACGCGGTTCACCGGCAAGGCCAGCCACAGGCTGATAGCGGTCATGCTGGCCACGCCGAGTAATGCACCCGGCACGAAACGCAGCCGCTGCGGCCGCAAGCGCTCCCAGCCCCACATGATGGCGATGGTCCCCAGGCCCAGCGCACCGGCCATCCAGCCGGCGCCGGTGCTCTCCTGTGGCAGGGCTGCCGACAACGTTGCCGGGAACGCCAGCAGGTTCTGCAGGCCCGACGGTTGCGGCGCGGTGTCGAACATCACATGCACCTGCGAAAGCACGATCAACACGCCAATCCCGGCGAGCATGCCGTAAACCACCGCCGGCGCAGTCACGCGGAACCAGCAGCCCAGACGCAAGCGACCGGCCAGCAACTGCAACAGGCCGGCCAGCAACAGGATTGGCCCGAGCATGGCCATGCCGTGCTGGCGTACCAGCTCGAACACCAGTACCGCCAGACCGGCAGCGGGGCCGCTGACCTGTAGCGGCGACCCAGCAAGGAAACCGACGACAATGCCGCCGATAATCCCAGTAATCAGGCCTTTTGCCGGCGGCATGCCAGAAGCGATCGCAATGCCCATGCACAACGGCAGGGCCACCAGGAAGACCACCACCGACGCCAGCAACTCACGCGGCAGGGCCGCTTTCAACTGTGTAATGTTCACCGTGTTTCTCCTTTCACTAGTCGCACGGCCATTCCCCTGGCCGTGGGCACGTTTGCCCCTGACAAGCGCGCAGGCGCGGGCCGCCAGCGAGCACGCCGGCAGGGCAGTCAGGGAATTCAAGGCAGCCGAATGCCGTGCCACACCCCTGCAGGGTGCAGCCGGCTATCAAGGTTCTAGCAGCGGACGGGTCGCTTAGTAGCGGCCTCTCGGAGTGGCGCAGGGAACGGGTTCACCCGCGGCCAAGGGCAGGAAGCTGTCGCTGGCGGCGTCGTAGGCTTCGATCTTGCTGGTCTCGATGTCGTACACCCAACCATGAATGAACAGCTCACCGGCTGCCAGGCGCGAAGCCACCGAAGGATGGGTGCGCAAGTGATGCAACTGGGCGATGACGTTCTCTTTGGTCAGCACTTGCATCGTCTCGTGTTCGCTGCCGCAGGAGCAGTTGTTCTCGACCACGGTGCGGGCCACTTCCGCGTGGCGCAACCAAGCGCCAACGGTAGGCATCTTGGTCAGCGACTGCGGGTTGAGTACCGCACGCATGGCGCCACAGTCGGAGTGGCCACAGATGATGATGTGGTGAACTTTAAGCGCCATTACGGCGTACTCGATGGCGCTGGAAACGCCGCCGTTCATCTGGCCATAAGGCGGTACCACGTTACCCACGTTACGGGTCACGAACAGGTCGCCTGGCGAGCTCTGGGTGATCAGCTCGGGAACGATGCGCGAATCGGCACAGGTGATGAACATGGCGCGTGGTGTTTGCGCGGTGGCGAGCTTCTTGAACAGCTCTTGCTGATCTGGGAAAACATCATGGTGAAAGCGCAGGAAGCCGTCGACGATGTGCTTAAGGGCAGCATCGGCGCTTTCCGCGGGGACCTGCGGTACGACCTTGGATGGGTCCTTGACGGGCATGATTCATCCTCTTGACGGTGTGTAGGTAAATCCATTTTACCGGTGAAAGATTCAGGCTATGCAGGGTTTTAGATGACACGCACGGGCCATAGATCACAGTCGCTGTGGACTTATTACCTACGCTAGCGGGGAAAACTTAACTGAAACTTAATTCGAAGGCTCTAGAACGGGCGTTCCAGATGAAAAAGGCGGGAACTGGATAATAGCAAAAAAACATCAGCTGCCAATATGTATTAGCGCAATTATTGGTTGTTATTAGTTGCGTTGTGAGCAATGCGCAGCCCTTGGTGGGGCGGGTTCATGTCAGAACAGCACCATCTGCCCACCCGGCGGGCAGAACGCCGAGCAATCCAGCGCCTGCGCCTCGCGCCCTTCGAAGTCCAGCCGTTTCATTGCCTTGGCAAAGCGCTGCGCCAGCAACTCGGCAAACACCCCTTCACCACGCATGCGCACACCGAACCGGCTGTCATACAGCTCGCCACCACGGCTCTGGCGGATCAGGCTCAACACATGCGCTGCCCGCTGCGGGTAATGGTCCTGCAACCACTGCTCAAACAACGGCGCCACCTCCAGCGGCAGGCGCAGCATCATGTACGCCGCACTTTGCGCACCGGCCTCCTTGGCCGCCTCCAACAGGCGTTCCAGCTCACTGTCGTTGATCATCGGAATCATCGGCGAACACAAAACACCCACCGGTACGCCCGCTTCACGCAATACCCGGATGGCCCTCAACCTCGCACCGGGTGAGGCCGCTCGGGGTTCGAGCACGCGCTTGAGGCCGTCGTCCAGCGTGGTCAGGCTGATCATCACTCGTGCCAGGCGCTGGCGGGCCATCTCGGCCAGCAGGTCAAGGTCGCGCAGCACCAGTGAACCCTTGGTGACAATGGTCACCGGGTGACGAAAACGCAGTAACACTTCGAGCAAGCGCCGGGTCAGTAACTGTTCCCGCTCAATCGGCTGGTACGGGTCGGTGTTGGAGCCCAGATTGATCGGCGCGCACACGTAGCCCGGTTTGCTCAATTGCTGTGCCAGCACCTCGGCGGCGTTGGTCTTGGCAATCAGTTTGGTCTCGAAATCCAGGCCGGGAGAAAGGTCCCAGTAGGCGTGTGAGGGGCGGGCATAGCAGTAGATACAGCCATGTTCGCAGCCACGGTAGGGGTTGATGGAGCGATCGAAAGGGAGGTCGGGTGAAGTGTTGCGGCTGATCACCGACTTGGCTGTCTCGATCCGCACCTCGGTACCCTGGGTTTGCGGCACTTCCTGGTACCAGCCATCATCTTCCGCCACCGAATGACCAGGGGCAAAGCGGTTGTGTGGGTTGTGCGCCGTGCCACGGCCCTTTTGCGGTGCTGGAGGAATCATGGCTCACCTGAATACTGTACTCATATACAGTATCGTGCATGCCGTGATCTTTCCAGCACCTCTGGTCTGACTACCTCAGGCCATGCCAGCTGAGATACGCTGCCTGGCTCGATTGCCGCCCGAGAAACGCCTCGATGCCTTCACGCAATGGGCGCGATGCCCCTGGGGCGAACAGTGCTTCCTGCAGTGCCCGCCCCGTGGCTCCGTTCAACAGGCCCTCGGCTTCGAAGCGGGTGAACACATCGAAGGCATGCACATCCGACCACAGGTAGGCGTAGTAACCCGCATCGTAGCCGTTCACAAGGTGGTCGAAGGCATGCGCCGGATGTTCAAAGTCAGCGAGTGGCCAGTAACCGCAACGCGCGCGGGCATCACCCAGTCGCTGTTCAAAGGTCCTGCCATCGTTTGGTGTGCCATGCAGGTCCATGTCGAACAGCGCCAGGCACAGATCACCCGCGATCTCCTCCACGCCCTGCTGCCGTAGCTGCCGCAGGCACTCATTGGCTTGCTTGCGGGATAGTTGGCGGCCGTCGTGCGTGCGCGCCGAGATCGCTACCAGGTAGTCCGCGTCCCAGACCCAACGTTCGAACAGCTTGCCGAACAACTCCACACCATCGGTGCCCAGCTCAGTCACATTGGACATGACGTGGTTCGTCGTACGTACCAGCAGGTGGTGCAGGGCATGGCCGAATTCATGGAACAGCTTGCGCAGTGACAAATGATCGAGCAACGGCTGCGAACCTGACAGCGCTTGCGGCACATCACTGAACACCACCACCGAGGCTGCCTGGCAGATACCCTCTGCATCGACCCGGCGATTCCTTACATAGGTGGTAAACACCGCGTCTGGCTGCTTGCCTGCGTGTTGCACGGCATCCAGATACAGAAAGCCAATGAAAGCGCTGTCCTGCCACACCTCGAACGGCTGCACGCTGTCATCCCAGACAGGCAGCGCTTTGGGCTGCAGCACTGCACCAAACAACGTCTGCGCCAATTGCTGCAACGCACTGACAACAGTATTCAGCGGGAAGTAATCGCGCAGCGCTTCGGCAGGAAACACGCTGCGCGAAGCACACCGCAGGTACTCGAAATCCCAGGGTTGGGGTTTGCCCAGGCCCTGCTCGGCAGCCCAACACTCCACCTGCGAACGCCACCGCAACATGGCAGGTCGCACATGATCGGCCAGATCGTGGAGAAAGCCGCGCACCTGGTCTACCGAACCGGCACTCTTCACCTGCAGGCTCTGCTCCAGATGGCCGGAATAACCGAGCAGGAGGGCCTTCTCCTCAAGCAATTGCGCCAGTTGCTGCAGATACCAGCGGTTGTCCTGTTGCCGATCATGGCTGACGCCGCGGGCGTGAAAAGCCCGGTACACCCGCTCACGGAACTGGCGGTTGGCAGCATGTTTGAGCACCTCACGCGTAGTCACCGTGTCACACGCAATCAACCACCCCTGCTTACCTGCTTGCTGTGCGCTTGCAGCCAATTCGTCACGTACCCGCTGCGGGATGCCGCTCAGCTCCGCTTCATCGGTGATGTTCAACCCAGGCCGGTCGATGTTGCTGCGGAACGCCTCGCGTGCAGTGCCAATCTGCGCTTGAAGGTCTGCCAGATGCGCTTTGCCTGCGGTGTCGAGTAACGCCCCGCTAGCGGCGAACTTGTCCAGGTGCCAACGCAAAGTGGCACGCTTCCCGACATCCAGTTGCTTGCCGATGTCACTGCCGGCCAAGCGTGCATACAGGTCATGCAAACCCGTGTTGGCGAATTTTTGCTCGAAGCGCGCCGTCACTTTCCGGTAGAAATCAATGATGACGTTGGCCCACGCCGTATCCCGGCCGACCAGTGGTGAGGCGGCATACAACACTGCCAGCAGCCGGCTATCCAGCCCATCCAACGCCAGCACCATGTCATCCCAGGTGGGCATGGTTCGTTGATCACGGATGATGCGTTCGACACCGTTCTCGTGTGCCTGCAGCACGTGAGCGAATGCCGCCTGCATGTTTTCGAGGGTGATGGAAGAGTAATCGACGGGGATATGGCTATCTTGCAGAAGAGGGTTGGCCATGGTGCATCACCTTGCTGATAGAAATGAGCAAGAGAGCTTGCATGGCCAGCCTGCGCCAGGTGGCCTGACTATCTAACACCTGTCCATGCCTGCCCGGGCATTGCACCCGGGCGGCATGACAGGATTACTCAGCCGGCTTTTTCAGCTTCGGATTTGGGAAGAACTGCACGGTCTGCACCTTGGCCGGCGCCGCTTTCGGCGCCAGGTGGTTGACCCGGGTGCCGAGTTCCTTCGGCACCGACAAGCCCTGCTCGTTGAGGGTGTCGGTAAAGCCGCAAGCTACGCACTCGCGGTGCGGTACGCCGTCGTCGTTCCACATCATCAGCTTGTCGGGCTCGCTGCACGCCGGGCACACGGCACCGGCAATGAAGCGCTTCTTGGTCTTGTTCACAGCTACCTCACTCATGCTGCAGCGTCCTCGGTAAGACCACTGTGGCGCAGCAATGCATCGATGGAAGGCTCACGGCCACGGAAGTCGACAAACAGCTCCATCGGCTCGCGCGAACCACCACGGGCCAGGATCGCCTCGCGGAAGGCGCGGCCGGTCTCGGCGTTCAGCACGCCTTCTTCCTCGAAGCGCGAGAAGGCGTCAGCCGACAGCACTTCGGCCCACTTGTAGCTGTAGTAGCCCGCCGCGTAACCGCCCGCGAAAATGTGCGCAAAGCTGTTGGGGAAGCGGTTGTAAGCCGGCGGGCGCATGACCGACACCTCGTCACGCACACCTTCGAGCACCTGCAATACGCTGCGGCCGTCGCCATGGCTGGCGTGCAGCTCGAAATCGAACAGCGAGAACTCCAACTGGCGCACCATCATCATGCCCGACTGGAAGTTTTTCGCGGCCAGCATCTTGTCCAGCAGGTCCTGGGGCAGGGCGGCGCCGGTTTCGTAGTGACCAGAAATCAGTGCCAGGCCTTCCGGCTCCCAGCACCAGTTTTCCATGAACTGGCTGGGCAGCTCGACCGCATCCCAGGCCACACCGTTGATGCCGGACACGCCGGCATGCTCAATGCGGGTCAGCATGTGGTGCAGGCCGTGACCGAATTCGTGGAACAGGGTGGTGACTTCATCATGGGTCAGCAAGGCGGGCTTGCCGGGCGCGGCCGGGGTGAAGTTGCACACCAGGTTGGCCACCGGGCTCTGCAGCTGGCCGCCGGCAGTGCGGCGACGGTCACGGGCGCCGTCCATCCAGGCGCCCCCACGCTTGTTGGCGCGGGCGTACAGGTCGAAGAAGAAACGGCCAACGTGCTGACCATTTTCCTTGATCTCGAACAGGCGTACGTCCGGGTGCCAGCTGTCGAAGCCCTTCAGCTCGGCGATTTCGATGCCATACAGGCGCTGCACGATGCTGAACAGGCCGCCCAGCACCTTGTCGATCGGGAAGTAGGCGCGCAGGGCTTCCTGCGACACACTGTAGCGCTGCTCGCGCAGCTTCTCGCCAAAGTAGCCGGCATCCCAGCTGGCCAGCTCGGGGCAGCCTTGTTCGGCAGCGTAGGCCTTGAGCTGTTGCAGGTCCTGGGCGGCGAACGGCTTGGAACGCTTGGCCAAGTCACGCAGGAAGCTCAGCACCTGGTCGCTGGACTCGGCCATCTTGGTGGCCAGGCTCAGCTCGGCGTAGTTCTTGTAGCCCAGCAGTTCGGCCAGCTCCTGGCGCAGGTCGAGGATTTCGCGCATCACCGGGCCATTGTCGAACTGGCCGGCATTCGGGCCCTGGTCGGAGGCGCGGGTGCAGTAGGCGGCGTATAGCTCTTCGCGCAGGGCGCGGTCACTGGCGTAGGTCATCACCGCGTAGTAGCTGGGGAACTCGAGGGTGATCAGCCAGCCGTCCAGGCCCTTGGCCTGGGCTGCGGCGGCCATCTGCGCCTTGGCCGAATCGGTCAGGCCGGCCAGCGCAGCTTCGTCGGTAACATGCTTGGTCCATGCCTGGGTGGCGTCGAGCAGCTGATTGGAAAAACGGCTGCCCAGCTCGCTGAGCTTGCTCTGCACTTCGGCGTAACGCTGCTGCTTGTCCGCCGGCAGGTCGATACCCGACAGGCGGAAGTCACGCAGGGCGTGCTCGAGGATAGTCTTTTGCGCCACGTCGAAGCCGGCAGCCTCAGGGCTGTTGATCAGCGCCTGGTAGGCTTCGAACAGCGCGCGGTTCTGGCCCAGTTCGGTAGAGTAGGCGCTCAGGGCTGGCAGGCAAGACTCGTAAGCCTCGCGCAGCTCGGCGCTGTTGCACACCGCATTGAGGTGGCTGACCGGGCTCCAGGCGGCGCCCAGGCGGTCGTTCAGTTCGTCCATGGCCAGCACCAGGCCGGCCCATGTAGGGTTCTTGCCCTGCTTTTCGAGGATCTCGGCAATGGCTTTACGGTTGTCGGCCAGGATCGCTTCGATCGCCGGCAACACGTGTTCGGCACGAATTTGCGAGAAGGGCGGCAGATCGTGGGATTGCAGAAGCGGGTTGTTCGCAGTCACGGTTTGGATACCTTGGCAGAAGAAACACTGCCCCATCTTAATTACAATCGACGCCGACCGCAGCAGGCAGCCTGCCTATCGGCACAGATGAGAGACGCTATCATGGCCATTCGCAGCTTCCAGCAACACACTCCGAAAGTTGGGCCCAGGGCCTTCGTCGACCGTTCGGCGGTGGTGCTGGGCGACGTGGAGATCGGTGAAGACAGTTCGGTCTGGCCGTTGACCGTGGTGCGCGGCGACATGCACCGCATCCGCATTGGCGCGCGCACCAGCGTGCAGGACGGCAGCGTGCTGCACATTACCCACGCCGGGCCTTTCAACCCGGATGGTTTCCCGCTGATCATCGGCGACGAAGTGACCATCGGGCACAAGGTGATGCTGCATGGCTGCACCCTGGGCAACCGTATCCTGGTGGGTATGGGCAGCACCATCATGGATGGTGCCATCGTCGAGGACGAAGTGATCATTGGCGCCGGCAGCCTGGTGCCGCCGGGCAAACGCCTGGTCAGTGGCTACCTGTACATGGGCAGCCCGGTGAAACAGGCCCGGCTGCTGAACGACAAGGAGCGCGCATTTTTCTCCTACAGCGCCGGCAACTACGTGAAGCTCAAGGACCAGCACCTGGCCGAAGGCTACGATCAACCTGAATGACCGCATTCGCGGGCATGCCCGCGAAGAAGGCCACTCAGCACTCAAGTGGAACCCTGTACATGCACCAGCAAAACATCCTCTTCGACCTCGACGGCACCCTGACCGACCCACGCCTGGGCATCACTCGCTCGATCCAGTACGCCCTGGCCAAGCTGGGCATCGACGAACCGGACCTGGCCCGCCTCGAACACTTCATCGGCCCACCCCTGCTGCAGGCTTTCATGCAGTTCTACAGCTTCGACGAAGCCAAGGCCTGGGATGCGGTGAACTTCTACCGCGAGCGTTTCCGCGTGACCGGTCTTTACGAAAACCTCGTGTTCGAAGGTGTGCCGGAGTTGCTTGAGGCCCTGAACGGGCAGGGCCGCACGCTGTACATTGCCACCTCCAAACCGTGGGAGTTCGCCCGCGAAATCGCTCGGCACTTTGCTTTCGATCATCACTTCAAGGTGATCTACGGCAGTGAGCTGGACGGCACGCGCACCAACAAGGTCGAGCTGATTCGCCATTTGCTGGATGAAGAAGGGCTGGACCCGGCGCACACCCTGATGATCGGGGACCGCAAGCATGACCTGATCGGCGCGCGCAGCAACGGGCTGCAGGCCGTCGCGGTGGGGTACGGGTTTGGCAGCCGGGAAGAGCTGATGGCAGAAGAACCCGCTTTCCACTTCGCCACGGTAGCCGATTTGCACCAGGCTTTTAGCAAGGCTTGAGGGCCAGCAGGGCTGCTTTGCAGCCGGCCCTCCCACATTGATCGGCGTCCGCAGGGCCTTTGTGGGCCTTGTGGCGCGATGGGCCGCAAAAGCGGCCCAAAAATCTCAACGGCTAACCATCAGACGCTGCAGCGCCGCTTTCCTTGCTTCAATCGGCAACCGCCCCAAATGCTCGACCCGCGCGTAAAACCGAACCCAATCCCCACCCACCTCACGAAACAACGCCGCAAACGCCGGCACCCACTGGTCATATAGCCCGAACGGCAACAACTTGGCATTACTCATCGGCCCATACATCCAGGCGTCATAGCGCTTGTCACCGCCCCACTGGCCATCACGCACCTGCCGGTATTCACGCCTCAAACGCTCAAACTCGGCCTGCTTGGCCCGGCGCTTGTGTGCATCATCCAACGGTTCCGCATAAATCGCCTGCAATCGCTCACGGCTGGCCAACACCAGGCGGATAAACTGGTCGCGCTGCTTTCCCTGATCCCCGCCAACCGCCGTCAGCCCACGCGCCGCACGCCATTGCCGCGTGCCTTCCTGCTCGACGAACGAGGCAAACGACTCATTGAACTCGGTATCGTCCTGCACATAGAAGCGCTGGTGGGCCAATTCATGAAAGATCAACGTAGCCAGGCGCTCATCGCCCCAGCCCACCATCGACGACAAAATCGGGTCATCGAACCAACCCAGGGTCGAATAAGCTTCCACGCCACCCACGTACACATCCAGGCCATCCTGACGCATCAACGCCGCCGCGCCTCGCGCCGCGCCTTGCTGGTAGTAGCCGCGGTACGCCACGCACCCGGCAATCGGAAAGCAGTGCGTTACCGGTTGCAACGACAACTCGGGCGTGGCGAACACGTTCCACACCACGTAGGGGCGTCCAAGGTCGGCGTATACCCGGTAGCTGCGGTTGTCTGGCAGTTTCAATTGCTGGCTGGCAAACAGCCGCGCCTGTTCGGCCTGTTGCAGGTGCGCGCGCAAGGGTGCAGGGGTAGCAGGGTCGGCCAATACCTGCTCTACAGGCTGCCGCGCCCGCAGCAACTGCCACTGGCCCTGCGCCAGCTGCCCGTAGTAGGCGGCATTGCTGCAACCGTTCAGCAGGAGCGCCGCAAGCAGCGGAACCAAACGGGTGAAAATGCGGTCGAGTGCCCCAAGGCCTGAGCGCTGCATAAGAAAAAGTCGAAGCATCCGGGACTGTCTGACTCGCTCAACACCATTTCGCTCCAAGACTATCTCGCCAAGGGGGAGTTTCGCCATGCGTGCATTGTTGGTCGCCGGCTCACTGTTATTGATCTCTGCCTGTTCAACCTTGCCAGACCCAGATCCGAACCAGGCCTGGATCGACCTCACCCGTTACGACAATACGTCGCTGGACGCCGTGCAGGTCGATGAGCGTGACTGGGCTGACAGCCGCTATTTCGAGGTTCAACCCGGCAGCCACGAACTGACCGTGCGCTATCAGTTTCCGGTTAACCCCAGCAATATCGGCCCCGTCGAGGAGCCATTGTGGCGCGATTGCCAGGTCAAGCTGACCTTCAAGGACTTCAGCGCCGGGCAGCGTTATCAGCTGCAAGCCGGCAGCATTGGCTTCCGCCCTTGGATCAAACTCTACGACCACCAGCAAAAACTGCTGGGTCAAGGGCTGCCGGCGGGTTGCCAGCGCACCTGAACCGCACAAACGGCGCTATGCTTGTTACTTGTAAATCGCAAGTGGGAGTTTTGCCATGCGCCAGCCCATGATGCTGATCGCCCTCAGTGCACTGGGGGCTTGCGCCAGCCCCTTGCCGCCCGTCGACCCCAAGCAGGCCTGGGTCGATCTGTACACCATGACCCCCGGCCGGGTGATCATGGCCGACCGCCTCGACGGCAAGCGTCTGGACGATGGCCGATATTTTCAGGTGACGCCGGGCAAGCACGAACTGGTGGTGCGCTTCGATTATGAAATCTACTCGGGCGGCATCATGTCCGAACCCAGGGACCGAACCTGCTACCTGACCGTACGCTTTGACAACTTCAAGGCCGGCGAACGCTATCGCCTGGAAGCGCGGGCGCCGGTAATGGAGCCGCAGGTGCTGCTGTATGACGCCAACCGCAAGGTGGTGGTGAACGAGCCTAGCGAAGTGTTCTGCATACCGTGAATGTGGGGCTGCCTTGCAGCCCCGGGCCTTGGTGCTTATCGATCATTCTTTTGATAGATGATCTTCTTCGTCCCGCCATCGCAGGTCCCGACAACCATGTTCTGGTCCTTGACCTCGCTGTTGGGCACGATCTCCAGCGTATAGGACGAAACCCCTTGGGCCTGGATCTTGGCCTCGATCTCGGTTTTCAGCTCCTCGCAAGGCTTGACGGCCGCCAGCGCAGACGTGGCGACAAGGGAAGCCAACACAGCGATAGCTACGCGAATCATGGAACGGCTCCTGGAAAGGGCAGTGGCGCTGCCGACGTTCTTTAGACTACAGCAAACCACCACCGTTGCACCGTTTCACCCCACCAACGCCGCATCCAGGCTGATCTTCGCATTCAAAACCTTGGACACCGGGCAGCCTTCCTTCGCCTTGTTGGCAATCTCCAGGAATTGAGCCTCGCTGGCCCCCGGTACCTTGGCCCTGAGCACCAAGTGCACAGCGGTAATGGCAAAACCGTCAGCTTGCTTGTCGAGCGTCACCTCTGCAGCCGTGTCGATCCGCTCCGCAGTCAGCCCCGCCTCGCCGAGCATCATGGATAGCGCCATCGAGAAACAACCGGCATGGGCCGCGCCAATCAGCTCCTCCGGGTTGGTACCGGGCGTGCCCTCGAAACGTGTGTTGAAGCCATAAGGGTTCTGCTTGAGTGCACCGCTTTCGGTAGAAAGCAGACCTTTTCCATCCTTCAGGCCACCTTGCCAGATCGCCGATGCTGTCTTTTTCATGATGCCTCCTGGTCACTGGGTTGCTTACCTACGGTTCAGAGGCCTGCCGCCTGCTGCAAGTTCAGTGCAATTAGACTGCAGGCATTGAATCCAACAAATGCGCCCATACAGAATCAAAACGGCCTCTGGCCAATCACTCTTGCGGAGGCCCCATGACGCAGCTGCGTGACCTGAAGATTTCCACCCTGGACTTGGTGCCCGTTCGCGCCGACGCCGGCCCCGCGCAATCGCTGCGCAACTCGCTGGACCTGGCGCAGCATGTCGAGCGCTTTGGCTATAACCGCTTCTGGGTGGCTGAGCACCACAACATGGACGGCATCGCCAGTTCGGCGACATCGGTGCTGATCGGCTACCTGGCCGGTGGCACCTCACGTATTCGCGTGGGCTCTGGCGGGGTGATGCTGCCCAACCATGCGCCACTGGTGATCGCCGAGCAGTTCGGCACCTTGGCCAGCCTGTATCCGGGGCGTATCGACCTTGGCCTAGGCCGCGCGCCGGGTTCGGACCAGATGACGGCCTATGCCCTGCGACGCGACCGCGCTGGCGGCCCAGATGACTTCCCGGACGATGTCGAGGAGCTTTCGCGCTACCTCGGGCCACGCACTGATGATCAAAAAGTGATCGCCGTGCCGGGGTACGACACCGACGTGCCGATGTGGTTGCTGGGATCCAGCCTGTTCAGTGCCCAGCTGGCGGGCATGCGCGGCATGCCCTATGCCTTCGCCTCGCATTTCGCGCCACGCTACATGCACGAGGCCATTCGCGTGTACCGCAACCATTTCAAGCCCTCGACCACGCTGGACAAGCCGTATGTGATGCTGGGCATTCCCATGGTGGTGGCGCAGACCGACGAGAAGGCCGAATACCTGGCCACCTCGGTTTACCAGCGCATCCTGGCGCTGATTCGTGGACAGAGCCTGATGCAGAAGCCACCCGTGGAAAGTATGGATGGGCTGTGGTTGCCCCATGAGCGGGAGACGGTGGCCAGCTTCCTGGGGCTGGCCATGATCGGCAGCCCGCAGAAGGTAAAGGCCAAGGTAGAAGTGCTGCTGGAACAGACGGGTGCGGATGAGCTGATCTTTACCTGTGACCTGTATGAGCATGCGGACCGCATTCGGTCATATGAGCTGATGGCGCAGGCCCTCAAGGCCGAGTGACCCTCGACACGGGCTCGCCCGCTCCCATAGGTTGACTGTGGAAGCGGGCAAGTCCGCGAAAGGGCAAACGCATCAGCCGCGGCGGTAAACAATCTCCTTGGTCCCGGCCTCACAGCTACCAATGACCTTGCCCGCCGGGTCGCCTTTCTTGACGATCTCCAGCTTGTAGCCAGTGACGCCCTTGGCATCCAGCTTGGCCGCAATTTCCGCCTTCAGTTCCTCGCACGGTTTGCCCGCTGCCAGCGCACCACCGGCCAGGGTCATCAGGCCCAGCGCCAGAATCAGTTTGTTCATCACTCGCGTTCCTTGTGCAGATGAAATCAGAAGGGGCCCCACCAAGGCGCCCCTTTTCTGAATACCTCATCACGCCGGGATCATACAACCCAACGTTGTTTCAGCTATTGGCGATACGGAAGCCGACCTTCAGCGTGACCTGGAAGTGCGCCGCTTTGTTGTCGCGGATATGGCCGCGGGTATCGACCACTTCGAACCATTCCAGGTGCTTGATGCTTTTACCAGCTTCGGCCAGAGCATTGTTAATCGCCTCTTCGATACTGGTGGGCGAAGACCCGACCAGCTCGATTTTCTTGTAGGTGTGATGATCGGTCATGAGTGCTCTCCATGGTTGACGGTGAGATTCAGCCTAGCAGCGCAGGCCTGGTTTACCTGCGAGCGGTCACTGTCAGCGAAAGTTCGATCGCACTTTCACGCAGCCCAAGGGTCGCAATCCTTACAGCCCATACTGCAAAGGAGAGTCAACATGCACCGCAACTCGCTGCGTAAAACATCCCTGGAAAGCATGGAAGCGGAGATCGAGAGCCTTCTGAAAAGCTTGGAACACCTCAAGCATGATGCGTCGGAAGAGTCCCAGAAGTCGGTGAAGGCAATCCGCAGCAACGCTGAAAGCGCACTGCGTCATTCGCGCAGCCTACTGAGCGATGCGTATGAGGAAGTGAAGCAGCGCACTCGCCAGACCGGCATAGCCACCCGGGACTACGCCCAGGAGCACCCCTACACCACCGCCGGTGTGGCCATTGGTGCGCTGGGCCTGCTGGCGGCCTACCTGATATGCAAGCGAAACTAAGCGCTCTGCCGCGCAAGTTCCGCCCGTAACCACTGCGCCAACTGCTCGGCGCGCCCGTCTGCGGCGCGCCGTGGCACCCACAATGCCAGCGCCGCCTGGGTAGGTGAAAAGCCCCAAGGCGCACTCAAACGGCCCGCCCGCAGGTCATCGGCGACCAGTGGCTGCGGTGCAATCGCCACGCCCAATCCGGCCACGGCAGCCTCCAGCAGGTAATACAGGTGCTCGAAAGCCTGGCCATAGTGAATGGCCGTCGGGTCCAGGCCCTGTTGCACCGCCCAGGTTGGCCACGCTTGCGGGCGTGAAGTGGTGTGCAGCAAGGCTTCGCCCAACAATGCCTTGGCGGGCGCCCCCTGCAAGCGCTGGAAACCTGCGAAATGTGGGCTGAGCACCGGCCCGATGCATTCTTCGGCCAGCACGTGCACCTGCATGTCCGCAGGCCACGGTGGCTCGGCATACACCAGCAACGCATCCAGCCCGGGCCGCCGCGGGTCAAGGTCACCCTCACCCGCCGACAGGTGCAAGCGCAGCTCAGGCAAATCCGCCTGCAACCGCCCCAGCCGCGGGATAAACCACCGCGCCAGCAGGCTGCCCGAGCAGCCCAGCACGAATGGCGCCTCGCTCACATCACGGCTGAGCTCGGAACACACGCTGCGCAGCCGGTCGAAGGCCTCACCGCTGGCATCGCGCAGACGCACACCGGCATCTGTGAGTTTGATGCCACGCCCGTCCTTGACGAACAGGGCTACGCCCAGATGCTCCTCAAGCACCTTGATCTGCCGGCTGACAGCGCCGTGGGTCACGTGCAGCGCTTCCGCCGCCTGGCTGACGCTGTTGAGCCTGGCTGCAGCCTCGAAGGCGCGCAGGGCATTGAGGGGAGGGAGGTCGTGGGCCATTTTACCTGTGAGTTTTTCTGACAAGTTTACGCAATCTTATCGGTTTTCAGCCGAGCTTGCCGTGGTTAGAGTAAAGCCCATCACTCATTCACTACGCCTTGGAGCGCCCCATGACCCAGTCCCAATACCGCCCCGGCCCCGACGCCAATGGCCTGTTCGGCTCGTTCGGCGGCCGCTACGTGGCCGAAACCCTGATGCCACTGGTGCTGGACCTGGCCCGCGAATACGAAGCGGCCAAGGCAGACCCCAAGTTCCTTGAAGAGCTGGCTTATTTTCAGCGCGACTACATCGGCCGCCCCAACCCGCTGTACTTCGCCGAGCGCCTGACCGAGCATTGCGGCGGAGCGAAGATTTTCTTCAAGCGTGAAGAGCTCAACCATACCGGCGCGCACAAGGTGAACAACTGCATCGGCCAGGTGCTGCTGGCCAAGCGCATGGGCAAAAAGCGCCTGATCGCCGAAACCGGCGCCGGCATGCACGGTGTCGCCACCGCCACTGTCGCCGCGCGCTTCGGCCTGCCTTGCGTGATCTACATGGGCGCCACCGACATCGAGCGCCAGCAGGCGAACGTATTCCGCATGAAGCTGCTGGGCGCCGAGATCGTGCCGGTTACCGCCGGCACCGGCACCCTGAAAGACGCCATGAACGAAGCCCTGCGTGACTGGGTTACCAACGTCGAAGACACCTTCTACCTGATCGGCACCGTGGCTGGCCCACACCCGTACCCCGCCATGGTCCGCGATTTCCAGTCGATCATCGGCAAAGAGACCCGTGCCCAGTTGCAAGAGAAGGAAGGCCGTCTGCCAGACAGCCTGGTTGCCTGCGTCGGCGGCGGCTCCAATGCCATGGGCCTGTTCCATGAGTTCCTCGAAGAGCCGAGCGTGCAGATCATCGGCGTTGAAGCCGGTGGCCACGGCGTACACACCGACAAGCATGCCGCCAGCCTGAACGGCGGCGTACCGGGCGTATTGCACGGCAACCGCACCTACCTGCTGCAGGACCAAGACGGCCAGATCACCGATGCCCACTCGATTTCCGCAGGCCTGGACTACCCGGGCATCGGCCCGGAGCACGCCTATCTGCATGAGGTGAAGCGCGTCGAGTACGTCAGCATCACCGATGACGAAGCATTGGATGCGTTCCACGCAACCTGCCGTCTGGAAGGCATCATTCCAGCCCTGGAAAGCTCCCACGCCTTGGCCGAAGCGATCAAGCGCGCACCGAAGCTGCCCAAGGACCACCTGATGGTCGTGTGCCTGTCGGGCCGCGGCGACAAAGACATGCAAACCGTCATGAACCACATGGCCGCCCAGGAGAAACACGCATGAGCCGTCTTGAACAACGCTTCGCCGAGCTGAAGGCCGAAGGCCGCTCGGCACTGGTCACCTTCGTCACAGCTGGCGACCCGGGCTACGACGCCTCGTTGCAGATCCTCAAGGGCCTGCCGGCTGCTGGCGCCGACGTGATCGAGCTGGGCATGCCGTTCACCGACCCGATGGCCGATGGCGTGGCCATCCAGCTGGCCACCCTGCGCGCCCTTGAGGCTGGTCAGACCTTGGCCAAGACCCTGCAGATGGTTCGCGAATTCCGTGTGGATAACCAGACCACGCCGATCGTGCTGATGGGCTACTACAACCCTATCCACCGCTTTGGCGTGGACACGTTCGTGGCTGAAGCCAAGGCCGCGGGCGTCGATGGCCTGATCATCGTCGACCTTCCGCCAGAGCACGACGCCGAACTGGCTACCCCGGCCCAGGCTGCAGGCATCGACTTCATCCGCCTGACCACCCCGACCACCGACGACGCGCGCCTGCCGCGCGTGCTGGAGCGCAGCTCCGGGTTCGTCTACTACGTGTCGGTGGCTGGTGTGACCGGTGCCGGTTCGGCGACCACCGAGCATGTGACCGAAGCCATTGCCCGCCTGCGCCGGCATACCGATCTGCCGATCAGCGTTGGCTTCGGCATTCGCACGCCGGAACAGGCTGCGAACATTGCCCGCTTGGCCGATGGCGTGGTGGTGGGCTCGGCACTGGTCGACAAGATCGCCCAGGCCAAAAGCGCCGATCAGGCGGTGACCGATGTATTGAGCCTGTGCTCGGCATTGGCTGAAGGGGTGCGTGGCGCACGCCGCTAAACCGCGTCGTCTGCTTCGCGGGTAAACCCGCTCCTACGGGGCCAGCGCCACCCTCTGGCTCTGCGATATCGCTGTAGGAGCGGGTTCACCCGCGAAGAGGCCAGCACAGGCTACCCCGCCTAGCCCCCAAAAACCGACAGATTCAAGGGGCGCACGGCCCCCATCCAGATCGCATGATCCCGGTGATCCGCCAGTTCATCCCCGGTTTCCGGATGCATGAATACCACCAGACCCTTGCGGTACAGCGCCAACCAAGGCAATACCACCCCCACCACTTCGGGCCCGAACGCCAGCTGGCAACTCCAGTCCGGATGCGGCCCAACCGGTTTCTGGTGCATGCGCCCCATGGTCACGGGGAACAGCCGCGCCGCCTCCTCGCACAGTTCCCGGGCCTGCTCCATGGTGGCTGCGTCGTAATAAACGTGGGCGTGGTAACCCTTAATCCTCTGCACGATAACTCCTGATTGCGGTCCAACCATCACCACCTGCAACGGGAGTGATGCAGTGAAAAACGCCGAAACCCCAGTGTTCAAACTGGTCCTGTTCGGGCCTGAAAGCAGCCTGGGCAATGCCCTGATGGTCGAGCTGCTGTCGCGCCAGCACGAAGTCATCGCCGTGGTGGACGACCTCAATCGCCATTCGCCGCGCCCGGGCCTGCACTTCAAGATAGGGGGGCTGGGTGATGCCCACCAGGCGGAGCAGGGCGCAGCGGGCGGCTCGGCGGTGATCGCCCTGTTACCAGCGCTGGCGCCGGGTGACCTGCAGGGGCAGGCACGCTTGAGCGAGGCGCTGGTGGCGGGGCTTGCGCATACGACTATACGCCGGCTGCTGCTTGTGGGCGATTTCGATGTGCTGGATGAGCCGAGCAAGTACAGCGAGATGGAGCGGGATTGCGTGGCCCAAGTGGTTGATGGGTTGCAGCGCAGTGCGTTGCACTGGACGCTGATCAATGCACCGCAGGAACTGGCCGGGTTGGGCATGGAGCATTTTCGCAATACCGAAGGGACGCTGGAGCCTGGGCTGGCTGAGCCGTTGCGGCGCTTGGCCAGGATCGCAGCGGGGATGGTGGACATGCTGGAGCTGGACTTGCACCGGGGCGAGCATCTGAACTTCGTGGTCTAGATTGCCGGGGCTGCTGCGCAGCCCATCGCGACGCAAGGCCGCTCCCACATGGGCCGGCGTGCGCAGTGCCACTGTGGGAGCGGCCTTGTGTCGCGATGGGCCGCAAAGCGGCCCCAAAATCTCAAAGGCTGCGCTCCTGCTCCAACCAATCCACGAACCGCTCGATCAACGCTCCCCGCCGCTTGCGCGGTGGCAAAACTGCGTAATAGCCGCGTTCCGAGCGCAAGCTCCCCTCCAGCGGCCGACACAGCAACCCTTGCTCCACCAATCCATCCACCAGGTGAGCCCAGCCAATCGCCACCCCTTGCCCGGCAATCGCTGCTTGAATCAGCAAGGTATAGTTATCAAACCGCAGCTGCCCCGCCGGCGGTGGGCTGTCCACACCAAACCCACGAAATACTCCTGCCCAGTCAAACCAGCGGCTGGCCTGCTCGCCCTTCAAATGCAGCAGCGGCAATCGTTGCAAAGCCACAGCTGACAAGGCTTTGCCATGAATCAGATGGGGGCTGCACACCGGGAACACTTCCTCATCGAATAGCCAGCGGCTTTCTCCTTGGTGAAAGCGTCCGTCGCCAAACAGCACCGCCACATCGATGTCCGGGCGCAACATGCCCTGGCTGCGCTCACCCGTTACGAGGCTCACATCCACCTGTGGATAAGCCTGATGAAAGCGTTGCAGCCTTGGCATCAACCAGAACGCCGCAAAGGCAAAGTCGGTGGCGACCTGCAGCACTTCGCGCTGGCCGCGCCCGCTGGCCTGGGCAATACCGTCATCCATGGCCTGCAGCCCCTGATGCACCTGTTCGAACAGCACCTGGCCAGCCTCGGTCAGCTCGATGCCCCGGTAAATGCGGTCAAACAGGCGCGTGCCCAACTGTGCCTCCAGGCGCTTCACCTGCTGGCTCACTGCCGGCTGCGTGGTACCCAACTCCAGCGCCGCAGCGGTAAAGCCACGCAGGCGCGCAGCAGCCTCGAATACGCGCAAGGTATCCAGCGACAACCCGGCAAGGTGGTCAAACATAAGCTTGGCTAATCCCAGTCATTGCCCGCCATGGGCTTTACCCATGTTATCCACAGTCGCATCTTGGTAGGCAAGCAGTTCGCATAACCCTCAACGATGGGAGCCACCATGACGCGTCCGAATATCCTGTTCATCATGGCCGACCAGATGGCCGCGCCCTTGCTGCCCATCTACGGCCCTTCGCCCATCAAGATGCCGCACCTCGGCCGCCTGGCCGAGCAAGCCGTGGTGTTCGACTCGGCCTACTGCAACAGCCCACTGTGCGCGCCATCACGCTTCACCCTGGTCAGCGGTCAGTTGCCCAGCCGCATTGGCGCCTACGACAACGCGGCCGACTTCCCTGCCGATGTGCCGACCTACGCCCATTACCTGCGTCGCCTGGGCTACCGCACCGCGCTGTCGGGCAAGATGCACTTCTGCGGCCCGGACCAGTTGCACGGCTATGAAGAACGCCTGACCAGCGACATCTACCCGGCCGACTACGGTTGGGCGGTGAACTGGGACGAACCCGATGTGCGTCCAAGCTGGTACCACAACATGTCCTCGGTGCTGCAGGCCGGTCCGTGCGTGCGCACCAATCAGCTGGATTTCGACGAGGAGGTAGTGTTCAAGGCGCGCCAGTACCTGTACGACCATGTGCGTGAAAACGATGGCCGGCCATTTTGCCTGACCGTTTCAATGACGCACCCGCACGACCCCTACACCATTGCCAAACGCTACTGGGACCGCTACGAAGGTGTGGATATCCCCATGCCCCGTGCCGAGTTCAGCCAGGCAGCACTCGACCCGCACTCCCAGCGCCTGCTGAAAGTCTACGACCTGTGGAACAAGCCGCTGCCTGTGGACAAGGTCCGCGACGCCCGCCGCGCCTACTTCGGCGCTTGCAGCTATATCGATGACAACATTGGCCAATTGCTGCAGACCCTGGAGGAATGCAACCTGGCCGATGACACACTGATCGTGTTTTCCGGCGACCACGGCGACATGCTTGGCGAGCGTGGCCTCTGGTACAAAATGCATTGGTTCGAAATGTCGGCGCGGGTGCCGCTGCTGATCCATGCGCCGAAGCGCTTCGCAGCGGGCCGGGTCACTGCCTCGGTGTCGACCTGCGACCTGTTGCCAACCTTGGTCGAACTGGCTGGCGGCGCTGTGGATAAAGACCTGCATCTGGACGGCCGCTCACTGCTGGGCCACCTGCAAGGGCAGGGCGGTCACGACGAGGTGATCGGCGAGTATATGGCCGAAGGCACCGTCGGCCCGCTGATGATGATCCGCCGCGGGCCCTACAAGTTCGTGTACAGCGAAGACGACCCATGCCTACTCTATGACCTGAGCCGCGACCCGCACGAGCGGGAGAACCTCACCGGCAGCCCGGACCACCAGGTGCTGCTGCAGGCATTTGTCGATGAAGCACAACAGCGCTGGGACATCCCCAGCCTGCGCCAGCAGGTGCTGGCCAGCCAGCGCCGCCGCCGGCTGGTGGCCGAAGCGCTGGCCATCGGCAAGCTGAAAAGCTGGGATCACCAACCACTGGTGGACGCCAGCCAACAGTACATGCGCAACCACATCGACCTCGATGACCTCGAGCGCAAGGCACGTTATCCACAGCCCGCCCCCCTGGATTGAGAAGAGAGGCCGCCATGCACAAGTTCTCCGCCGCCGTGTTCGTCCTGGCCCTGAGCGCCACCACGGCCCACGCCGCAGACAGCGATGCGCAATGCAGTACCGTGAAAATGGCCGACCCCGGCTGGAGTGATATTGCCTCGACCAATGCCGTGGCACGCCTGTTACTGGAAAGCCTGGGTTACCAGGTGAAGATCGACAGCCTGGCCGTACCGATCATCTACGGCGGCCTCAAGGACGGCCAGGTCGACGCCTTCCTCGGCAACTGGATGCCGGCGCAGCAAGGCTTCCATGACAAGTTCATCGCCAACGGCGATGTGCAGCAGCTGTCGCGCAACCTGGAGGGAACCGAGTTCACCCTCGCAGTGCCCGACTATGTGTGGAATGCCGGGGTGAAGGACTTCGCTGACCTGCAAAAACACGCCGGGCAGTTCGACAAAAAGCTATACGGAATCGGCTCCGGCGCCCCGGCCAACCTGTCACTCAAGAAAATCATCGAAGAGAATGAATTCAACCTCGGCCAGTGGAAGCTGGTGGAGTCCAGCGAGCAGGCGATGCTGGCCCAGGTCGACCGGGCGGTGAAGAAGCAGCAATTCATCACCTTCCTTGGCTGGACCCCGCACCCGATGAACGTGAAACTGAAAATGCATTACCTGACCGGTGGGGAAAAATGGTTCGGCAGCAAGGGCGAGGTATACACGCTGACCCGCAAGGGTTATCCACAAGCCTGCCCGAATGCGGCGAAGCTGCTAGGTAACCTCAAGTTCACACTGGACATGGAAAACAGCATCATGGCAGAGGTTGTGGACAAGAAGATCAGCTTCGATGAAGCGGCCAAGGCCTGGGTGAAAGCGCATCCTGAACGGTTGGATGGGTGGTTGGCCGGTGTTACCACCAAGGCCGATGGTGATGCCCTGGAGGCCGTCAAAGCTAAACTGTAATCTCACAAAGCAACACACCAACCCTGTGGGAGCGGGCGCGCCCGCGAACACCGGCGAAGCCGGTGCCAAGCAACGCGTTGGCTTTTTCGCGGGCATGCCCGCTCCCACAGGGCTTGGCGACCCCTTAAGGATTGTGGATAACCCATGCATCGCCTCTCTTTACTGCTGCCCTTCCTCACCTGGCTTCCCCGCCAATCGGGCCGCAGCCTGCGCCAGGACCTGCTGGTAGGCCTGAGCGGCGCCATCCTCGCCCTGCCGCAATCCATCGCCTACGCCCTGATCGCCGGCCTGCCCGCCGAATACGGGCTTTACGCCGCCATCGTGCCGGTACTGATCGCCTGCCTGTGGGGCTCTTCCTGGCACCTGATCTGCGGCCCGACCGCTGCCATTTCCATCGTGCTCTACGCCAGCATCAGCCCGCTGGCCGTGGCCGGTAGCGCTGACTACATCACGCTGGTGTTGCTGCTGACCTTCCTTGGCGGCATTTTCCAGCTGCTGCTCGGGCTGTTGCGCTTCGGCGCGCTGGTCAACTTCGTCTCCCATTCCGTGGTGCTCGGCTTCACGCTGGGTGCCGCCATCGTCATTGCCTTGGGCCAGCTACCCAACCTGCTGGGCATGGCCCTGCCCAGCCAGGCCACCGCGCTGAAGACCGTGCAAGACCTGGCCAGCCACGCAGGCGAGGTCGACTTGCCTTCCTTGCTGCTGGGCCTGGCCACCGTAGTGATCGGCGTGGCCTTCAAGCTCTGGCGCCCACGCTGGCCGAGCCTGTTGATAAGCCTGATCCTGGTCAGCTTGCTGGCCTGGCTGTTGCCGGGCTTCTTTGGCCATGTGCCGCGGGTGGCAGCGTTCACCGGGCAACTCCCGCCTTTCAGCCCGCTGCCTTTGCTAGACGTGGAGCTTATGTTGCGTCTGCTGCCCAGCGCCGTTGCGGTAGGCATGCTGGGGTTGGTCACCAGCCTGTCGATTGCCCGCTCGCTATCGGCACGTTCAGAACAGCTGATCGACCCGGACCAGGAAATACGCGCACAGGGCCTGTCGAACATTGCCGGTGCATTTTTCTCTGGTTACCTGTCTGCCGGCTCCTTCACCCGCTCGGGCCTGAGCTACGAGGCGGGCGCCCGCTCACCGATGGCCGGGGTGTTTTCTGCGCTGTGGGTGGCGTTGTTCGCCGTGACCGGCGCCGGCCTGATCGCGCACCTGCCGATACCGGCCATGGCCGGCAGCATTTTGCTGATCTGCTGGGGGTTGGTGGACCACCGAGGGATCCGTGCATTGTTCCGGGTCAGCCGCTCGGAGTTTCTGGTGATGGTGCTGACAGCTGCAGCGACATTGCTGCTGGAGCTGCAGACAGCCATCTATGCCGGGGTGCTGGCTTCGCTGTTCTTCTATTTGAAGCGCACCTCACGACCACGGATCCAACAAAGCCGTGAAGGGGACGCGGATGTCTTGCGGGTAGGTGGGTCGATTTTCTTTGGTGCGGCGCATTACCTGCAGGTGCGCTTGCAGCGTTGCCAAGGGCCGTATGTAGTGATCGATGCCCGGCAGGTGAATTTCATCGATTACTCGGGTGTGGATATGTTGCACCGTGAGGCACGAAGGTTGCGGCGATTGGGGGGGAGTTTGACCTTGCACCGGGCCAGGCCCCAAGTGATCGAGGAGTTGCAGAAGCTGGAAGGGGTGGAGTTGTGCCCGATCCGGTTTGAGGAATGAGGTTGGGTCCTGGGGCTGCTTTGCAGCCCATCGCGACACGAGGCCGCTCCCACAGAGGATCGGCGTACGACTTACTTTGTGGGAGCGGCCTTGCGTCGCGATAGGGCCGCAAAGCGGCCCCGGCCATCTCAGCCCCGAGCGAGTTGCCGGCGCAGTTCAGCCAACACCGGCGCCGTATCCGGCCTCACGCCACGCCAGATGAAGAAGGCCTCAGCCGCCTGCTCAGCCAGCATCCCCAGCCCATCCAATACCTTGGCAGCCCCCAGCTTGGTAGCCCACTGGCAAAACGGCGTCGGCTCCTTGCCATACATCATGTCGTAGCAAACCGTACGACCCGCCTCGACCAAGCTGTCGGCAATCGGTGGTAATTCACCGGCCAGGCTCGCCGAGGTGGCGTTGATGATTACATCCACAGGCTCCTGCAACCAGGCAAACCCGCTGGCCACCACCGGCCCCAGTTCATCGAACTCGCGCGCCAGCTGCTCGGCCTTTTCCACGGTACGGTTGGCAATCACCAGCGACTGCGGCTTGTGCGCCAGGATAGGCTCCAGCACGCCGCGCACGGCGCCACCGGCACCGAGGATGAGAATGCGCTTGCCCGCCAGCTCGACCCCGGCATTCACCGTCAGGTCGCGCACCAGGCCAGCGCCGTCGGTGTTGTCGCCCTGCAGGGTGCCATCAGCCAGCTTGCTCAGCGTGTTCACTGCGCCTGCGCGCCGGGCACGCGGGGTCAGGCTGTCGCACAGGCGGTAGGCCTCTTCCTTGAACGGCACGGTGACATTACCGCCACTGCCTTGCTTGAAGAAGCCACGCGCGCAGTCGCTGAACTCGTCCAACGGCGCCAGCAGCGTGGTATATTCCAGGTCCTGACCGGTCTGCTCGGCGAACAGGCGGTGGATCAGCGGCGACTTGCTGTGGCCGATGGGGTTACCAAAAACGACGTACTGGTCCATGACGGCTCCTTGGTTATCCACAGGCTTACTGGCCGAGCCAGTCGCGGTCCTGCAGGAAATACTCGGTCAGGCGCGCTTCTTCGCTGCCGGGTGCAGCCTTCCAGTCGTAGCCCCAGCGCACCTGAGGCGGCAGCGACATGAGGATGGACTCGGTACGGCCACCGGATTGCAGGCCGAACAGGGTGCCACGGTCGTAGACCAGATTGAACTCCACGTAGCGGCCGCGGCGGTATTCCTGGAACTCGCGCTGTTGCGGGGTGTAAGGCGTGTCTTTGCGGCGCTGGACGATCGGCAGGTAGGCGTTGATGTAGGCATCGCCAATGGCGCGGATGAAGGCGAAGCACGTGTCGAAGTCCCACTCGTTCAGGTCATCGAAGAACAAGCCGCCGATACCACGTGGCTCACCACGGTGCTTGAGGTGGAAGTAGCGGTCGCACCAGGCCTTGTAGCGTGGGTACACATCGGCGCCAAACGGCGCGCAGGCCTGCTCGGCCACTCGGTGCCAGTGAACGCAGTCTTCTTCGTTGCCATAGTATGGCGTCAGGTCAAAGCCGCCGCCGAACCACCATACGGCCTCTTCACCTTCCTTTTCGGCGATGAAGAAGCGAACGTTGGCGTGGGAAGTCGGCACATGCGGGTTGTGCGGGTGTATCACCAGCGACACGCCCAAGGCTTCGAAGCCACGGCCTGCCAGCTCGGGGCGGTGGGCACTGGCCGACGGCGGCAGGCCGGCACCAAACACATGGGAGAAGTTGACCCCGCCTTTCTCGATCACCTTACCGTCGCCGATCACCCGCGTGCGGCCCCCGCCACCGGCTTCGCGCACCCAGGCGTCCTCGACGAAGCGGGCACCGCCGTCTTCTGTTTCGAGGGCAGAGCAGATGCGGTCTTGCAGGTCGAGCAGGTAGGCTTTCACGGCCTCGGTGCGGCTAGTCATCGGGTCACCAGGAACGGGCAGGGAAGAATTCGCCGCGTAGCATACCACCGCCAGCGCGCGCGCCGCAGTTGACGACGACCAAGCAAAGGCGTCCGATAGAAGGCCTTTCCCGATCCCGACTACAGGAGTGCGAGATGGCCAAGCGTATCCAGTTCAGCCAGCATGGCGGCCCGGAAGTGCTGCAGTTTGTGGAATTCGAACCCACCCCGCCCGGGCCACAGCAGGTGCGTGTGCGTAACCATGCGATCGGCCTGAACTTCATCGATACCTACTTCCGAAGCGGGCTGTATGCGCCGCCGTCCCTGCCTTCTGGCCTGGGTACCGAAGCGGCAGGTGTGGTAGAGGCCGTGGGCGAAGGCGTGTCCCGGCTGAAGGTAGGAGACCGTGTGGCACATGCCGGCGGCCCGCTGGGCGCCTACAGCGAGGTGCATACGCTACCGGAAGCCAACCTGGTCAAGCTGCCGGACACCATCAGCTTCGAGCAGGCGGCAGCGGTGATGCTCAAGGGTTTGACCGTACAGTACCTATTGAAGCAGACCTATGAGGTGAAGGCGGGTGATGTGATCCTGTTCCATGCCGCAGCCGGTGGTGTAGGGTCGCTGGCCTGCCAATGGGCCAAGGCCCTGGGCGCCAAGCTGATCGGCACCGTGAGCTCTGCCGAGAAGGCCGAACGGGCTAAAGCGCTGGGGGCTTGGGCCACCATCGACTACAGCCATGAAGATGTGGCCAAGCGCGTACTGGAGCTGACCGACGGCAAGAAATGCCCGGTGGTGTATGACGGCGTGGGTGCCGACACCTGGCTGACCTCGCTGGACTGCCTGCGCCCGCGTGGGCTGATGGTGAGCTTTGGCAACGCTTCCGGTGCGGTGAGCGGGGTGAACCTGGGGATCCTGGCGCAGAAGGGCTCGCTGTATGTCACCCGGCCGACCTTGGCCACCTATGCCAACAATGCCGAGAACACCCAGGCCATGGCCGATGACCTGTTTGCGATGATTGCGAGCGGGAAGCTGGTTGTGGATATCCAGCAGCGGTATCCACTGAGCGAGGCGGCCAAGGCGCAGGCAGAGCTGTCGGCGCGGCGGACTGTAGGATCGACTGTACTAATCCCCTGAGCCACACACATCCCCTGTAGGAGCGGGTTTACCCGCGAAGAAGCCACCGCGATGGATGGCACCGGCTTTGCCGGTGTTCGCGGGCAAGCCCGCTCCCACAGGTACTGCGTCGGCCTCGATAGCAGCACTATGCCTTGGAGCCTGGGCGTGACGGCGGTGGCGTCGACTCGATGCCATCGAGTATCGCCTCGATCACACCCTCTGCCATCTCAATCGCATGCAGGTTCGACCAGAACATGCCACGGCCTTCTTCACGCATGTAGTCCAAAGCTTTGTAGCCGGTTTCGTAAGCGCTGCGCAGGTACAGGGCTACGTGGACCAGAGCGTCCTCGGCAGAAATGTTTGGGTTGACGGTGAAGAGTGGATCGTGGCCGGCATCGCAGCGGCCGAAGGGGCGGGTGGAGGTGCATGGGAGAGGTGGATCGGGGACTATTTTCTTCATCATTGGAAAATGCTCCTCAAGGCCGCCAACCCTCACTACCACGTGAATGGGTGGCGACTGTACGCGAGGTGGTAGACCCGGGCATTTTCCAATCCAGGCAGGCTCGAAAGCCTCCCACGCACAGCCACCATAGACTGTCATGGAAAAAATGCATCCGGGCTACCACACCCGATCGCCAAGTTATTCGGCGACGGATAGAGCCTAGAGGCAGAGGTTCCCACTTAGAAGGTGATGGAAGGAGACGCGGTTCGTAGGATATTTCCGAAGTGCCCAGCTGGACAGACATTTTGGTAAAAATCAGAAAACCCTGCGGTGGATTTGGCCCTAACCTGTGGGCATGCCCACAGGGGCCCGAGTCCCGAGCCAGGCCTGTGGATAGGTATCAACCCGGGCGAACGACTTCGCCGGTTGCCAGGTTGCGAATCACACTCGGGTTCTTCCGCCCGCCCAGCGCCCCACCCAGCACCAGGTCCAACTGGCCATGGAAGTACTGCTCAACCCGCAAGCGGGTCTTCGCCGCCGGGCGCCCGCCAGGGTTGCACGAGGTGGAAATCAGCGGCCCCACCAGCGCGCACAACTCACGCACCACCGGGTGATCACTGACCCGCAGCGCTACCGTGTCATGCTGCCCGGTCACCCATTCGGGCAACAGGTCCTGGTGCGGCACCAGCCAGGTGTTCGGCCCCGGCCAGGTGCTGCTCATGCGGTCGATCCAGTCCTCGGGGAAGTCCTCGAACAGGAAGTCGAACTGACGGATATTGTCAGCGATCAGAATCAGCCCTTTATCCACAGGACGCGACTTCAGCGCCAGCAGGCGATACACCGCGTCCTCGTTCCATGGGTCGCAGCCCAGGCCCCAGACCGCTTCCGTCGGGTAGGCGATCACCGCGCCCGCCCGGATCTCACGTGCGGCTTGTTGCACACGAAAACTGCTCACCATTGCTGTTTCTCCGCCTGAATACCTTGCTTGTGCGCAGTGTACTTAGCCCGCGCGGGCAAACCAACGCCCGGCTTCATTGCTGACCCGGCCTTCCAGCTCCAGCTCGGTCAACTGCGCCAGCACGTCGGCCAGCGGCTGCTCGCTGCAGTGGGCCAGGCTTTCACTGGTCTGGGGTGCGGCATGCAGCAGGGCGAGCAGGGGGTGGTCGAACCTGTCCACAACCGCAGGCGGCAGGTTCTGCCAGCCCTGCAAGCTTTCCAGGATCTGCTCCACAGTTTCCACCAGCAGCGCCCCATCACGAATCAGCTGGTGGCAGCCCTTGGCCCCCGGGTGATGAATGGAGCCCGGAATGGCGTACACCTCACGGCCTTGCTCTGCGGCCAGGCGCGCCGTGATCAGCGAGCCACTGGCGAGGCTCGCCTCAACCACCAGTACACCTAGCGACAGGCCACTGATGATGCGGTTGCGCCGTGGGAAGTTGCCGGGCAGTGGCCCGGCGTCCAGCGGATACTCGGAAACCAGCGCACTGCCGTTGTCGATCATCGCCTGCGCAAGCTCTTGATGGCGCTGTGGATAAAGTTTTTGCAGCCCCGTACCGAGTACGGCAATCGTGCACCCACCGGCCTGCAACGCGGCCCGATGAGCGGCACCGTCGACACCTACCGCCAGCCCGCTGGTAATGGTGAAACCAGCCTGCGCGAGGTAGCGGGAAAATGCCCGGGCGGTGTCGAGCGCCGGGGGTGTGGCACGTCTGCTGCCCACGATCGCCAACTGAGGACGATCGAGCAAGGCTGGTTCGCCAGCGACAAAAAGCAGCGGCGGGGCATCGTCGATTTCTGCCAGCAAGGCTGGGTAGTCTGGGCCGTCCCACATCAGCAAATGCTGGCCAGGGCGCTCTAACCAGGCCATTGCGGCGAGCGCGCCCTCGCGTACCTCGGCACTGCGCCGGGCATCGATGGTAGCCTGGGGGATGCCCAACGCTCGCCAGGCCGAACCGGGAGCGCTAAGCGCACTAGAGGCGCTGCCGAACGCATCCAGCAAGGTGCGAAAACGTCGCAATCCTGTCTCGGGCAAGCGATGCAGACGTAATCGGGCCTCCAGTTCAGCAGGCGGGCAGAGCGACGAATGGTAACTGGGCATGGGGATCGTCCTTGATCGAAACAGGGCCATCTACGTGGCACAACCTGTGGATAACTCTGTGAGTAACACTTTGAAAAGCTGTCCATTGATTGGGGGCTATCAAGCCCATAGTCACCCTAGACGAGCTTGCCAGGTGCCGAAATCCCCGTTTCCCTTTATTATGTGTGCTCAGTTTTCAACCGAACGCACAGTGACTGCCTGACCTTATGGCCATCTTGAACATTCTCGAATTCCCGGACCCGCGCCTGCGCACCCTCGCCAAACCGGTGACGGAGTTCGACGACGCCCTGCGTCAGCTGATCGACGACATGTTTGAAACCATGTACGAAGCCCCTGGCATCGGCCTGGCCGCTACCCAGGTGAACGTGCACAAGCAGGTTGTGGTCATGGACCTCAGCGAAGACCGCAGCGAACCGCGCGTCTTCATCAACCCGTCGGTCGAAGAGCTGACCCATGACATGGGCCAGTACCAGGAGGGCTGCCTGTCGGTACCGGGCTTCTACGAGAACGTCGACCGTCCGCTGCGTGTCCGGGTCAAGGCCCAGGACCGCGACGGCAAGCCGTTCGAACTGGAATGCGAAGGCCTGCTGGCGGTGTGCGTACAGCACGAATTCGATCACCTCAACGGCAAGCTGTTCGTCGACTACCTGTCGCAGCTCAAGCGCGACCGGATCAAGAAGAAGCTGGAAAAGCAGCATCGCCAGCAAGCCTGATCCCCACCTTCCTGAAGGCTTGCTCCGGCAAGCCTTTTTCTTTTTTGAAGCGAGAACTCCATGCGCATCGTCTTTGCAGGCACTCCAGAGTTTGCCGCCGAACACCTCAAGGCCCTGCTCGACAGCCCCTACGAGATCGTGGCCGTCTACACCCAGCCCGACCGCCCGGCCGGCCGTGGCCAAAAGCTGATGCCAAGTGCGGTCAAGGCACTGGCCGTGGCCCATGACATCCCGGTGTTCCAGCCGCAGACCCTGCGCAATGCCGATGCCCAGGCCGAACTGGCCGCACTGAAACCAGACCTGATGGTAGTGGTCGCCTACGGCCTGATCCTGCCGCAGGTGGTGCTGGATATCCCGCGCCTGGGTTGCATCAACAGCCACGCGTCCCTGCTGCCACGCTGGCGCGGTGCCGCGCCGATCCAGCGTGCCGTGGAAGCCGGCGACGCCGAAAGCGGCGTGACCGTGATGCGCATGGAAGCCGGCCTGGACACCGGCCCGATGCTGCTCAAGGTCGTCACCCCGATCAGCGCCGAGGACACCGGCGGCACCTTGCACGATCGCCTGGCCGAAATGGGCCCGCCCGCAGTCGTTCAGGCCATCGCCGGCCTGGCTGACGGTTCGCTGCAAGGCGAAATACAGGACGATGCCCTGGCCACCTACGCGCACAAACTGAACAAGGACGAAGCGCGTATTGACTGGACCCGCCCGGCCGTCGAGCTGGAACGCCTGATCCGCGCCTTCAACCCATGGCCGGTGTGCCACAGCATGCTGGACGGTGAAAGCGTCAAGGTGCTGGCCGCCAACCTGTCCACAGGCCAAGGCGCCCCGGGCGAGATACTTTCCGCCAGCAAGGACGGCCTCGTAGTTGCGTGCGGTGACCAAGCCCTGAGCCTGACCCGCCTGCAACTGCCTGGCGGCAAGGCATTGAGCTTCAGTGACCTGTTCAACAGCCGCCGCGAGAAGTTCGCCGCCGGCAAGGTGCTGGGCCAATGAACCCACGCCTCGCCGCCGCCCGTGCGCTTGCTGCTGTGCTCAGCGGCAAGGCTTCGCTGAACAGCTCGCTGCCGGCGCAACTGGACAAGGTAGATGAACGCGACCGCGGCCTGACCCAAGACCTGGCGTTCGGCACCGCACGCTGGCAGCCACGCCTCGACCTGCTGGCCGCACAGCTGCTGCAAAAACCCTTCAAAGCAGCCGATGCCGATGTTCAGGCGCTGCTGCTGGTCGGCCTGTACCAGCTGTTCTACACGCGCATTCCGGCCCATGCCGCCATCGGCGAGACCGTGGGCTGTGCCGACAAACTGAAGAAGCCGTGGGCCAAGGGCCTGCTCAATGCCGTACTGCGCCGTGCACAGCGCGAAGGCGAGGAGCTGCTCGCCGGCATGGAGCGCGACCCGGTGGTGCGTACCGCGCACCCGCGCTGGCTGCAAAAAGCGCTGAAAGCTTTCTGGCCAGAGCAGTGGGAAGCCATCTGCGCCGCCAACAATGCCCACCCACCGATGATTCTGCGGGTCAATCGCCGTCACCATAGCCGCGATGCCTATCTGGCACTGCTGGCCGAAGCCGGCATCGGCGCCAGCGCATGCCAGTACAGCCGGGATGGCATCGTGCTGGCCGAAGCCTGCGACGTGCGCGGCCTGCCAGGCTTCGCCGAAGGCTGGGTGAGCGTGCAGGACGAAGCTGCGCAGCTATCTGCCGACCTGCTGGAACTGGCCCCCGGTCAACGCGTGCTCGATGCTTGCTGCGCACCGGGCGGAAAAACCTGCCACCTGCTGGAGGCCGAGGCTGGCCTGGCACACATGGTGGCCATCGATCTCGAAGCCAAGCGGCTGACCCGCGTGCGAGAAAACCTCGACCGCCTACAGCTGGACGCCGAGCTGATCGCCTGCGATGCCCGCGACACTGCCAGCTGGTGGGACGGCAAGCCATTCCAGCGCATTCTGCTCGACGCGCCGTGCTCGGCCACCGGCGTGATTCGCCGCCACCCGGACATCAAGCTGACCCGCCAAGCCGACGACATCCCGGCTTTGGCCACGCTGCAAGGCGAGCTGCTCGATGCCCTGTGGCCGACCTTGGAAGTGGGCGGCATGCTGCTATACGCCACCTGCTCCAGCTTGCCGACCGAAAACACTGAAGTGATCAAAGCCTTCCTCGCCCGCACCCCGGGCGCCCGTGAGCTGGACCTGGCGACCGAAGCCGGCCTGCGCCAGCCCCACGGCCGTCAGCTGCTGGCCCAGGAAGGCGGTCACGACGGTTTCTACTATGCCAAGCTGATCAAGATCGCCGCCTCGCGCGGATAAGAACAAAGGATAGGGAGTAGCGCATGAAGATCATCATCCTCGGCGCAGGGCAGGTAGGCGGTACGCTGGCTGAACACCTGGCCAGCGAAGCCAACGACATTACCGTGGTCGACACCGACGGCGACCGCCTGCGCGACCTTGGCGACCGCCTGGACATCCGCACCGTCCAGGGCCGCGGCTCACTGCCGACGGTGCTGCGTCAGGCCGGTGCCGACGACGCCGACATGCTGGTGGCAGTAACCAACAGTGACGAGACCAACATGGTTGCCTGCCAGGTGGCCTATTCGCTGTTCCATACCCCGACCAAGATTGCACGGGTGCGCGAATCGTCCTACCTGACCCGCGAAGAGCTGTTCGACAACGACCATATCCCGGTCGACGTTCTGATCAGCCCCGAGCAGGTGGTGACCAATTACATCAAGCGCCTGATCGAACACCCAGGCTCGCTGCAGGTGATCGACTTCGCCGAGGGCAAGGCCCAGCTCGTGGCAGTGAAGGCCTACTATGGCGGCCCGCTGGTCGGCCAGCAATTGCGCCAGATCCGTGCGCATATGCCCAACGTCGACACCCGCGTGGCAGCCATCTTCCGCCGCGACCGGCCGATCACCCCGCGTGGCGACACGGTGATCGAAGCCGACGACGAGGTGTTCTTCATTGCCGCGAAGAAGGATATCCGTGCGGTGATGGGCGAACTGCGCCGCATCGACGAGACCAATAAACGCATTGTCATCGCGGGCGGCGGGCAGATCGGCGAGCGCCTGGCGGAAGCTATCGAAAGCCGATATCAGGTGAAGATCATCGAGATGAGCCCGGCGCGTTGTCGGCACCTCTCCGATACCCTCGAAAGCACGGTAGTGCTGCAGGGCAGCGCTTCGGACAAAGACCTGATGCTCGAAGAGAACATCGCCGACGCCGATATTTTCCTGGCCCTGACCAACGATGACGAAGCCAACATCATGTCGTCGCTGCTGGCCAAGCGCCTGGGCGCAGGCAAGGTGATGACCATCATCAACAACCCGGCTTATGTCGACCTGGTGCAGGGCGGCGATATCGACATTGCCATCAGCCCGCAGCTGGCTACCATCGGTACCCTGCTGGCGCACGTCCGTCGCGGCGACATCGTCAGTGTGCACTCGCTGCGCCGTGGTGCGGCCGAAGCGATCGAGGCGGTGGCACATGGCGATTCGAAGTCGAGCAAGGTGGTCGGCAAGGCGATCGAGAACATTGCCCTGCCACCGGGAACCACCATCGGCGCGATCATCCGTGACGAAGAGGTGATGATTGCCCACGACGACACCGTGATCGAATCGGGTGACCATGTGATCCTGTTCGTTGTGGATAAAAAGCACATTCGTGATGTGGAGAAGCTGTTCCACGTCGGCTTGAGTTTCTTCTAGGAGAAGAGGGCATGCGCGAATCGCTGGAGAAGATGCTGGCCAAAGGTGTGGATAACCCGCTGCTGAGGTTTGGCCTGGGCAAGGCCTGGCTGGATGAAGGCAACGGCGCTGAAGCAGCGGTGCACCTGGCGCGCTGTGTAGAGCAGGATCCGAAATACTCGGCAGCATGGAAGCTGCTGGGCAAGGCCTATCAGTTGCAGGGCGACCTGGCGGCGGCGCGCAAGGCGTGGGAAGACGGGATCGTGGCGGCGCAGGCCCATGGTGACAAGCAGGCCGAAAAAGAAATGACCGTATTCCTGAAGAAGCTCAACAGAGCAGCGGGTTGACGCGGTCCCTGTAGGAGCGGGTTTACCCGCGAATGCGTCGGTGAATCCAACATCGCATTCGCGGGTAAACCCGCTCCTACCAGAGGGCGGTGAATGGCTTAATACCAGCGCGGCTCGCCAGCCGGGCGCTTCTTGAAGCGCTTCATGCTCCACATGTACTGGCTGGGGTACTCGCGCACATAGCGCTCGACCACCTTGCTCATCGCCGCCGCCGACACATTCACGTCGGTGCTGTACATCTCCTCTGGCGCCGCCTCCAGGAACACCTTGAAGCCCGAGCCATCCGGCAACCGCAGCGCATGCAGGAACACACCTACCGCCTTGCCACCGGCCAGCATGTTCGGCACGAACTTGCTGGTCAGCGCCTGGGTGCCGAGGAACGGCACGAACACGCCCGCCGATTCCGCCGGCTCCGGGTCGGCAGGAATACCCACCTGGC
The DNA here is from genome assembly GCF_058782925.1 of Pseudomonas sp. FW305-E2. Classification (NCBI taxonomy): domain Bacteria; kingdom Pseudomonadati; phylum Pseudomonadota; class Gammaproteobacteria; order Pseudomonadales; family Pseudomonadaceae; genus Pseudomonas; species Pseudomonas sp. FW305-E2. The sequence goes on along the minus strand of NZ_JBYSYE010000005.1, from coordinate 156,320 downwards.
CACCACGGCGCACTTCCTTGATCACGCTGAGGATGCCTTCCTTGGTCGACGGTGCCACGCGATTGCCCATCTGCACGCGCTGCTCGCGCAGCAGATCATCCACCGCCTTCAGCTTCGGCGGGCGGTAGAAGATGATCGGTTTGCACTGGTTGCAGTAGAAGTGGTTCAACACTTCCCAGTTGCCCAGGTGGCTGGTGATGCCGACCACCCCTTTTCCTGAGGCCAAAGCCTGCTCCAGCACTTCCAGGCCATGCACTTCCTTGACCAGCTCCAGCGAGCGTTGTGGCGGCCAGATCCAGGCACAGGCACTTTCGACAAAGGATTTACCGATATCCCGCAGCGCCTGGCCCACCAGTTGCTCACGGGCAACCGGGTCCATCTCCGGGAAGCACTTGGCCAGGTTGATCCGTACCACGTTGCGCGAACTGTTGGGGATTTTCCACATCAGCCAGCCAATACCGGCGCCGACACGCTGCACAGCGCCCCAGGGCAGCTTGGCAAACAGGCGCAGCACCCCGACCATCAGGGCGCCCTTGAACTTTTCCACAGGCGAATTCCTTATTTCAGCAAGGCGCGCATTGTAACCCCTCAGCGCAACAAGGCGGCGTAGCGATCGCAGTCGGTGGTGTGGTCCATGACCATGCCGGTGGCCTGCATGAAGGCGTAGCAGATGGTCGGACCGACGAACGTGAAGCCAGCTTTCTGCAAGGCCTTGCTCATTGCCTTGGCTTCATCGGTAACAGCTGGCACGTCGCCGCGCGCCTTGAAGTGGTTGATCTTCGGCGAGCCGCCGACGAACGACCACAGCCATTCGGCAGGGTTATCCACAGCCAGCCAGGCCTGGGCGTTGCGCCGCGCAGCCTTGAGCTTGAGGCGATTGCGGATGATGCCTGCATCCTGCATCAATTCTTCGATGCGTTCGTCGCCCATGGCCGCCAGCTTCACGGGGTCGAAGCCGTACATCACCTGGCGATAACGCTCGCGTTTGCGCAAAACGGTAATCCATGAAAGCCCTGCCTGGAACCCTTCGAGCAAAAGCATCTCGAAGAGCAACGCCGGGTCGCGCTGTGGCATCCCCCATTCCTGGTCGTGGTAGGCCTGGTACAACGGATCGTCGGTACACCAAAAGCAGCGTGGCATAAGGCTCCAATGAGTAGAGGGCGAGGCGAATCAGGTTATACTCCCGCTCTTTACATCCGCATCCCCAGATACAGGTGAATTTCGTGAGCCAGCCTACGCCAGCCGTGCGTACCTTCCAAGACCTGATCCTTGCCCTGCAGAACTACTGGGCAGCTCAAGGTTGTGTGGTACTTCAGCCCTACGATATGGAAGTAGGCGCCGGCACTTTCCACACCGCTACATTCCTGCGCGCCGTGGGTCCAGAAACCTGGAACGCCGCCTATGTGCAGCCGAGCCGTCGTCCTGCCGACGGGCGGTATGGCGAAAACCCCAACCGCCTGCAGCACTACTACCAGTTCCAGGTGGTGCTCAAACCGAACCCGGCCAACTTCCAGGAGCTGTACCTCGGCTCGCTGAAAGCCATCGGCCTGGATCCGTTGGTGCACGACATTCGTTTCGTCGAAGACAACTGGGAATCGCCGACCCTCGGCGCCTGGGGTCTGGGCTGGGAAATCTGGCTCAACGGCATGGAAGTGACCCAGTTCACCTACTTCCAGCAGGTTGGCGGCATCGAGTGCTACCCGGTCACCGGTGAAATCACCTACGGCCTGGAGCGCCTGGCCATGTACATCCAGGGCGTCGATTCGGTGTACGACCTGGTGTGGGCCGACGGCCCGTTCGGCAAGGTCACCTATGGCGACGTGTTCCACCAGAACGAGGTGGAGCAGTCGACCTACAACTTTGAACATGCAAACGTCGACAAACTGTTCGAACTGTTCGATTTCTACGAAAGCGAAGCCAACCGCCTGATCAAGCTGGAGCTGCCGCTGCCGACCTATGAAATGGTCCTGAAGGCCTCGCATACCTTCAACCTGCTGGACGCCCGCCGCGCCATCTCGGTAACCGAGCGCCAGCGTTACATCCTGCGTGTACGTACCCTGGCCCGGGACGTGGCGCAAAGCTATCTGCAAGCCCGCGCACGCCTGGGCTTCCCGATGGCCACCCCTGAATTGCGTGACGAAGTGTTGGCTAAGCTGGAGGCTGCACAATGAGTGCTCAAGATTTCCTGGTAGAACTGGGCACCGAAGAGCTGCCACCCAAGGCCCTCGCAAGCCTCGGCGACGCCTTCCTGGCCGGTATCGAAAAAGGCCTGCAGGCCGCTGGCCTGAACTACACCGGCAAGCAGGTATACGCCGCGCCGCGTCGTCTGGCCGTGCTGATTCGCCAGCTGGACGTGCAGCAGCCTGACCGCAGCATCAACATCGACGGCCCGCCCCTGCAGGCAGCTTTCAACGCCGAAGGCGAGCCAACCCAGGCTGCGCTGGGCTTCGCCAAGAAGTGCGGTGTCGAACTGGCCGAAATCGACCAGAGCGGCCCCAAGCTGCGCTTCTCCCAGCACATCCCGGGCAAGGCCACCACTGACCTGCTGCCGACCATCGTCGAAGATTCGCTGAACGACCTGCCGATCCCCAAGCGCATGCGCTGGGCGGCCAGCCGTGAAGAGTTCGTGCGCCCAACCCAATGGCTGGTAATGCTGCTGGGCGACCAGGTGGTCGACTGCACCATTCTGTCGCAGAAGGCCGGCCGTGAATCCCGTGGCCACCGCTTCCATCATCCGGAAACCGTGGTCATCACTACCCCGGCCAACTATGTCGAAGACCTGCGTAAAGCTCACGTGCTGGCCGACTTCGCCGAACGCCGCGAGCTGATCAGCAAGCGTACCGCCGAGCTTGCCATGCAGCAGGAGGGCACTGCCATCGTGCCGCCGGCGCTGCTGGACGAAGTGACTGCTCTGGTCGAATGGCCAGTGCCGCTGGTGTGCTCGTTCGAAGAGCGTTTCCTCGAGGTGCCGCAGGAAGCCCTGATCACCACCATGCAGGACAACCAGAAGTACTTCTGCCTGCTGGACAGCGAAGGCAAGCTGCTGCCGCGCTTCATCACCGTGGCCAACATCGAGAGCCGCGACCCGAAGCAGATCGTGCAAGGCAACGAAAAGGTCGTGCGCCCGCGCCTGACCGACGCCGAGTTCTTCTTCAAGCAGGACAAGAAGCAGCCACTGGAAACCTTCAACGAGCGCCTCAAGAACGTGGTGTTCCAGGCTCAGCTCGGCACCGTGTACGACAAGGCCGAACGTGTTTCCAGGCTGGCCGCCTTCGTTGCCCCGCTGATCGGCGGCGACGCCCAGCGCGCTGGCCGTGCCGGTCTGCTGTCGAAGTGCGACCTGGCCACCGAGATGGTCGGCGAATTCCCTGAAATGCAGGGTGTTGCCGGTTACTACTACGCGCTCAACGACGGTGAGCCGGAAGACGTAGCCCTGGCCCTGAACGAGCAGTACATGCCGCGCGGTGCTGGTGCCGAGCTGCCGCAGACCCTCACCGGTGCTGCCGTGGCCATCGCCGACAAGCTCGACACCCTGGTGGGCATCTTCGGCATCGGCATGCTGCCTACCGGCAGCAAGGACCCGTACGCCCTGCGCCGTGCGGCTCTGGGCGTGCTGCGTATCCTGATCGAGAAGCAACTGGACCTGGACCTGACCGGTGCAGTCGAGTTTGCGGTCAAGCAGTTCGGCGCCAAGGTCAAGGCCCCCGGCCTGGCCGAGCAAGTACTGGAGTTCATTTTCGACCGCCTGCGCGCGCGTTACGAAGACGAAGGCATCGACGTGGCCACGTACCTGTCGGTACGCGCACTGCAGCCAGGCTCCGCCCTGGACTTCGACCAGCGCGTACAAGCCGTGCAGGCGTTCCGCAAACTGCCGGAAGCCGAGGCCCTGGCCGCGGTGAACAAGCGCGTGTCGAACCTGCTGAGCAAGGCCGAAGGTGCCATCGCCGAGCAGGTCGAGCCGAAGTACTTCGACAATGCCAACGAGTTCTCCCTGTACTCGGCCATCCAGCAGGCCGACCAGGCCGTGCAACCGATGGCTGCGGCACGTCAGTACAGCGAATCGCTGGCCCGCCTGGCGGCCCTGCGTGACCCGGTCGATGCCTTCTTCGAGGCGGTCATGGTCAACGCCGAAGACGCCAAGGTACGTGCCAACCGTTATGCCCTGCTCAGCCGTCTGCGCGGCCTGTTCCTGGGCGTGGCTGACATTTCGCTGCTGGGGTAAGCCTTGAAACTGCTGATTCTCGACCGTGACGGGGTGATCAACTACGACTCCGATGCGTACATCAAGACGCTGGAAGAATGGGTGCCGATCCCCGGTTCGGTCGATGCGATCGCGCAGTTGAGCAAGGCGGGCTGGACGGTGGCCGTGGCCACCAACCAGTCCGGCATTGCCCGTGGCTACTACCCGCTGGCAACCCTTGAGGCCATGCACGCGCGCCTGCGCGCGCTGGTGGCCGAGCAGGGCGGCGAGGTGGGCCACATCGTGTATTGCCCGCATGGGCCGGACGAAGGGTGCGATTGCCGCAAGCCCAAGCCCGGCATGCTGCGGGCGATCGCCGAGCATTACCAGATCAGCCTTGAAGGCGTCTGGTTCGTCGGCGACAGCAAAGGTGACCTGGAGGCCGCCCTGGCCGTCGGTGCACAACCCGTGCTGGTGAAGACCGGCAAGGGCGAGCGGACCCTGGAAAAAGGCGTCCCGGAAACTACACTGATTTTCGACGATCTGGCAGCTATCGCCAGAGAACTAATTTAAACAGTGCGCCTTCTGGCGCATTTTTCTTCAGGCGGGCATGCCCCGCAATGGTACAAGCCACTATGTCGATCCTGCAGGCGATCAGAATCTTTCTTTTTTACCTGCTGCTGGGCACCAGTTCGCTGCTGTGGTGCTCGCTGAGCTTCTTCGTCGCGCCGTTCCTGTCGTTCCCCAAGCGCTACAAGTTCATCAACGTGTACTGGTGCCGCTGCGCGCTGTTTCTGGTGCGCACCATCCTGGGCATCGACTACAAGATCACTGGCGCCGAGAACGTGCCAGCTGAGCCTTGCGTGATTCTGTCCAATCACCAGAGCACCTGGGAAACCTTCTTCCTGTCCCAGTACTTCTCGCCGCTTAGCCAGGTGCTCAAGCGCGAGCTGCTGTATGTACCGTTCTTCGGCTGGGCCATGGCCATGCTGCGGCCCATCGCGATCAACCGCGACAACCCCAAGGAAGCGTTGCGCCAGGTGGCGAGCAAGGGTGACGAACTGCTCAAGCAGAAGACGTGGGTGCTGATTTTCCCAGAAGGCACCCGTGTGCCGTTCGGCACCATCGGCAAGTTCTCGCGCGGCGGTACCGCCCTGGCCGTGAATGCCGGGCTGCCGGTGCTGCCGATTGCCCACAACGCTGGGAAGTTCTGGCCCAAGACCGGTTGGGGCAAGCGTGCCGGTACAATCGAAGTGGTAATTGGTGAGCCGATGTACGCCAACGGCACGGGGCCACGTGCCATTGCCGAACTCAACGACCGCGCAGCAGCTTGGAACGAAGCGACCCAGCGGGCCATGGGATCGCTGCCGCCAGCTGCGGAAAAACCTCAGGAGCAGATGGCTTGACCTTCTGTGGATAACTTGTGTGCAGTTTTTGGATTAAATGCTTGAATTGATAGCTAAGTCTATGAATTTGCTAGTTATTTCTTTGTATGAATTTTTTCTGAAAATCGTGCATAAGTTTTTTTGAGGCATAAGAAAACCGGCTTTTACAGCCGGTTTTTTTATGGCATGTGGACATCAGACTTTGTCGATATCTACATCCTTGGTTTCTCTCAGACAGAAGATCCCAACCACCAGGCTGATCCCGGTCACCAGCACCGGGTACCACAGCCCGTAGAAGATATCCCCGGTATAGACCACCAGCGCAAACGATACGGTAGGCAGGAAACCACCAAACCAGCCATTACCAATGTGGTAGGGCAGCGACATCGAGGTGTAGCGGATGCGGGTCGGGAACAGCTCGACCATCACCGCCGCCAACGGGCCATAGGTCATGGTCGCGATCAGGATCATCGCCACGATCAGTACCACCACCATTACCTGGTTAACCTGCGCAGGGTCGGCCTTGGCCGGGTAACCAGCCTGCTCGATTGCAGCACGCATGGCGGTTTCGTCAAAGCCGTTGATGGTCTTGTCACCGATGTTGACCACCACTTCACTGCCGGCCACGCTTACCGAGCTGTACGGCAGGCCCTGCTTGACCAGGAAGGTCTTGACCTTGTCGCACGGGCTGTCAAAACGAGCCTTGCCCACTGGGTCGAACTGGAATGTGCAGCCTTGCGGGTCGGCGGTGACCACGATCGGCGCCTGACGGCTGGCAGCGTCGATCTGCGGGTTGGCGTAGTGGCTCAGCGCCTTGAACAGTGGGAAGTACAGTACCGTGGCCAGCAACAGGCCGAGCATCAGGATCGGCTTGCGGCCGATACGGTCGGACAACCAGCCAAAAAACACGAAGAACGGCGCGCCAATCACAACGCTGATGATGAGCAGGGTGTTGGCCTGAGCCGAGTCCATTTTCAGCATCTGGGTCATGAAGAACAGAACGTAGAACTGCGCCGTGTAGAAGGTCACAGCCTGCCCCGCGTTGATGCTGAACAGGGCGGTAAGCACCACTTTCAGGTTTGGCCAGGAGGTGAATGACTCACGGATGGGCGACTTGCTGACCTTGCCCTGAGCCTTCATTTTCACAAAGGCCGGCGACTCGTGCATGCTCATGCGAATCCAGGTGGAGATCGCCAGCAGCACGATCGACAGCAGGAACGGCAAGCGCCAGCCCCAGGTTTCGAACTGGTCGCCACTGACATACCGGCTACCCAGCACCACCAACAGCGACAACAACAGGCCCAACGTTGCGGTGGACTGGATGAAACCGGTATGCAAGCCACGCTTGCCGGGCGGCGCATGCTCGGCCACGTAAGTGGCGGCACCGCCATACTCACCGCCCAGCGCCAGCCCCTGAAGCATGCGCAGGATCACCAGGATGATCGGTGCGGCGATGCCGATGCTGGCGTAGGTGGGCAACAACCCCACAGCGAAAGTGGACAGGCCCATCAGCACGATGGTGACCAGGAAGGTGTACTTGCGCCCGATCATGTCACCCAGGCGGCCGAACACCAGCGCGCCAAACGGCCGCACCAGAAAGCCCGCAGCAAAGGCCATCAGGGCGAAGATGAAAGCGGTGGTATCGTTCACGCCAGCGAAGAACTGCTTGCTGATGACCGCTGCCAGCGCACCATAGAGAAAAAAGTCATACCACTCGAAAACCGTCCCGAGGGATGACGCGAAAATGATCTTGCGTTCTTCACGGCGGCTGGAGCTGCTGGCCGCCGCACCCTGCTCTTGGATGTAATCCGACATCGTTGCTGTCCTCGGCCCTTAGGCCACAGTGATTATTCTTGTTGTTCCACTGTCGGCGACTTCTGACCGCAAGCCGCCGGTACTGCACGCACCCGGGTCAGGGCGTCGGTAACGCGTCTTCGTTCAGGTAGGTCTGGGTAGCCGCTCCTTTGAGGATCAGTTGCGCCGCCTTTTCGGCGATCATCAGGGTGGGGGAACAGGTATTGCCGGACGTTATCTGCGGCATGATCGAAGCATCAGCGACACGAAGACCGGGGATGCCATGCACGCGCAGCTGGTTATCCACAACGTCCATGGCACCGTTGCCCATGCGACAGGTACCGACCGGGTGGAAGATGGTGGTGCCGATCTTGCCAGCGGCCTCGAACAGTTCTTCCTCGCTTTGCAGCGCTGGGCCCGGCAAATATTCCTTGGGCTCGAAAGCGGCGAGGGCAGGGGCCTGGACGATGCGCCGGGTAAGGCGAATGGCATCGGCAGCAACCCGCAAGTCCTGCGGAGCACTGAGGTAATTGGGGTCGATCAGCGGCGTGCTGTTCATGTCGGTGCTGCAGATGTCGATGCGCCCGCGGCTAGCCGGGCGCAGGTTGCACACCGAAGCCGTAAAGGCCGGGAACTGATGCAACGGCTCACCGAAGCGTTCCAGTGACAGCGGCTGCACGTGATATTGAAGGTTGGCGGTGGCCTGTTCAGGGCTTGAACGCACGAACGCGCCTAACTGGCTCGGCGCCATGGCCAGCGGCCCGCTACGGTCGTAGAGGTAACGCAGGCCCATGCCCATCTTGCCCCACAGGCTGTTGGCCATCTGGTTCAAGGTACGGGTGTTGCGGATCTGGTAAATCAGGCGCAGTTGCAGGTGGTCCTGCAAGTTGCCACCAACGCCTGGCATATCGTGGCGAACACCAATACCCAAGCTTTCCAGCAACTGACGCGGGCCGATGCCGGAGCGCTGGAGGATGCCCGGAGAACCAACCGCCCCAGCACAGAGAATGATCTCGCGGCGCGCCGCAAACTCATGCCAGGTCCCTTGCCAGAGCGCCTTCACCGCCCGTGCGCGGGTGTTGTCGAGCAGTACCTGGTCAACCTGCACGCCGGTCAGCACAGTGAGGTTGGCGCGATCCTTGATCGGCCGCAGGAAAGCTTTGGAAGCGTTCCAGCGCACACCACTGCGCTGGTTGACCTGAAAATATCCACAACCCTGGTTGTCGCCGGTGTTGAAATCGTCGACCTTGCCAATACCACTCTGCTCGGCGGCATCACGGAAAGCATCAAGGATCGGCCAGCTGTAGCGTTGGCGCTCGACCCGCCATTCGCCCACCGCGCCATGGTGCTCGCTGGCGCCGGCAAAGTGGTTTTCGCTGGCCTTGAACAGGGGTAACACATCTTTCCACGCCCAGCCGTCGTTGCCTTGCGCGGCCCAATGGTCATAGTCGGCGGCTTGGCCCCGCATGTAGATCATGCCGTTGATCGACGAACAGCCACCTAGCACCTTGCCCCTTGGATAACCCAAAGCGCGACCGCCGAGGCCAGGCTGTGCCTCGGTCTTGAAGCACCAGTCTGTGCGCGGGTTGCCGATGCAGTAGAGGTAACCGACGGGGATGTGGATCCAGGGATAATTGTCGCGGCCCCCCGCCTCCAGCAGCAGCACGCGGCAGGAAGGGTCGGCGGACAAACGATTGGCCAGCAGGCATCCGGCGGGACCGGCCCCTACGACCACGTAGTCGAAGACAGAATCGGCTGATGGCATGTGCAACCTCGCGCCTGTTTTTTATTCTTGTCCCGATCCATCTTAGTGAGTAATTTCGTGGATGAAACACGAGATTTCGCGCAGCCGCTGTGCGTTTTAGCACAGTGGCAAGCCTGTACCGACCTTTTCGCGGGCTCGCCCGCACCTCAGGGATCACGTTACCTTCAGGGTGTTCACCGCACCTGTGGGGCATGCCCGTGAAGAGGCCGGAACGAACTGCCATAAAGGACAAGCATGTTCGACTGGAATGATCTGCGGTTTTTCCTCGAGTTGCAGCGCAGCGGCCGCCTGCTGACCGCCGCCAAGCGCCTGAACACTACCCACAGCACCGTGGCCCGGCATATCGAGAGCATCGAGCAGAGCCTGGGGACCGCGCTGTTCGTGCAGCATGCCCAGGGCTACGAGCTGACCCCCTCGGGCCAAGCCCTGCTCAAGCATGCCGAAGCCATGGAGAACGTCGCCTTGCTGGCACAAGAGGAAATCACCCAGGCCATCACCCCGCTGGGCAAGATTCGTCTGGGGGTAACCGAAGGCATCGGCATCATGTTCTTCACCCCACGCATGAACGCGTTGTTCGAGCGCTACCCCGGCCTGGAGGTGGAACTGGTAGCGGTGCCGCGTTTCGTCAGCATCCTCAACCGCGAGGCAGAAATCAGCATCCATCTGGAGCGACCCAACGCCGACCTGCTGATCACCCGCAAACTCACCGACTACCGCTTGGCGCTGTACGCCAGCCAGGACTACCTGGACCGCGCACCGCCACTGCGCAACCGCGAAGACTTGGCCCGGCACAGCTGGATCGGCTACGTCGACGATTTGCTGTTCAGCCAGGAACTGCTGTTTCTCAACAGTTTCTGCCGAGCACCCACCGTGGTGTTTCGCAGTACGAGCGTGATCGCCCAGCAAGCTGCCGCCCGCGCCGGGCTGGGCATCGCCGTGCTGCCCAACTACATGGCCCGCCACGACCCGACACTGGTGCGCGTGCTGCCGGGTGAGACCATCCAGCGTAGCTACTGGATCTGCACCCGACGCGAGCTGCACAAGTCTGTGCGCCTGCGGGTGGTGTGGGACTACCTGCTGGCGTTGTGCGCGGCCGAACAGAGCGAGTTGCTAGCCGAGTAGCGCTTTGCCCGCCAACAACAGGGCAGCGGCCCAACCTGCCACGGCAAACATCTGCTGCAGACGCGGCCCGGCCAACCTGGCTGCCAAGGGTCGCGCCAGCAGCAGACCGAGCACCGCGCCGACGGCAAACGGGGCGCCAACCTGCCAGTGCATGACGCCCGCAAGGCTGGCGCTGACCACACTGCCGGTAGAGACCAAGGCAATCACCGCCAGCGAAGTGGAAACGATGCTGGCCATGCGCAGGTTGGTGTAGCGGTTCAGGGCAGGGATGATGACGAACCCCCCACCCACGCCGAGCAGGCCGGACAACAACCCGGACAAGGCACCCGTGAATGCCAATGCGCGCGCGCAGGGTAGGGTCCAGCGCAAACGCCCCTGCAACGGGTTCAGCACACACGGCTCGATAAAGCGATGAGCGTCATTGGCTTCGCCACGCAGTTCTTTGGCCGCCTTGCGCCATATGCGCAGGCAGGCATAAACCAGCACGCCAGCGAATACCACCTGCAACGGTGCATTCGGCAGGCGGTGCGCCAGCATCAGCCCGAACGGCGCTGCTGCCACACCAACCAACGCAATGAACAGCGCAGCCCGATAACGTACCAGCCCTTGGCGCAAGCCCAGCACTGCGCCAACCGCTGCAGCCAAACCTACAGCCAACAGGCCCACCGGTGCCGCTTCGACCATCGATAACCCCAGGCCGAACACCAGTAAGGGTACAGCGAGAATGCCACCGCCTGCGCCGGTCAGCGCCAGCACAGCGCCGATGATTGCGCCAAGGCCCGCCCCTAACAGTTGATGCTCGATCACTGCCCACCCTCGGCTACCAGCTGCGGGCGTGCCAACCACTCGCGCCCCTTGAGCATGCCTTGCCAGTACAACGGTGGCAGCGCCTGTGCCTTGAGCAGCCAGGCCAGGCGTGTCGGCTTGCGGCCATCGAGTAACCAGTTGGGGAAGCTCGGTGCCAGCTTGCCGCCATAGGTGAATTCGGCCAGGACGATCTTGCCGCGCTCGACGGTAAGCGGGCACGAGCCATAGCCGTCGTACTGGGCCAGGGTCGCCAGCCTGCCCAGCGCCACCAGCACATTGTTGGCGACCACCGGTGCCTGCTTGCGGGCCGCAGCGGCGGTCTTGGCATTGCTGGTGTTAGCCACGTCACCCAAGGCATGAACGTTGGTGTATTTGCGATGGCGCAGGGTATGCGGATCGACGTCAACCCAGCCGGCGCTATCAGCCAAGGGGCTTTCGCGAATGAAGTCTGGCGCCACCTGTGGCGGTACCACGTGCAGCATGTCGAAGGCCTCGATGCGCGTTTCGCTGCTGCCATCGGGCAGGGTACGCAAGAATGTAGCGCGCTTTCCCGGGCCGTCTACGGCAACCAACCTGTGGGAGAAGTTGAGGTCGACGGCGTATTTTTCGATGTACTTCATCAGCGCGGGCACGTAATCCGCGACACCGAACAGTACGGCACCCGCATTGTAGAAGCTGGCTTTCACCGCCCCCAGATGGCCATGGCGCAGCCAGTGGTCACAAGACAGATACAGCGCCTTCTGTGGTGCACCGGCGCACTTGATCGGCATGGGCGGCTGGCAGAACAGCGCGCGTCCTTGCTTGAGCTTTTGCACCAGTTCCCAGGTATAGGGCGCCAGGTCGTAGCGGTAGTTGGAGGTGACACCGTTGCGGCCCAGGGTCTCGCTGAGCCCATCGATGGCCGCCCAGTCCAGCTTGAGGCCGGGGCAGACGATCAGCTGTTCATAGCTGATGGCGCGAGCATCATCGAGGATGACCAACTGGCCCAACGGGTCGAATCCTTTTACCCGCGCCTTGACCCAGCGCACACCGCGAGGAATGGTCGACGCCATGGTGCGAGCAGTGCTGGGTGCCTTGAACACACCGGCACCGACCATGGTCCAGCCGGGTTGGTAGTAGTGCACTTCGGCAGGGTCGATCAAGACGACGTCCAATGATGGGTCGCGGCTGATCAGGCTGGAAGCAGTGGCGATCCCGGCGGCACCGGCACCGACGATGACCACCTTGTGGTGGTCGGTATTGGCAGGGGACAACAAGGCAGGCATGGCGGCAAATCCTGGAAATCTGATTATGGGGGCAGGGCGGTTACAGCTTGTTCAGCGGGATCTTCAGATAGCTCACGCCGTTCGCCTCCGGAGGGGGTAGTTGGCCGCTACGCATGTTCACCTGCACCGAAGGCAGGATCAGTACGGGCATTTCGAGCGTCTTGTCACGGGCTTCGCGCATGGCAACGAAGCTGTCCTCATCGATACCCTGATGGATGTGAATGTTGCTGGCGCGCTGCTCGGCGACAGTTGTGACGTACTGCATGTCGCGGCCACCCGGCAGGTAGTCGTGGCACATGAACAACCGAGTCTGGTCGGGGAAAGCCAGCAGGCGACGGATTGAGCGGTACAAGGTGCGGGCATCGGCCCCGGGGAAGTCGCAGCGGGCGGTGCCGTAATCGGGCATGAACAAGGTGTCTCCAACGAACACCGCGATCTCGCCGGCATCTTCGATCATGAAACTCATGCACGCGGGTGTGTGCCCAGGCGTGTGCAACGCACGGGCCTGCAGGTTGCCAATACGGAAACCTTCCTCATCTTCGAGCAGCACATCGAACTGGCTGCCATCACGGGCGAAGCCGGGCTCTGCGTTGAACAAGGCGCCAAACACTTTCTGCACCTGGGTAATGTGCGCGCCAATTGCGGTATGGCCGCCCAGCTTTTCTTTCAGGTAGGCAGCCGCTGAAAGGTGGTCAGCGTGCACATGGGTTTCCAACACCCACCGCACGCTGGCGTTCAGTTCATTCACACGCTCGACCAAGCGATCAGCCGAAGCGCTACAGGTGCGCCCGGACTTGGGGTCGTAATCCAGCACGCTGTCGATCAATGCGCATTGTCGGGTTTCACGGTCCATGACCAGGTAGCTGATGGTCGAGGTCGCCTCGTCGTAGAAGGCGTCCACGTGAAGGTTGTTGCCGATGATCATCACGTTCTCCAATTTATCCGCCCCGCCTTGTACAGGCGTAGGCAGTGACAGGAGCTTTATCAAGATGCATGCCAGGCTTTTTGCCACTCACTGGCCAATAAAACCGGCCAGTTGCAGACCGCTGCGGGCAAAACTGGCAGCCCAGGTGGCAGTCGACTGACAGCCAATGGCAGTGTTTGGCAGTCCTTGTTACCCTGCGTCGGTCATCCATACGGTGCCGACATGCCTGAAGCCCATCCTCTCATCCTAGCTCTGGTTTCCTACCTCGAGCACGATGCCCTTCCGACCATCGTGTTGGACACCGACTACAACATCCTCGCCGCCAATGCGGCCTATCGCCGTCAGTTTGGCCGGCATGATCAGGCCCCACTGGGCGAGAAGTGCCACAGGGTTTCGCACCACTACGCTGTGCCGTGCGACCAGGCTGGCGAACATTGCCCGATGCGCAAGGCGTGGGACAGCAAGGTACCGGAGCGGGTATTGCACATTCATCACACACCACGTGGCCCGGAGCATGTGGATGTGGAGTTGCGGCCGATCCTGGATGAGCAGGGCAAGGTAGTGGCCTTTGTCGAACGCCTCACCACCATCACCCTCGCTTCGGCCCAGCCACAGGAGCAGGGGTTGGTCGGCCGCGCGCCAACCTTCAAGGCCGCGCTGGCCAGCCTGCAGCGTGCGGCACCGGCGCAGATCCCGGTGTTGCTGCAGGGTGAATCAGGGACCGGCAAGGAGCTGTTCGCCCGTGCAGTGCACATGGGCAGCCCCAGGGCCAACGGCCCACTGGTGGTGGTCGACTGCACCGGCCTGACCGAGTCGTTGTTCGAGAGTGAACTGTTCGGCTATGAGAAGGGCGCGTTCACCGGGGCGAATCAGCGCAAGATCGGCTTGGCCGAGGCGGCGCATGGCGGCACCTTGTTCCTCGATGAAATTGGTGAAGTGCCGCTGGCGATGCAGGTGAAGTTGCTGCGCCTGATAGAGTCCGGGAGTTTCCGTCCCGTGGGCAGCCTGCGCACTGTGCATTCGGATTTCCGCCTGATATCGGCCACCCATAAACCACTTAAACAAATGGTCGCGGATGGCTCCTTCCGAGAAGACCTGTATTACCGCATCAGCGGCTTCCCGATTCGTCTGCCTGCATTGCGCGAACGGGTGGAAGATCTGCCGCTGCTCGCACAGAGCCTGCTGCAGCGCATGGCCGGCCAGCCGACGCCCAGGCTGAGTGAAGACGCCTTGCAGCAACTTGCATTGCATCCGTTTCCGGGCAATATCCGCGAACTGCGCAACATTCTGGAACGCGCGCGTTTGTTTGCCGATGACGGTGTGATCAGGCCAGAGCATTTACCGGAAGACACTGGACTGACTGGCGCGGCTAAAGGAAGCGGCCGTCGCAATGACCTGGGTGAGCTGGCGCAGGCGCTGGAGCAGTTCAAAGGCTCGCGCAGTGAACTGGCCAGTCATCTTGGCATGAGTGAACGCACGCTGTATCGCCGCTTGAAAGCGCTCGGGCTGAACTGAAAGAACGCCAGACTTTACCGGACCTTTACCTGCGCCCTGACATTGAAAGGGAAAAATCGTGGTCTGATCAGTTAACCGAACCTGGCAATCAATACTTGCCAGGCGATTAACAGGCAGAGGACCGCATCAAAATGAAGAAAGCCCTAACCGTGATCTGCGCCGCGCTCATGCTCAGCACACCGCTGGCAAGCTTCGCGCAACCGGGCCCGCCTGATCGGCATGATGGCGGCCCATCGCACCAAGGCAACCCGCCACAGGGTCAACCACAGCACCAGGGCCGACATGACAATGGCCGCGGTCCTGCTTACCGTGATCCAAACTTCCACCCACAACAAGGCATGCCGATACCTCATAAGCAGTGGCAGCGGGGTCATGCCGTTGATCCACATTACCGTGGAGACCGTTACTGGGTAACTGACTGGAAAGCGCGCCACCTGTATGCGCCACCTCGTGATCATCGTTGGCTGTATGTGAATGGCGACTATGTGCTGGTGGCCATTGCCAGCGGTTTGATCGTGAACATTCTCACCGGCTACTGATTTTTTGCAGACACTAAAAAGCCCGCATCAGCGGGCTTTTTAGTGTCTGGCGAATTACACCTGATCAGAAGTCCAGGTTCGACACCGACAGCGCGTTACTTTCGATGAAGTCACGACGCGGCTCGACCGCATCACCCATCAGGGTGTTGAAGATCTGGTCAGCGGCGATGGCATCTTCGATCGTGACCTTGAGCATACGGCGAACGGTCGGGTCCATGGTGGTTTCCCACAGTTGGTCCGGGTTCATCTCCCCCAGCCCTTTGTATCGCTGAATCGTATGGCGCTTGGTGGTCTCGTTCATCAGCCAATCCAGGCCCTCTTTGAACTCGACGATTGCCTTGCGGCGTTCACCGCGCTGCACGTACGCACCTTCACCCAACAGGCTCGAAAGCTTGGCACCAATGTTGACTACGGTACGGTAGTCATTGCTGCCGAAGAAATCGCGGTTGAACGTGATATAGCTGGCCAGACCGTGAGAGGTAATTTCCACTTCAGGCAGCCATACGTTGCGCTCTTTGTCTTCACGCAGGCTGGCGTTGTAAGCCAGGCCAGACTTCTGGCTGGAGTTCAGACGCGCCTGGAACTGGGCCAGCCAGGCCTGCATCACTGCGTGGTCACCCAACTGCTCCAGGGTCACCTCAGGCAGGTAGACGAAGTGCTCAGTCAGCTCTTCCGGGTACAAACGCGACAGGCGCTTGAGAGTCTTCATGACACTACGGAACTCATTCACCAGCGCTTCCAGCTGCACGCCGGAAACTGCTGGCGCCGATTCGTCCAGGTGCAGGCTGGCATCTTCCAGAGCCGACTGGGTCATGTACTCTTCCATGGCCTCATCGTCCTTGATGTACTGCTCCTGCTTGCCTCGTTTCACCTTGTACAGCGGCGGCTGGGCAATATAGATGTAGCCACGCTCGACCAGCTCCGGCAGCTGACGGAAGAAGAAAGTCAGCAGCAGCGTACGGATGTGCGAACCGTCAACGTCAGCATCGGTCATGATGATGATGTTGTGATAACGCAGTTTGTCGATGTTGTACTCTTCACGGCCGATACCACAGCCCAGCGCAGTGATCAGCGTGCCCACTTCCTGGGACGAAATCATCTTGTCGAAGCGCGCTTTCTCGACGTTGAGGATTTTACCCTTCAGCGGCAAGATCGCCTGGGTACGACGGTTGCGGCCTTGCTTGGCCGAGCCACCCGCAGAGTCACCCTCCACCAGGTACAGTTCGGAGAGAGCAGGATCCTTCTCTTGGCAGTCGGCCAGTTTGCCCGGCAGACCCGCGATATCCAGCGCACCTTTACGGCGGGTCATTTCACGGGCTTTACGGGCGGCTTCACGGGCGCGAGCGGCGTCGATCATCTTGCCAACGACGGCCTTCGCCTCGTTCGGGTTTTCCAAGAGGAAATCGGCGAAGTACTTGTTCATCTCCTGTTCCACGGCGGTTTTCACCTCCGAGGAGACCAGCTTGTCCTTGGTCTGCGAGCTGAACTTCGGGTCCGGTACCTTCACCGAGATGATTGCGGTCAGGCCTTCACGGGCGTCGTCGCCAGTGGTTGCCACCTTGTTCTTCTTGGCCAGGCCTTCCTGCTCGATGTAGCTGTTAAGGCTACGGGTCAGCGAGGAACGGAAGCCCACCAGGTGGGTGCCGCCATCTCGCTGCGGAATATTGTTGGTAAAGCACAGCAGGTTTTCGTTGAAGCTGTCGTTCCATTGCAGGGCGACTTCAACACCCACGCCATCGTCACGCTGAACGTTGAAGTGGAACACCTGGGAGTTGACCGGCGTCTTGTTGGTGTTCAAGTACTCGACGAACGCACGCAGACCGCCTTCGTACTTGAAGAACTCTTCCTTACCGCTGCGCTCATCCTTCAGCAGAATGCCAACGCCCGAGTTGAGGAACGACAGCTCGCGGATGCGCTTGGCCAGGATGTCCCAGCTGAAGTGAATGTTCTTGAAGGTTTCAGCCGATGGCTTGAAGTGGATGTGGGTACCCGTGGTTTCACTGTCACCGACAACCGCCATGGGCGCTTGTGGAACACCGTGAACGTAAGTCTGTTCCCAGATCTTGCCGCTACGGCGAACGGTCAGAACCAGCTTCTCGGACAGGGCGTTCACAACCGACACACCTACACCGTGCAGACCGCCGGATACTTTGTAGGAGTTGTCGTCGAACTTACCGCCGGCGTGCAGCACAGTCATGATGACCTCGGCTGCGGAAACGCCTTCTTCCTTATGCACATCGACCGGAATGCCGCGACCGTTGTCGCGCACACTGATAGATTCGTCCGGATGGATGATGACAGTGATGTCATCGCAGTGACCGGCGAGGGCTTCGTCGATCGAGTTGTCGACCACCTCGAAGACCATGTGGTGCAGGCCACTACCATCATCGGTGTCGCCAATGTACATGCCGGGACGCTTGCGTACGGCATCCAAACCTTTCAGCACCTTGATGCTGGAGGAGTCGTACGTTTGATTTTCGCTCATGCCTTCACTCCCGATGGTCGTGGGTCTGGGTGATACGGCCTTGTTCCACGTGGAACAAAGCAACTGGCGTTTCCGTCTGCCAGCCTTCCCTCAGTAATTCGTGATCTACACAGGTGATGAACACCTGGCAGCGTAATTCTTCAAGCAAGCGGCACAGTGCGCGGCGATGCTGGTCATCCAGTTCGGACGGCAAGTCATCCACGAGATAAATACAGTGACCGCGGCGAGCCTGACTAACGAGGTGGCCTTGGGCAATGCGCAATGCGCATACCACCAACTTTTGCTGACCACGCGACAGGATGTCGGCTGCGTTATTGCCAGCCAACCGCAAACGCAGATCAGCACGCTGCGGACCGGCTTGGGTATGGCCCATCTGCTGATCGCGAAGGAGGGAGGAGGCGAGCACTTCTTGCAGTTCCCGGTCCTTGTCCCAGCCTCGGTAGTAGCTTAGGGTCAACCCGTCCAGCTCGACCAGTTCGCTCAGGGTTCGCTCGAAGACGGGCTTCAAGGCCTTGATGTAGTTGCGACGGTATTCATCTATTTCCGCGCTAGCCAGGCACAATTCCCGGTCCCAGGCGGCTTGCGAAGCTGGGTCAAGTGTACCATGACGCAACCATGAGTTCCGCTGCCGCAGCGCCTTCTGAAGGCGTTGCCAGGCTGGCAGAAAACGAGGTTCCACGTGGAACACCCCCCAGTCCAGAAACTGGCGGCGTATTTTTGGGGCGCCTTCAAGCAGCCGGAAACTGTCTGGGTTGATGAGCTGGAGCGGCAGTAACTCAGCCAATTGCGCGGCGCTGCGCGCATTCTGCCCATCGATGCGGATAGTAAACTCCCCTTGTCGCTCACGGGACACACCCAGGTTGCTCGTACCACCCTCCGTCAGCTGAACCTCGCCGAACACAGTACAGGCAGCCTGTTCGTACTGAATAACCGGATTCAGGCGGGTGCTGCGAAATGAACGGGCCAGGCCGAGCAAATGCACGGCTTCGAGCACGCTGGTCTTGCCGCTGCCGTTGGCGCCGTAAAGGATGTTGATGCGGGGGGAGGGTAAGAGTGTCACCGGGTGCAAGTTGCGCACCGCGGTGACCATGATACGTCGAAGGGACATTTCGCCTGCTACAGGTTACAGGCGCATCGGCATGACAACGTAGGAAGAATCGTCATTGCCAGCTTCCTGCAGCAGCGCACTGCTGTTTGAATCGGACAAGATCAGACGAACTTGCTCAGTAGTCATCACGCCCAGCACGTCCAGCAAGTAGCTGACGTTGAAACCAATCTCCAGCGAGCTACCTTCGTAGTCCACGCTGATTTCTTCTTCAGCTTCTTCCTGCTCAGGGTTGTTAGCCTGGATCTTCAGTTGACCGGCAGCCAGTTGCAGGCGAATACCGCGGTACTTTTCGTTGGAAAGAATCGCAGTACGGCTGAAAGCTTCACGCAGCGCCTGGCGGTCTCCGACAACCAGCTTGTCACCGCCTTTGGGCAGTACGCGCTCGTAGTCCGGGAACTTGCCGTCCACCAGCTTGGAGGTAAAGGTGAACTCGCCAGTAGTGGCGCGGATGTGATGCTGGCCCAGCACGATGCTGACCATACCTTCAGGATCGGTCAGCAGGCGCGCCAACTCCAGGATACCTTTACGCGGCACGATGACCTGGTGTCGATCCTCCTGCTCGATCGGCGCGCTCATCGAGCAAAGCGCCAAGCGGTGACCGTCGGTGGATACGGCCCGCAACGTGTTGCGGGAAACCTCAAGCAGCATGCCGTTGAGGTAATAGCGCACATCCTGCTGGGCCATGGCGAAGCTGGTTCGCTCGATCAGGCGGCGCAGCTTGCTCTGCTCCAGGTTGCAGGTCAGCGAACCCGGGCCTTCTTCCACAGTCGGGAAGTCGTTGGCAGGCAGGGTCGACAGGGTGAAGCGGCTGCGGCCGGCCTTTACCAACAACTTCTGCTCATCGACCTTGATATCGATCAGGGCGTCGTTAGGCAGGCTTTTGCAGATGTCCATCAGCTTGCGCGCCGGAACAGTGATCTCGCCAGGCTCGGCCGGCTCTTCCAGTTGCACTCGGCCTACCAGCTCGACTTCCAGGTCGGTACCGGTCAACGACAGTTGCTGGCCTTGTACGACCAGCAATACGTTGGACAGGACCGGCAAGGTCTGACGGCGCTCGACGACACCGGCGACCAGTTGCAGGGGTTTCAACAGGGCTTCGCGTTGAATGGTGAAATGCATGGTCTAGTCCCTTGCCTTCAATTAGCTGCGCAGACGGCCATCAGGTCGTCAGCGTCCGCAGCAGGTTCTTGTAGTCCTCGCGGATGTCCGCGTCGGATTCCTTCAGTTCATTGATTTTGCGGCAGGCGTGCAGCACGGTCGTATGGTCGCGACCACCGAACATGTCGCCGATTTCCGGCAGACTGTGGTTGGTCAACTCCTTGGACAGGGCCATGGCTACCTGACGCGGGCGCGCGACAGAACGCGAACGACGCTTGGACAACAGATCGGAGATCTTGATCTTGTAGTACTCAGCGACGGTACGCTGAATGTTATCCACACTGACCAGTTTGTCTTGCAGCGCCAACAGATCCTTGAGCGATTCACGAATCAGCTCGATGGTGATGTCACGCCCCATGAAGTGCGAATGAGCGATAACCCGCTTCAGTGCACCTTCCAGCTCACGGACGTTGGATCGAATGCGCTGAGCGATGAAAAAGGCTGCGTCATGCGGGAGCTCGACTTTGGCCTGGTCGGCCTTCTTCATCAGGATTGCTACGCGGGTCTCCAGCTCTGGCGGCTCGACAGCCACCGTCAGGCCCCAACCAAAGCGCGACTTCAGACGCTCTTCCAGGCCTTCGATTTCCTTGGGATAGCGGTCAGAGGTAAGGATTACCTGCTGGCCGCCCTCAAGCAAGGCGTTGAAGGTGTGGAAAAACTCTTCTTGCGAGCGCTCTTTGCGAGCGAAGAACTGGATATCGTCGATCAGCAACGCGTCCACCGAGCGGTAGAAGCGCTTGAATTCGTTGATGGCATTGAGTTGCAACGCTTTGACCATGTCCGCGACGAAACGCTCCGAATGCAGGTACACCACCTTGGCGTTCGGATTCTTCTTCAGCAGATGGTTACCCACAGCATGCATAAGGTGGGTTTTACCCAAACCCACACCGCCATAAAGGAACAGTGGGTTGTAACCATGCTTAGGGTTGTCCGCAACCTGCCAGGCAGCCGCGCGGGCGAGCTGGTTCGACTTACCTTCGACGAAGGTGTCAAAGGTAAAGGTCCGGTTCAGATAACTGGTGTGCTTGAGCGCACCTTCAACCTGCACGGTGCGCTGTTCAGCCCGGCCACCACTGGGCGGCGCCGCAGCAGGCTCGGCCATGGCATCAAAGCTGTCACGCGAAGACGTCTCGACCAGTACAGGCTCGGCTGCAGCCACGGCAACGGGTTCAACCGCTGCTGCCGGGGCTGTCTTGTGTGCCTGAGTCTGCGCCAGCGAAGCCGCAACGGCAGCGCTGACCGGCGCGTTGGGCGCAGCCCTTGGGGCCGAGCTGCGGCGGCTACCTATTAATAAGGAAAGGGCTGGTGCAATGCCGCTACCGTTCTCACCCAACAGCTCGAGCAAGCGACCCAGGTACTTTTCATTGACCCAATCGAGAACGAAACGGTTAGGCGCATAGACGCGCAACTCGTCGCCTTCGGCTTCGACCTGTAGCGGACGGATCCAGGTGTTGAATTGCTGGGCAGGCAGTTCATCGCGCAGAAGCTCCACGCACTGCTGCCAAAGTTCCACTGACACGGATATCCCCTGAGTTTGAAAGCCGGATGAGGCAAAAACAAACCGCCATTGTACCGGTCGAGCGTTCAGTTATCCACATGTGGACACGTTAGGAACCACGACAAAACAGCCATTTATCGACCAAAACGGCTTTTCGCCTCTGTGAATAAGCCCTGTGGATAAACGCCCATAAGGGCTATGCACAACCCCAACCCTTAGCCTGTTGATAACTCCACTGTGGATAACAGGTGTTTTCATCCACAGCTTTCGCTCACGATGGGAACAAGCGCAGCACGGGTTCAGAACAAAGTTGTAAAACTCTGTACACCCCGTAATTCATGAGCTAGAGCAGGTTATCCACAGAAGGTTATCCACTTAAGAGTTATAAGTTCTTCAAAAAAGCTTTTTATATGTCTCTTCTTTTTTTTCATGTTGTCCCCGATCCGTGTGTCCGATCAAGCACCCCTTGGGCACTGATCAACAGGCACCGTCCATCACATGCTCTATATGGAAAGACTGGTTGGAAATTGACCTATGGGCTTGCTTTCTCTAGAATCGCCGGTCTCTTAAAAAGGGGGCCATCCCGGCCCGTCGTCGACAAACCAGGTAACACGCCATGAAACGTACTTTCCAACCAAGCACCATCAAGCGCGCCCGCACCCACGGTTTCCGTGCCCGTATGGCTACCAAGAACGGCCGTGCTGTTCTGTCGCGTCGTCGTGCCAAAGGCCGTAAGCGTCTGGCCATTTGATTTTTCGGCACAGGTGGTGAGTCAGGACTTCAGTCGGGAAAAGCGACTGCTTACACCCCGGCATTTCAAAGCGGTCTTCGACTCCCCAACCGGCAAGGTTCCAGGGAAAAACCTGCTGATCCTTGCTCGCGAGAACGGCCTCGATCACCCACGCCTTGGCTTGGTAATCGGCAAGAAGAGTGTCAAGCTCGCCGTTCAACGCAACCGCCTCAAGCGCTTGATGCGCGATTCCTTTCGTCTGAACCAGCAATTGCTTGCCGGCCTGGACATCGTGATCGTCGCGCGCAAGGGATTGGGTGAGATAGAAAACCCGGAATTGCACCAACACTTTGGCAAGCTCTGGAAACGCCTGGCGCGCAGCCGGCCGACACCAGCAGTCACCGCCAATTCCGCAGGGGTAGACAGCCAAGATGCGTAAACTGGCACTCGTTCCGATCCAGTTTTACCGTTACGCCATTAGTCCTCTGATGGCCAATCACTGTCGGTTTTTCCCCAGTTGCTCCTGTTACGCGTATGAAGCCATCGAAAACCATGGCATCTGGCGTGGTGGGTGGCTGGCCGTTCGTCGCCTGGGGCGTTGTCATCCGTGGAATGACGGCGGTTTCGACCCCGTTCCACCCGCTCCTTCCTCCCGAACTTCTTCGATAGCCGAGTAATCATGGATATTAAACGCACGATCCTGATCGCCGCGCTGGCAGTCGTGTCCTACGTCATGGTCCTGAAGTGGAACGATGACTACGGCCAGGCTGCCCTGCCGACTCAGAATACTGCTGCCAGCACTGTTGCTCCGGGCTTGCCCGATGGCGTGCCGGCCGGTAACAACGGTGCCAGCGCCGATGTACCGAGCGCCAACGCCGAATCGAGCCCTGCCGAACTGGCACCGGTCGCACTCAGCAAGGACCTGATCCGAGTCAAGACCGACGTTCTGGAACTGGCTATCGATCCGGTCGGTGGTGACATCGTCCAGCTGAACCTGCCGAAGTACCCACGCCGTCAAGACCACCCGAACATTCCATTCCAGTTGTTCGACAACGGTGGTGAACGTGTTTACCTGGCACAAAGTGGTCTGACCGGCACCGATGGCCCGGATGCCCGCGCCAGCGGCCGTCCCCTGTATGCCGCCGAGCAGAAGAGCTACCAGCTGGCCGACGGCCAGGAACAACTGGTGGTAGACCTGAAGTTCAGTGACAACGGTGTCAACTACATCAAGCGTTTCAGCTTCAAGCGCGGTGAGTACGACCTGAATGTCAGCTACCTGATCGACAACCAGAGCGGCCAGGCCTGGAGCGGCAACATGTTTGCCCAGCTCAAGCGTGATGCCAGCGGCGATCCGTCCTCCAGTACTGCCACCGGCACCGCTACCTACCTGGGCGCTGCCCTGTGGACAGCATCTGAGCCTTACAAAAAGGTCTCGATGAAGGACATCGACAAAGGTAGTTTGAAAGAAAATGTGTCCGGCGGTTGGGTTGCCTGGCTGCAGCACTACTTCGTGACCGCCTGGATTCCGGCCAAGTCGGACAACAACGTTGTCCAGACCCGCAAGGATAGCCAGGGCAACTACATCATCGGCTACACCGGCCCGGTTATCAGCGTACCGGCTGGCGGCAAGGTCGAAACCAGTGCCCTGCTGTACGCTGGTCCGAAGATCCAGTCCAAGCTGAAAGAGTTGTCCCCAGGCCTGGAATTGACCGTCGACTACGGCTTCCTGTGGTTCATCGCTCAGCCGATCTTCTGGCTGCTGCAACATATCCACAGCCTGCTGGGTAACTGGGGCTGGTCGATCATCGTGCTGACCATGTTGATCAAAGGCCTGTTCTTCCCACTGTCGGCTGCCAGCTACCGCTCCATGGCGCGTATGCGTGCCGTTGCACCTAAGCTCGCCGCACTCAAGGAACGCTTCGGTGACGATCGCCAGAAGATGTCCCAGGCGATGATGGAGCTTTACAAGAAAGAGAAGATCAACCCACTGGGCGGCTGCCTGCCGATCCTGGTGCAGATGCCGGTATTCCTGGCCCTGTACTGGGTATTGCTGGAAAGCGTGGAAATGCGCCAGGCCCCATGGATACTGTGGATTACCGACCTGTCGATCAAGGATCCGTTCTTTATCCTGCCGATCATCATGGGCGCCACCATGTTCATCCAGCAGCGCCTGAACCCGACACCGCCGGATCCGATGCAGGCCAAGGTGATGAAAATGATGCCAATCATCTTCACCTTCTTCTTCCTGTGGTTCCCTGCCGGTCTGGTGCTGTACTGGGTTGTGAACAACTGCCTGTCGATTTCGCAGCAGTGGTACATCACTCGCCGTATCGAAGCAGCTACCAAAAAAGCTGCTGCTTGACGGGCTAATACGCTAGCCTGTGAATAAAAAACGCCCCCTAGTGGGGCGTTTTTGCTATCTGTCGTTTTTGTCGTAGAGGCTTTCGAGCATGAACACTGTGCGTGAAACCATCGCCGCCATCGCCACGGCCCAAGGCCGGGGCGGTGTGGGAATTGTCAGGTTGTCCGGCCCTCTGGCTGCCAAGGCCGGCCTGTTGATCACTGGCCGCACCCTGACCCCGCGGCATGCCCATTACGGTCCATTCCGCGACGATGAAGGGCTGGTGCTGGACGAAGGGATTGCTCTGTTCTTTCCCGGGCCTAATTCGTTCACTGGTGAGGACGTGCTTGAACTGCAGGGACACGGCGGCCCGGTGGTTTTGGACATGCTGCTGCAGCGCTGTGTACAAGTCGGCTGTCGTCTGGCTCGCCCGGGCGAGTTCAGCGAGCGCGCCTTCCTTAACGACAAGCTCGACCTGGCGCAGGCCGAAGCCATCGCCGACCTGATCGAGGCCAGTTCCAGCCAGGCAGCGCGCAACGCCCTGCGCTCGCTGCAAGGGGAATTCTCCAAGCGTGTGCACAGCCTCACCGAGGCGTTGATTGCCTTGCGTATTTACGTCGAGGCGGCGATCGACTTTCCTGAGGAAGAGATCGACTTCCTCGCCGATGGCCATGTGCTGTCGATGCTTGATGCCGTGCGCAGCGAGTTATCCAGTGTGCAGCGCGAGGCCGGGCAGGGCGCCTTGCTGCGTGACGGCATGACGGTAGTCATTGCTGGCCGACCGAATGCCGGTAAATCGAGCTTGCTGAACCAGCTGGCCGGGCGGGAAGCAGCCATCGTCACTGACATCGCCGGCACCACGCGGGATATCCTGCGCGAACATATCCACATCGACGGCATGCCGCTGCACGTTGTCGATACTGCCGGCTTGCGCGATACCGATGACCATGTGGAAAAGATCGGTGTGGAACGCGCCCTGAAGGCCATTGGCGAGGCAGACCGTGTGCTGCTGGTGGTCGACTCCACTGCGCCCGAGGCCAGCGATCCGTTCGCTTTGTGGCCGGAGTTTCTCGCTCAGCGGCCGGAACCGGCCAAGGTCACGTTGATTCGCAACAAGGCCGACCTGAGTGGTGAGCGGGTAGCGCTGGAACAGTGCGATGACGGCCATGTGACCATTACCCTGAGCGCCAAGGGCGACGACACAGGGCTGCAACTGCTCCGCGACCATCTGAAGGGTTGTATGGGTTACGAGCAGACTGCAGAGAGTGGCTTCAGCGCCCGCCGGCGCCATCTGGATGCCTTGCGCCAAGCCAGCGAGCACCTGGAGCACGGCCGTGCTCAATTGACCTTGGCGGGCGCGGGAGAGCTTCTGGCTGAGGACTTACGCCAGGCACAGCATGCGCTGGGGGAGATTACAGGAGCATTCAGCTCGGATGACCTGCTTGGACGGATATTCTCCAGCTTCTGCATCGGCAAGTAATCCACAGCCAGGCAAGGCCAAGCGCCGCTCCTTAGGGAGCGGCTTTTTTTTGCCTGAAATTCGTTGCAGAAGATGAATGCAGGCCGATGACCCAAACACCTGTGGGGGCGGGCGGACCCGCGAAGAAGCCCTTACAAGCTCCAGATCTCTGTGGATGTACCGACCCCTTCGCGGGCTCGATCGCTCCAACCTGACCATGTCTGGCCGCCAGCGCGATGAATTTTCCATGCTCGGCTCGAAAACTGTGCTCAGGAGCCCTGTGGAAAAGTCGCCTTCAGCTCAGTTGATAAGCGGGCTTTTTTTCTGAGGAAAAACCCGCCTGTGGGTAAACAGCCATTTAATCCACAGGCTAAAAGACGTTATCCATAGGCCTCATGGCACTCCAGACACAGGGTTTAATTTCTCTCTACATAGCGCCATTATTGGGATACAGGACTTTATCCACAGATATCGCTGTGCATAAGAATAAACATAAAAACAAAGCTTTTTAAATTTCTTCTCTTTGATTTCTGTTGTTTGCCACTCATCCACAGACTGGTCAAAATTTGCTCAGACGGTTTCTTTACTGGGGGTGAAGTCCCTATACTTGTCCGCTTACCTTCTCTATTCGCAAAAACAGGCACGAGGTGCGTGGTGGATTTCCCTTCCCGTTTTGACGTGATCGTCATCGGCGGCGGCCATGCCGGTACCGAGGCTGCGCTTGCGTCTGCACGCATGGGTGTGAAAACCCTGCTGCTGACCCATAACGTGGAAACCCTCGGTCACATGAGCTGCAACCCCGCCATCGGCGGTATTGGCAAAAGCCATCTGGTCAAAGAGATCGATGCGCTCGGCGGCGCCATGGCGCTGGCCACCGACAAGAGCGGCATCCAGTTCCGCGTTCTGAACAACCGCAAGGGCCCGGCCGTACGAGCCACCCGTGCGCAAGCCGACCGCGCCATCTACAAGGCAGTGGTACGTGAAATCCTGGAAAACCAGCCAAACCTGTGGATATTCCAGCAGTCCTGCGATGACCTGATCGTCGAGCAGGACCAGGTCAAAGGCGTGGTGACCCAGATGGGCCTGCGTTTCTTTGCCGAATCGGTGGTGCTGACTACCGGTACCTTCCTCGGCGGCCTTATCCACATTGGTCTGCAAAACCATTCCGGTGGTCGCGCCGGTGATCCACCTTCGATTGCCCTGGCCCACCGCATGCGTGAACTGCCGCTGCGCGTCGGCCGCCTGAAAACCGGTACCCCGCCACGCATTGACGGCCGCTCGGTGGACTTCTCGGTAATGACCGAACAGCCAGGCGATACGCCGATCCCGGTGATGTCGTTCATGGGCAATGCCGAAATGCACCCGCGTCAGGTGAGCTGCTGGATTACCCACACCAATGCGCGCACCCACGAGATCATTGCCTCGAACCTCGACCGTTCACCGATGTACTCGGGCGTGATCGAAGGTGTCGGTCCGCGCTACTGTCCGTCGATCGAAGACAAGATCCACCGCTTCGCCGACAAGGAAAGCCACCAGGTGTTCATTGAGCCGGAAGGCTTGAACACCCATGAGTTGTATCCCAACGGTATTTCCACTTCGCTGCCGTTCGACGTGCAGTTGGAGCTGGTCCGTTCGATCCGCGGCATGGAAAACGCCCACATCGTGCGCCCGGGCTATGCCATCGAGTACGACTACTTCGATCCCCGTGACCTCAAGTACAGCCTCGAGACCAAAGTTATCGGCGGCCTGTTCTTCGCCGGGCAGATCAACGGCACCACCGGGTACGAAGAAGCCGGCGCCCAGGGCCTGCTGGCCGGGACTAACGCCGCACTTCGGGCGCAGGGCCGTGACAGCTGGTGCCCGCGCCGCGACGAGGCATACATCGGCGTACTGGTGGACGACCTGATTACCTTGGGTACGCAGGAGCCGTACCGCATGTTTACCTCGCGTGCCGAGTACCGGCTGATACTGCGCGAAGACAACGCCGACCTGCGCCTGACCGAAAAGGGCCGTGAACTGGGCCTGATCGATGACCTGCGCTGGGCCGCGTTCTGCGCCAAGCGCGACGGTATCGAGCGTGAGGAACAGCGCCTGAAATCGACCTGGGTTCGGCCGAATACCGAGCAAGGTCAGGCCGTTGTGGATAAATTCGGCACTCCGCTGAGCCACGAGTACAGCTTGCTCAACCTGCTGGCGCGCCCCGAAATCGACTACGCCGGCCTGATCGAAGCGACTGGCGGTGAAGCGATCGATCCACAGGTTGCCGAGCAGGTCGAGATCCGCACCAAATACGCCGGCTACATCGACCGCCAGCAGGATGAAATTGCCCGACTGCGCGCCAGCGAAGACACACGCCTGCCTGTGGATATCGACTACACGACGATTTCCGGCCTGTCCAAGGAGATACAGGGCAAGCTGAGCCAGACCCGTCCGGAGACGCTGGGCCAGGCTTCGCGTATCCCGGGTGTGACCCCGGCGGCGATTTCCCTGTTGCTGATTCACTTGAAAAAACGCGGCGCTGGCCGCGAATTGGAGCAAAGCGCTTGAGTTCCCTGGTCACCCCTCAACACGCTGAAGAGTTATCCACAGGTGCGCGCCAGCTTGGCGTCGAGCTGACTGCCGAGCAGCACGAGAAGCTGCTTGGCTACCTGGCTCTGTTGATCAAATGGAACAAAGCCTACAACCTGACTGCTGTGCGCGACCCGGACGAGATGGTTTCGCGCCACCTGCTCGACAGCCTTAGCGTCATGTCTTTTATCCACAACGATCGTGATAACTGGCTGGATGTTGGCAGCGGCGGTGGCATGCCCGGCATCCCGCTGGCTATCCTGCATCCACACAAGCGCGTCACCGTGCTGGACGCCAATGGCAAAAAAACCCGTTTCCTGACTCAGGTGAAAATGGAACTCAAGCTGGACAACCTCACGGTTATCCACAGCCGGGTCGAGGCGTTCCAGCCGGCACAACCGTTCGACGGAATCATCTCCCGCGCCTTCAGCAGCATGGAGAACTTCACCAACTGGACCCGCCACATGGGCGACACCGGGACGCAATGGCTTGCAATGAAGGGGCTGCATCCTGCCGATGAACTGGTAGCATTGCCCGCAGACTTCACAGTGGAAAGCGAACAGGCCCTGACCGTTCCGGGTTGCCAGGGCCAGCGCCATCTGCTGATACTGCGCCGCAAGGCATGACTGGGAACACTCGCAACAATGGCTAAGGTATTCGCAATCGCGAACCAGAAAGGTGGTGTGGGCAAGACAACCACCTGTATCAATCTCGCCGCCTCGCTGGCTGCGACCAAGCGTCGTGTCCTGCTGATCGACCTCGATCCGCAGGGCAACGCCACCATGGGCAGCGGTGTGGACAAGCACGAGCTCGAGCATTCGGTCTACGACCTGCTGATCGGGGAGTGCGACTTGGCCCAAGCTATGCACTACTCCGAGCACGGAGGCTTCCAGTTGCTGCCGGCAAACCGTGACCTGACCGCCGCTGAGGTGGTGCTGCTGGAAATGCAGGTCAAGGAAAGCCGTCTGCGCAACGCCCTGGCGCCTATTCGCGATAACTACGACTACATCCTCATCGACTGCCCGCCGTCGCTGTCGATGCTCACGCTGAATGCTCTGGTCGCTTCCGATGGCGTGATTATCCCCATGCAGTGTGAGTACTACGCACTGGAAGGTCTCAGCGACCTTGTGGATAACATCAAGCGTATCGCCGCCCGGTTGAACCCGGAGTTGAAGATCGAGGGCCTGCTGCGGACCATGTACGATCCGCGTCTGAGCCTGAACAACGATGTTTCGGCACAGTTGAAGGAGCACTTTGGCCCTCAGCTGTACGACACGGTCATTCCGCGCAACATTCGCTTGGCCGAGGCCCCCAGCTTCGGCATGCCAGCCCTTGCTTACGACAAGCAATCGCGGGGCGCGCTGGCGTACCTGGCCCTGGCTGGGGAACTGGTACGCCGTCAACGCCGTCCATCACGCACTGCACAAACAACTTAAGGAATCCGTATGGCCGTCAAGAAACGGGGTCTCGGACGTGGGTTGGATGCACTGCTCAGTGGTCCTTCCGTCAGCGCGCTCGAAGAGCAGGCTGTGAAGATCGACCAGAAAGAACTGCAACACCTGCCGGTCGAGCTGGTCCAGCGCGGCAAGTATCAGCCTCGCCGGGACATGGACCCGGAGGCGCTGGAAGAGCTTGCGCACTCGATTCGCAACCATGGTGTGATGCAACCGATCGTGGTACGCCCGATTGGCGACAACCGATACGAGATCATCGCCGGTGAGCGCCGTTGGCGCGCTACTCAGCAGGCCGGCCTGGACACGATCCCGGCCATGGTCCGCGAAGTGCCCGACGAAGCCGCCATCGCCATGGCATTGATCGAGAACATCCAGCGCGAAGACCTCAACCCACTGGAAGAGGCCATGGCCCTGCAGCGCCTGCAACAGGAATTCGAACTCACCCAGCAGCAGGTGGCTGACGCTGTGGGCAAGTCGCGGGTGACTGTGGCCAACCTGCTGCGCCTCATTACCTTGCCTGATGCGATCAAGACCATGCTCGCCCACGGTGATCTGGAGATGGGGCACGCCCGTGCATTGCTCGGCCTGGATGAAAATCGTCAGGAGGAGGGGGCGCGTCATGTTGTCGCACGTGGCCTCACCGTGCGCCAAACCGAGGCACTGGTCCGTCAGTGGCTCAGCGACAAGCCTGATCCGGTCGAACCGAGCAAACCTGATCCGGATATCGCACGCCTTGAACAGCGGCTCGCAGAGCGCCTGGGCTCGGCCGTGCAGATCCGTCATGGCAACAAGGGCAAAGGCCAGTTGGTTATTCGCTACAACTCGCTTGATGAGTTGCAAGGCGTGCTCGCTCACATCCGCTGAAACAATTCCTGTTGTAGCGCGAAGTCGGAAATCACTACCGAAGAGTTGAATAGGGGTTAATCCACCCCTATACTCTGCGCGCATTTTGTCGGCACAAATTATGCCAAGTCATAGCTGACTTGTTGGTCGACTTCCGAGGAGCAGTTGTGATGGAAATACGCACGCCAAACCGCCTGCCTTTCCATCGCTGGGCGGTTTTTCCGGTACTGCTGGCTCAATTTGTCGTACTGCTGCTGGCAACCTTGGTGGTGTGGCAGTGGAAAGGGTCGGTCAGTGGATATTCAGGCCTTTGCGGAGGTTTGATTGCCTGGCTGCCCAATGTGTATTTCGCCTGGAAGGCTTTTCGCTTCAGCGGGGCTCGGGCGGCACAAGCTATCGTCAAGTCGTTTTACGCTGGCGAGGCAGGCAAGATGATTTTGACGGCAGTGCTTTTTGCACTGACCTTTGCAGGAGTGAAGCCACTGGCGCCGCTAGCAGTATTCGGCGTCTTCGTGTTGACCCTTTTGGTCAGCTGGTTCGCGCCCCTGCTGATGAATAAAAGACTTTCGAGACCTTAGGGCGTTTGAGGCAACCATGGCAGCAGAAACCGCTTCGGGCTATATCCAGCACCACTTGCAGAACCTGACCTACGGTCAACTACCAGACGGCAGCTGGGGCTTCGCCCATTCGGCTGCAGAAGCCAAGGCAATGGGCTTCTGGGCGTTCCACCTGGACACCCTGGGTTGGTCCGTCGCGCTGGGTCTGATCTTCCTGTTGATCTTCCGCATGGCGGCCAAGAAGGCGACTTCCGGCCAACCTGGCGGTCTGCAGAACTTCGTTGAGGTGATGGTCGACTTCGTCAACGGCAGCGTGAAGGACTCCTTCCACGGCCGTAGCCCGGTAATCGCACCACTGGCGCTGACCATTTTCGTCTGGGTATTCCTGATGAACGCCGTCGACCTGGTACCGGTCGACTGGATCCCTCAGCTGGCCATCCTGATTTCCGGTGACCCGCACATTCCGTTCCGCGCCGTGTCGACCACTGACCCGAACGCGACCCTGGCCATGGCCTTCTGCGTCTTCGCCCTGATCATCTTCTACAGCATCAAGGTCAAGGGACTGGGCGGCTTCATCGGTGAGCTGACCCTGCACCCGTTTGGCAGCAAGAATATCTTCGTGCAGATCCTGCTGATTCCGGTCAACTTCCTGCTGGAATTCGTCACCCTGATCGCCAAGCCGATCTCGCTGGCACTGCGTCTGTTCGGCAACATGTATGCTGGCGAGCTGGTGTTCATCCTGATCGCTGTAATGTTCGGCTCCGGCCTGCTGTGGCTCAGCGGCCTGGGTGTGGTGCTGCAATGGGCGTGGGCTGTGTTCCACATCCTGATCATCACCCTGCAAGCTTTCATCTTCATGATGCTGACCATCGTCTACCTGTCGATGGCTCACGAAGATAACCATTAAGACCGCCTGGCGTGTCTGATAGCCTTCCCTGCCTGTACGGGGGGAGGGCTTAAAAAGTCCGCAAGGGCATGCTGTACCAAACGATTTGTTTTACCGCTTCAAACTAAAAACCTAACCAATACGACGTAAAAGTCGGGAGGAAAGATGGAAACTGTAGTTGGTCTGACCGCTATCGCTGTTGCTCTGCTGATCGGCCTGGGTGCTCTGGGTACCGCCATTGGTTTCGGCCTGCTGGGTGGCAAATTCCTGGAAGGCGCTGCTCGTCAGCCAGAAATGGTTCCGATGCTGCAGGTCAAAATGTTCATCGTTGCCGGTCTGCTCGACGCCGTAACCATGATCGGTGTTGGTATCGCTCTGTTCTTCACCTTCGCGAATCCGTTCGTTGGTCAGATCGCCGGCTAATCACTCGTCACCACGAGTTGATGGCTGTATGAATTAAGACCGAGCGAGGTGTTGGCGTGAACATTAATGCAACCCTGATTGGCCAATCCGTTGCTTTCCTGATTTTTGTACTCTTCTGCATGAAGTATGTATGGCCTCCGGTCATCACTGCTCTGCAAGAGCGCCAAAAGAAGATTGCCGACGGCTTGGACGCTGCCAACCGCGCAGCTCGCGACCTGGAGCTGGCCCAAGAGAAAGCGGGTCAGCAACTGCGTGAAGCTAAAGCACAAGCAGCCGAAATCATCGAGCAAAGCAAGAAACGCGCTGCTCAGCTTGTCGAGGAAGCCCGTGAACAGGCCCGCGTCGAAGCTGACCGTGTGAAGGCTCAGGCTCTGGCCGAGATCGAACAGGAACTGAACAGCGCTAAAGACGCCCTGCGTGCCCAAGTGGGTGCTCTGGCCGTTGGTGGTGCTGAAAAGATCCTTGGCGCCACAATCGATCAAAACGCGCATGCGGAGCTGGTTAACAAACTGGCCGCTGAAATTTAAGCGAGGGCGATCATGGCAGAACTGACCACGTTGGCCCGACCTTACGCTAAGGCTGCCTTTGAGCATGCCCAGGCCCATCAGCAACTGGCCAATTGGTCAGCCATGCTCGGCCTGGCTGCTGCGGTGTCGCAAGACGACACCATGCAGCGCCTGCTCAAGGCCCCGCGACTGACGAGCGCAGAAAAGGCCGCCACGTTCATTGACGTGTGCGGTGACAAGTTCAATGCACAGGCACAGAATTTCATTCATGTTGCCGCGGAAAACGACCGTCTCCTGCTTCTGCCGGAGATTGCCGCCCTGTTCGACCTGTACAAGGCCGAGCAAGAGAAATCCGTGGACGTGGAAGTCACCAGTGCCTTCGCGTTGAACCAAGAACAGCAAGACAAACTCGCCAAGGTTCTCAGTGCACGGTTAGGCCAGGAAGTGCGCCTGCACGCGTCGGAGGATGCCAGCCTGATTGGCGGCGTCGTCATCCGCGCCGGTGACCTGGTAATCGATGGCTCTGTTCGCGGCAAAATCGCGAAACTGGCCGAAGCATTGAAATCTTGAGTTTGAAGGGGCAGCAGAGCAATGCAGCAACTCAATCCTTCCGAAATTAGTGAAATCATCAAGGGCCGCATCGATAACCTCGATGTGAGCTCCCAAGCCCGTAACGAAGGTACCGTCGTTTCGGTATCCGACGGTATCGTGCGGATCCACGGTCTGGCCGACGTCATGTACGGCGAAATGATCGAGTTCCCTGGCGGCGTCTACGGCATGGCCCTGAACCTGGAGCAAGACTCCGTAGGTGCAGTGATCTTGGGTGCCTATGACACCCTCGCCGAAGGCATGAGCGCCAAGTGCACCGGCCGCATCCTGGAAGTTCCGGTTGGTAAGGAACTGCTGGGTCGCGTCGTCGACGCACTGGGCAACCCGATTGACGGCAAAGGTCCTCTGGGCAACACCCAGACCGACGCAGTCGAGAAAGTGGCTCCAGGCGTGATCTGGCGTAAGTCGGTAGACCAGCCTGTACAGACTGGTTACAAATCCGTCGACGCCATGATCCCTGTCGGCCGTGGCCAGCGTGAGCTGATCATTGGCGACCGTCAGATCGGCAAGACCGCCATGGCCATCGACGCCATCATCAACCAGAAAAACTCCGGTATTTTCTGCGTTTATGTTGCTGTCGGCCAGAAGCGTTCCACCGTTGCCAACATCGTTCGCAAGCTGGAAGAAACCGGCGCCCTGGCCAACACCATCGTGGTTGTTGCCAGTGCTTCGGAATCCGCCGCACTGCAATTCCTGGCGCCATACGCCGGTTGCACCATGGGCGAGTTCTTCCGCGACCGCGGTGAAGACGCACTGATCGTTTACGATGACCTGTCCAAGCAGGCCGTTGCCTACCGTCAGATCTCCCTGCTGCTGCGCCGTCCACCAGGACGCGAAGCATACCCAGGCGACGTGTTCTATCTCCACTCCCGTCTGCTGGAGCGTGCATCGCGCGTTTCGGAAGAGTACGTCGAGAAGTTCACCAACGGTGCTGTCACTGGCAAAACCGGTTCCCTGACCGCTCTGCCGATCATCGAAACCCAGGCTGGCGACGTTTCTGCGTTCGTTCCGACCAACGTGATTTCCATCACCGACGGTCAGATCTTCCTGGAATCGGCCATGTTCAACTCGGGCATCCGCCCTGCAGTGAACGCCGGTGTTTCGGTATCCCGCGTAGGTGGTGCCGCTCAGACCAAGATCATCAAGAAGCTGTCCGGTGGTATTCGTACCGCTCTGGCTCAGTACCGTGAACTGGCTGCATTCGCCCAGTTCGCGTCCGATCTGGACGAAGCGACCCGCAAGCAGCTGGAGCATGGTCAGCGCGTTACCGAGCTGATGAAGCAGAAGCAGTACGCGCCGATGTCCATCGCGGACATGGCTCTGTCGCTGTACGCCGCTGAGCGTGGCTTCCTGATCGACGTAGAAGTCTCCAAGATCGGCAGCTTCGAGCAAGCTCTGATCGCCTTCTTCAACCGTGATCACGCTGAACTGATGGCGAAGATCAACGTGAAGGGTGACTTCAACGACGAAATCGACGCAGGCCTGAAAGCCGGTATCGAGAAGTTCAAGGCCACCCAGACCTGGTAAGCCGCAGCGGGGGCTCAGGCCCCCGCTTGCTAACCTGATAGGTGATACATGGCAGGCGCAAAAGAGATTCGCAGTAAGATTGCGAGCATCAAAAGCACGCAAAAAATTACCAGCGCCATGGAGAAAGTGGCGGTCAGCAAGATGCGCAAGGCACAAATGCGCATGGCTGCTAGCCGTCCTTACGCGGAACGTATCCGCCAGGTGATCGGTCATCTGGCCAACGCCAACCCGGAATACCGCCACCCGTTCATGATCGAGCGCCCTGTAAAGCGCGCTGGTTATATCGTGGTGAGCAGTGACCGTGGTCTGTGCGGTGGCTTGAACACCAACCTGTTCAAGGCCCTGGTCAAGGACATGAGCGCAAACCGCGAACAGGGCGTGGAAATCGACCTGTGCGTGATCGGCAGCAAGGGTGCGACTTTCTTCCGCATCTTTGGCGGCAACGTCGTAGCAGCGATCAGCCACTTGGGCGAAGAGCCATCGATCAACGATCTGATCGGCTCCGTCAAAGTGATGCTGGACGCCTACCTGGACGGCCGTATCGATCGCCTCTCGGTGGTTTCGAACAAGTTCATCAATACCATGACCCAGAAGCCGACGGTCGAGCAATTGGTACCGTTGGTGGCAACCCCGGATCAGGATCTCAAGCATCACTGGGACTACCTGTACGAACCCGACGCAAAAGAGCTGCTGGACGGCTTGATGGTGCGCTACGTGGAGTCGCAGGTCTACCAGGCGGTGGTCGAGAACAACGCTGCTGAACAAGCGGCCCGGATGATCGCCATGAAGAACGCCACAGACAACGCCGGTGATTTGATCAAAGAGCTTCAGTTGATCTACAACAAGGCGCGTCAGGCTGCGATCACCCAGGAGATCTCGGAAATCGTCGGCGGCGCTGCCGCGGTTTAACGGTTCACATATTCAGAGGATCCAGCTATGAGTAGCGGACGTATCGTTCAAATCATCGGCGCCGTCATCGACGTGGAATTCCCACGTGACGTCGTGCCGAGTGTATACAACGCGCTTAAAGTACAAGGCGCGGAAACCACCCTGGAAGTTCAGCAGCAGCTGGGCGACGGCGTGGTTCGTACCATTGCGATGGGCTCGACCGAAGGCCTGAAGCGCGGTCTGGATGTCGTCGACACCGGCGCTGCCATTTCCGTTCCAGTTGGTAAGGCCACCCTGGGCCGTATCATGGACGTACTGGGCAACCCGATCGACGAAGCCGGCCCGATCGGCGAAGAAGAGCGTCGCGGTATCCACCAGCCAGCGCCTTCGTTCGCTGACCAGGCAGGCGGCAACGACCTGCTGGAAACCGGCATCAAGGTTATCGACCTGGTTTGCCCGTTCGCCAAGGGTGGTAAGGTTGGTCTGTTCGGTGGTGCCGGTGTCGGCAAGACCGTAAACATGATGGAACTGATCCGTAACATCGCCATGGAACACAGCGGTTACTCCGTGTTCGCTGGTGTGGGTGAGCGTACTCGTGAGGGTAACGACTTCTACCACGAGATGAAGGACTCCAACGTTCTCGACAAAGTAGCGCTGGTCTACGGTCAGATGAACGAGCCACCAGGAAACCGTCTGCGTGTAGCGCTGACCGGCCTGACCATGGCCGAGAAGTTCCGTGACGAAGGTAACGACGTTCTGCTGTTCGTCGACAACATCTATCGTTACACCCTGGCCGGTACCGAAGTATCCGCACTGCTGGGCCGTATGCCTTCGGCAGTAGGTTACCAGCCGACCCTGGCTGAAGAGATGGGCGTTCTGCAAGAGCGCATCACCTCCACCAAGGAAGGTTCGATCACCTCCGTACAGGCCGTATATGTACCTGCGGACGACTTGACCGACCCGTCGCCAGCGACCACCTTCGCCCACTTGGACGCCACCGTCGTTCTGTCCCGTGACATCGCCTCCCTGGGTATCTACCCAGCGGTCGACCCACTGGACTCGACTTCGCGCCAGCTGGACCCGAACGTGATCGGCAACGAGCACTACGAGACCGCTCGTGGCGTTCAGTATGTTCTGCAGCGCTACAAAGAGCTGAAGGACATCATTGCGATCCTGGGTATGGATGAACTGTCCGAAGCCGACAAGCAACTGGTAGCCCGCGCTCGTAAGATCCAGCGCTTCCTGTCGCAGCCGTTCTTCGTGGCAGAAGTCTTCACCGGTTCGCCAGGTAAGTACGTTTCCCTGAAAGACACCATCGCTGGCTTCAGCGGCATCCTCAAAGGTGACTACGACCACCTGCCAGAACAAGCGTTCTACATGGTCGGCAGCATCGACGAAGCGATCGAGAAAGCCAAGAAACTGTAATTCCTGCGCCCCGCAAGGGGCGCTATCAGGTTGAGGCAAGCAGATGGCTATGACAGTCCATTGCGATATCGTCAGCGCGGAAGGAGAGATCTTCTCCGGCCTGGTCGAGATGGTGGTTGCGCACGGTAACCTGGGTGATCTTGGTATCGCTCCAGGCCATGCGCCGCTGATCACCAATCTCAAGCCTGGTCCGATCACGCTGACCAAGCAGGGTGGCGCACAAGAGGTGTTCTACATCTCTGGTGGTTTCCTCGAGGTTCAGCCGAACATGGTCAAGGTGCTTGCCGATACCGTGCAACGTGCTACAGACCTGGATGAAGCTCAGGCTCAGGAGGCCCTCAAGGCTGCCGAGAACGCCCTGAATCTGAAAGGCGCGGACTTCGACTACAGTGCCGCCGCCGCACGTCTGGCCGAGGCCGCAGCCCAGCTGCGTACCGTCCAGCAAATGCGCAAAGGCAAGTAATCGGCCCCGGCTGATAACTTCTGTTGCGATTGAGTAAAAGGGTAGCCTCGGCTACCCTTTTTCTTTTTCTGTTTTCTCCCCCGGTCTTTCACTGACCGCCCAGGATTGGTAGCCAGTAATGTCACTCGATATCGTTATTCTCGCCGCCGGCCAAGGCACCCGCATGCGCTCGGCGCTGCCCAAAGTGTTGCACCCGGTAGCTGGCAATTCCATGCTCGGCCATGTTATCCACAGCGCGCGCCAACTTCAGCCGCAAGGTATTCATGTGGTCATTGGCCATGGTGCCGAGCTGGTTCGCGAGCGGCTGGCTGCTGACGACCTGAATTTCGTCATGCAGGATAAACAGCTGGGTACCGGTCATGCTGTTGCCCAGGCACTGCCGGCGCTGACCGCTGACACCGTGCTGGTGTTGTACGGCGACGTGCCGTTGATCGAAGTGGAGACCCTGCAGCGTCTGTTGGCGAAGGCCAACGATCAGCAGCTGGGACTGCTGACAGTCACCCTCGACGATCCGACCGGTTATGGCCGGATCGTGCGTGACGAGCAGGGCAGGGTAACTGCCATCGTTGAGCACAAGGACGCCAACGACGCGCAAAAAGCGATCAAGGAAGGCAACACCGGCATTCTGGCCTTGCCGGCCGCGCGCCTCGCCGACTGGATGGGCCGCCTGTCGAACAACAACGCCCAGGGCGAGTACTACCTGACTGACGTAATCGCCATGGCAGTGGCCGATGGCTTGGTGGTGGCCACTGAACAGCCACACGACGCTATGGAAGTGCAGGGCGCCAACGACCGCCGCCAGCTCTCCGAGCTGGAGCGTCACTACCAGTTGCGTGAAGGCCGCCGTCTGATGGCTCAGGG
Organism: Pseudomonas sp. FW305-E2; assembly: GCF_058782925.1. Classification (NCBI taxonomy): domain Bacteria; kingdom Pseudomonadati; phylum Pseudomonadota; class Gammaproteobacteria; order Pseudomonadales; family Pseudomonadaceae; genus Pseudomonas; species Pseudomonas sp. FW305-E2. The sequence continues at coordinate 117,234 of NZ_JBYSYE010000005.1, read as the reverse complement.
GGTTACCCTGCGTGACCCGGCACGCTTCGATGTTCGTGGTGAAGTCAGCGTTGGTCGTGACGTGCTGATCGACATCAACGTGATTCTCGAAGGCAAGGTGGTCATCGAAGACGATGTGCAGATCGGCCCTAACTGCGTGATCAAGAACACGACCCTGCGCAAAGGCGCGGTGGTCAAGGCCAACAGCCACCTCGAAGGCGCCGTGATGGGCGAAGGCAGCGATGCTGGCCCGTTCGCCCGCCTGCGTCCGGGCAGCGTACTGGACGCCAAGGCCCATGTGGGTAACTTCGTTGAACTGAAAAACGCCCACCTGGGTGAAGGGGCCAAGGCTGGTCACCTGACCTACCTGGGGGATGCCGAAATCGGTGCGCGCACCAATATCGGCGCCGGCACCATCACCTGCAATTACGATGGCGCCAACAAGTTCAAGACCGTGATGGGTGAAGACGTGTTCATCGGTTCGAACAACTCGCTGGTGGCGCCTGTGGAAATCAAGGCCGGCGCGACCACCGCAGCCGGCTCGACCATCACCCAGGCTGTAGAAGCGGGTGACCTGGCTGTTGCCCGTGCGCGCCAGCGCAACATTTCGGGCTGGAAGCGCCCGGAGAAGATCAAGAAGAGCTGAGTTATTCACAGCCGTTTCGATCGAAAGCCGACTTATGTGAATAAGTCGGCTTTTTTATTGGCGCTGCCGCGCCTAAAGGGAGCGCGTCAAAGCAGAGACAAACAATCCACAGGTCAGCGACAGCTTGACGAATCGCGCGTCTTAGGTTTTGATTGCAATCATTAACTTTCGAATCGAAACTTAAACGCACATGTCGAAACGAAATACACCACAACGGCGACACAATATTCTGGCTCTGCTCAGCGAGCAGGGTGAGGTAAGTGTGGACGCGTTGGCCAAGCGTTTCGCCACCTCGGAAGTGACTATTCGCAAAGACCTTGCCGCCTTGGAAACCAACGGCTTGTTGTTACGCCGCTACGGTGGTGCGGTGCCGGTGCCGCAAGAGTTGCTCGGAGAACCGGCACAACCCGTCTCTTCGTATAAAAAGGCCATTGCGCGTGCCGCTGTGGGGCGTATCCGCGAACATGCGCGCATTATCATCGACAGCGGCAGCACCACGGCGGCAATGATCCCCGAGCTGGGGCGCCAGCCAGGCCTGGTGGTGATGACCAATTCGCTCAATGTGGCTCGTGCAATCTGCGACCTCGAACACGAGCCGGTGCTGCTGATGACCGGTGGCACCTGGGACCCACATTCCGAATCGTTCCAGGGCCAGGTCGCGGAGCAGGTACTGCGCTCCTACGATTTCGACCAATTATTCATCGGTGCCGATGGCATCGACCTCGGCCGGGGTACCACTACCTTCAACGAACTGCTTGGGCTGAGCCGGGTCATGGCCGAAGTTGCCCGTGAAGTGATCGTGATGGTCGAGTCGGACAAGGTGGGGCGCAAGATCCCTAACCTCGAGCTGCCCTGGGGCAGCGTACACACCCTTATTACAGATGAACGCCTGCCAGCAGCAGCGCGCGAACAAATTCAAGCCCGCGGCATCAACCTGATCTGCGCCGCGATCAGCCAGGAGCAATAAAACATGTGTGGAATCGTTGGTGCTGTCGCCGAGCGTAATATCACAGCCATCCTGATCGAAGGCCTCAAGCGTCTTGAATACCGCGGTTACGACAGTGCCGGTTTGGCTGTACTCACCCAGACCGGTGAACTGCAGCGCCGCCGCCGCATCGGCAAGGTCAGCGAGCTGGAGGTTGCTGTTGCTGATGACCCATTGGCAGGCCAGCTGGGAATTGCCCACACCCGCTGGGCTACCCACGGCGCGCCGACTGAAGGCAACGCCCACCCGCACTTCTCGGGCAATGACGTGGCCGTGGTGCACAACGGCATCATCGAGAACCACGAGGAGCTGCGTGAAGAGCTGAAGGGGTTGGGCTATGTCTTCACTTCGCAGACCGATACCGAAGTCATCGTCCACCTGATCCACCACACCCTGAAGAGCATTCCAGACCTGACCGACGCCCTTAAGGCGGCGGTGAAGCGCCTGCACGGCGCTTACGGCCTCGCGCTGATCAGTGCCAAGCAGCCGGACCGCCTGGTGGCCGCACGCAGTGGTAGCCCGCTGGTTATCGGCCTGGGCCTTGGCGAGAACTTCCTGGCGTCCGACCAGCTGGCGCTGCGTCAGGTTACTGACCGGTTCATGTACCTGGAAGAAGGCGACATCGCTGAAATCCGCCGTGATCAGGTCTCTATCTGGGACCAGCAGGGCAACAAGGCCCAGCGCGAAACCGTGCAATATCACGAAGGTGCCGAGGCTGCCGACAAGGGCACTTACCGCCACTTCATGCTCAAGGAAATTCACGAGCAGCCAAGCGTTGTTCAGCGCACGCTTGAAGGCCGCCTGGGCAAGGACAACGTGCTGGTCCAGGCCTTTGGCCCGCAAGCTGCCGACCTGTTTGCCAAGGTGCGCAACGTGCAGATCGTTGCCTGTGGCACCAGCTACCACGCCGGTATGGTTGCGCGTTACTGGCTGGAAAGCCTGGCCGGCATCCCATGCCAGGTAGAAGTGGCCAGCGAGTTCCGCTACCGCAAGGTGGTGGTGCAGGCGGACACGCTGTTCGTCTCCATCTCGCAGTCCGGCGAAACCGCCGATACCTTGGCCGCACTGCGCAACGCCAAGGAGTTGGGTTTCCTTGGCAGCCTGGCGATCTGCAACGTGGGTATCAGCTCGCTGGTACGCGAGTCGGACTTGACCCTGCTGACCTTGGCCGGGCCTGAAATCGGCGTGGCTTCGACCAAAGCATTCACCACCCAGCTGGTTTCGCTGATGCTGCTGACCCTGGCCCTTGGTCAGGTGCGCGGTACGCTGGAAGCCGGTGTCGAAGCTGAGCTGGTTGAAGAGCTGCGTCGCCTGCCGACCCGCCTGGGCGAAGCCCTGGCCATGGATGCCACCGTCGAGAAAATTGCTGAGCTGTTCGCCGACAAGCACCATACCCTGTTCCTCGGCCGCGGCGCGCAGTACCCGGTGGCGATGGAAGGTGCTCTCAAGCTTAAGGAAATCTCCTACATCCATGCCGAAGCTTACCCAGCAGGCGAGTTGAAGCACGGCCCGCTGGCTCTGGTGGACAACGACATGCCGGTGGTTACCGTTGCACCCAACAACGAACTGCTGGAGAAGCTGAAGTCCAACCTGCAGGAAGTGCGTGCCCGTGGTGGCGAGCTGGTCGTGTTCGCCGACGAGCACGCTGGCATGACCAATGGCGAAGGCACCCACGTGATAAAGGTGCCGCACATTGCCGATGCCCTGGCGCCAATCCTGTACACCATTCCGCTTCAGTTGCTGTCTTATTACGTGGCCGTGCTGAAGGGGACCGACGTTGACCAGCCGCGCAATCTGGCCAAGTCGGTGACTGTCGAGTAACGGGTAGTCAGGTGTTGATCAGCTGATTTTGTGGAATTAAAGCTGTCGCCCAACAATTAAAACTGTCGTCGGTAGAGGGGAAGCGCTCGCTCCCCTCCATCGGGCGGTTACACCAGCCTCCCCGCGTGACCCCTCCCTTCCTTGTACTGGCGTTTTCACATGCCCCTCTCGATTCTGCCTGATGAAACTCTTCCGTCATACGTGAGAAGGAACCTGCTGCTCTATTGGGCCGAGCCCAAGGCAGAGATCTTCGAAGCCCTGCGTACCCGTCATGTGATAAAGACGGCCGAAGTGAGAAGGCTCGCAGCAGCCATCGGCTGGCCGGGGTGCTATGGTTTCAATCGGCTTGTTCACAATCACACGCTGAACGCAGCGTTCCACGTCATCAAAAGTGACTGGGATTTTGCCTACTCAGGCACTCAGTACCTTTCTGAGGGGGAGCACTTCAGTGAATGGGATGCTTCCTTCTGCCCTGAATGATGACTGATGGCGGCAATTTTAATTGGCACCGCCAGGTCTCTAGGGCGATTGAGAAAGGTCTCTACGCTTTCGTGTACGACCCAACAACGCAAGCCCTTCAGTCAATTCCAACGCAGGGCGCGCTCAACGATTTGCTGGATCAGGCATGGTCTGATGCCAATCATGAGGCCTTGCGAGCCGTTATCTCGCTTTCTCCTTTGGCCAGTCGTCTGGAAATAGACAATAAGCCCGTGTAGCGCTGCGTGTAGGTTTTGAATGCTGGTGACCGTTGCAGCAGAGGACCTACGTCAAGTCCCTTACTGCAGCGTCTGAGAAGATGGGGCCTGACCATGGTCCGGAGGGAGTGAAATGAAAGCCCATGCAGAGCGCTTGTGGGATGTAGTCATCATTGGCGGAGGACAAGCCGCCCTGGCAACGGCGTACTTCCTGCGCCGAACAGATCTCTCGTTCATCATCCTCGATGCCGAGCAGGGCGCCGGTGGTGCTTGGCGACACGGCTGGGATTCCCTGCGGCTATTCTCGCCGGCCACCTGGAGTTCCATTCCCGGTTGGATGATGCCGCCTGTGGAGGATGGCTATCCTTCTCGCGAGCACGTCATCGACTACCTCACCCAGTATGAGGCTCGCTATCAGTTTCCAGTTGAACGGCCGGTGGGCGTCACCTCGATCGAGCGCGTTGCCGACGCTCTACGTGTCCATTCAGAGTCTGGCCATTGGGACGCCAAAGCTGTGGTCAGTGCTACAGGCACCTGGAGCAATCCGAACATACCTGTCTACCCCGGCGCTGAGCTATTCCGTGGGCAACAGCTGCATTCGGCGCACTACGTTGAACCGCAGGCCTTCTCTGGCAAGCGCGTTCTGGTCGTTGGCGGCGGCAACTCCGGCGCGCAGATTCTCGCAGAGGTTTCCAAAGTAGCGGATGCGACCTGGGTAACCCCTACCGATCCAGTTTTCCTCCCTGATGATGTAGATGGCCGAGTGCTGTTCGAGCGGGCCACAGAGCGCTGGAAAGCGCAGATGGAGGGGCGTGTCATTGAGCAGCCGGTCGGCGGGCTGGGCGACGTGGTAATGGTCCCGCCTGTGGTGGAGGCGCGTGAGCGAGACGTTCTGCACGCGGTGAGACCCTTCGTTCGTTTCACCCCTGACGGTGTGGTCTGGGCAGACGGCTCGGAAACCGCAGTGGATGCAGTGATCTGGTGCACCGGGTTCAAACCCGCCTTGGGACACCTCGTCAGCCTTGGGGTTGTGACTGAGCAAGGACGTGTAGAGGTCGAAGGGACCCGATCTGTGAGTGAGCCCAGACTGTGGCTGGTGGGCTATGGCGAGTGGACAGGTTCTGCATCAGCAACCTTGATCGGGGTGACCCGCACTGCCCGCAGTACTGCAGCTGAAATCGAGCAGTTTGTGGTGAAAGCGGAGGCCTGATGGCCTCCGCATTTCCTCACGGATCAGTGTGTCTGTTGTGCCATTTCACTGTGCCTGGGCAGTGCGATCGAGATGAGTGCGGCAGCCAATACGAAGATGCTGGATACCCACAAACACGCCTCTAACCCATAAGCTTGGAACACCCAACCTGACAGCAATGTGCCGACCAAGCGCCCGAGGGCGTTGGACATGTAGTAGAAGCCCACATCCAAGGACACGCCGTCTTCCTTGGCATAGCTGACGATCAGGTAGCTGTGCAGCGACGAGTTCACGGCGAACAGCACGCCGAACAGCATCAACCCACCGAGCAGAACTACCTGCGCCGACCAGCCTGCCGACAGGCCCACGGCAATGAGCGCAGGTAGCCCGGCCAGGGCGATTGCCCAGATGAAGGCTGCTCGACCATCGGGCACATGTCCGCGCTTCTTGCCGGTGATATGGGGAGCAAACGACTGGACGATGCCGTAGCCGATGACCCACGCGGCCAAGAAACCGCCGACCAGCCAGAAGTCCCAGCCAAACGTAGAGCTCAGGTACACCGGCAGTGCCACAACAAACCAGACATCCCGCGCACCGAACAAAAACAGCCGTGCGGCCGAGAGAATGTTGATCGCCCGGCTCTTGGACAGCATGTCGCGGAACTTCGGTTTGGCCTTGGCTTTGCCCAAGTCCTTTTTCAGCAGGATCAAGCTGCAGATCCAAATGAGGGCCAAGGCTGCTGCCATGGCCAGCACTGCCAGGGTGAAACCGAGCAGCGCTAGCAATGCTCCCCCGAGGAAGAAACCCACACCTTTGAGGGCGTTTTTCGAGCCCGTTAGGATGGCCACCCATTTGTAGAGGGTGCCTTGCTGGCTGTCCGGTACCAGGAGCTTGATGGAGCTCTTGGCGCTCATCTTGTTCAGGTCCTTGGCGATGCCGGAGAGCGCCTGGGCGGCCATCACCCACGGCACCGTTAGCGAGGCTGCTGGTACCGTGAGCATCAGCAGGGCGACAACCTGCATGCCAAGACCGATGTTCATGGTGCGGTGAGCCCCAGGCGGGCGCCGAGGTAGCCGCCCACGAGGTTGGTGATCACGCCGAACACTTCGTAGAACAGGAACAGCGCCGCGATCTGCAGCGGCGTGTATCCCAGCGAATGGAAGTGCAGTACCACCAGCATGCGCAAAGCGCCGTCGGTAAGGGTGAAGGCCCAGTAATTGCCGGTAACCAGCAGGTACTGACGCACTTCCGCAGACAGAGCTGACAACGCCTTCATGATTGCCATTTACTCCGCTGCGCCGACCAGGCGTGCCAGTTCAACCGCACGGTTGGCGTAGCCCCACTCGTTGTCGTACCAGGCGTAGATCTTCACTTGGGTACCGTTGACTACGAGGGTGGACAGCGCATCGATGATCGAGGACCGCGGATCGGTGCGGTAGTCGATGGACACCAAGGGGCGTTCTTCGTAGCCCAGGATGTCCTTCAGCGGTCCTTCGGTTGCGGCTTTCAGCAGCGCGTTGACCTCTTCAGTCGTTGTCTCACGTTCCACTTCGAACACGCAGTCGGTCATATACTCAGGCTTGTCGGAAAGGAAGACAACGGCCAGCCCGAACATCAGGACCGGGCCGACACCCAGTTCTGGATCAGCGACAGGGCAAGGATGCGCTTGTCCTTGAATACCTGTGGCAACTCCTCGTATTTCACCTTCGCCAGAGGTGGGTACATCATTACGATGAGGCCAATGGCGATGGGGATGTTTGTCGAGCCTACCGACAGGCTATTCAGCCACGCAGGCAATCCCTGGAACAGGCTGCCCAGACCAATGCCCAGGCCCATGGCCAGAAAGATCCACACCGTCAGGTAGCGGTCTAGAAAGGAAAGTCGGCTTTTGCTCATGGTGGATCTCCCTAAACGTCAGGGCCAATGTGTCTGTCTGCTACAAGCACAACACAGTATTGCTCAAAAATTGCCCCTTTTGGGGGAAGGTATTTACTCGGGCGGATCAAGGTCTACAGCAAGCCCCAAGAGCAGCGTCAGCAAGACGACGATCAGCAGGCCGAACTGCGCAAGCTACGCGCTGAACTCAAGCGCGTGACGGAAGAGCGAGACTTTTTGGCGGGGAACCACTGCAGGAGAACGGTATAGGGCTGGTCAGGCGTAGAGTGGTGTTCTTGCGAGCTGCGGTCGAATCAGGACTGGTGACCTCCACATCATCTGCAAGTTCGTTGGCGCGAAAATCATCTTTTGCGTAAATGAAGATATTCAGTCGCTAGGCTGTCGCAGGTGCACGCGCTACGGGTAATTGGATTAGACACAGAATAAGCACCAGATTAGCTCGCTCGATAGCGGTTAGGCAGTTTGATGTTAAATCTGATCGCCAATGCGCGCAGTGTAAACGCGACAATAAAACCGCCAAGCAAATCGTAGCTATTCGAATAGCCCAGAGTGCTTAGAGCGTAGTAGGCAATAGAACCTCCCAAGGTCGTGGTGATGTACAGCTCTTCATTCATGAGAGTCAGATTGCTACCACATAACACATCACGCGTAATCCCGCCAAATGTGGCTGTCACCACCCCCATACAAATTGCGATCAGGGGTGAAGCTTCAGCAAGTAGAGCCACTTCAGTACCAACTGCCGCGAATAATGCTATGCCAATTGCATCCATCCAAAGAAGAGCTCCCGCAAGCGACGTAAGTCTGGGGGCGATGTAATAGGTCGCGGCAGAGGAAACAAGGCAGATTACAATCCAAGTAGGTTCCCTGATCCAGAAAACAGGTAGATTCCCTATCAGCACATCACGCAGCGTGCCGCCCCCGAGCCCTGTGACTGTTCCAATCAGTATAAACCCCAATATATCCATCTTGAGGCGCGCCGCACTCAGTGCACCAGAAACGGCAAAGACTGCCACCGCGCAGAGCCCCATGACATTCACCACAGCGGTAAGATCGTACAAGATGAAACTCCTATCCGGGCTCATGAAGGTACTGCTTCGGCTAATCGCGAGCGGGCTCGTTCCTAAAGGTTATGCGCTAAACCAATAGAAGCGAGCCCGCTTATGACGTGATTGTTAGAGCGGCAGCAAATGAATCTGGGTCAGAAATAATAACCGATATTCATGTACAACTGGTTTTCCCACTGATTACTTCCTCCAGCGCCCAAACTCTGGGTGAGGCTGCTGCCACCGATGACCGGATCATTCTTTCCGTGCAGCCATTCCGTGGCGATCCACAGTTTACTGAGGGAAAACGATGTGCCGACAATCATCCGTTGCGAGGTCTTGAAATCATCAGCGGTTTTGTCGAAAGCGCTGTAGTTAGCGTACAGCTTCACACCGCTGATCAGATCGAACAGATACTTACCGCTTACATCGTAGCTCACATCCGCGACGTACAAGTTACCGCGACTGGCGACATTGAAGGTGCCGTCGTAACCTCCGAAAGTCACCAGTTCATCGGTACCGGGGTTGCGCGGAGACATCTGCTGTCGCGCGGCTTGCAGTTGCACTTCCCACGGGCCGTTTTTGCCGATGTAGTGCACCGCCATGGCATTGCGCCGACCATCATTGTTCGTGTCGCGGTTCTCCAGGGACGAGGTCAGGCCTGAGATCCCGACTTCGGACTTCCACGGCCCCAGGTCCAGCGCTTTGGCCACCCGCAGGACCACTGTGTTGCGTTCCTGGTTGTTGCTGCCGTCGGTGACATAGCTGTCCGCTTCGGAGACCACGGTGGAGTAGGTTTCACCGTTGCTGGTGCCTTTGCCCTGCCACGCCGGGCGCAGGTAGTAACCGGCCTGAATATTCCAGTCGCCGCTTTGGTGGATGTACTTGGCGCCGACTTCTTCCACGTCTTCGAGTCCCATGACGGCCCCCAGAGTTTGGTAGAACGTACTACCGAAGTACGGCTGCAACCCGAACGGTAGCTGGTTCAGGCCCACCTGGACCTGCTGGTCGGGGTTGAACTTGTAGCCGATCCACGCAAGTTCGGCGAACTGGATGTCCCCGACGTTCTTGGTGTACTGGTAAGGGTAAGCTCGACCGTAGAACCGGTATTTGGCCTCGCCAATCCAGGTGTCGGATTTGTACTTGGCGGAGAGGATCGCGGTGTCGAAGTTAAACTTCTGGATATCGCGATCTGGATCATAGTCCCAACGCGCCCGGACGGCGCCACCGAGATCGAGATTGTCGGTAACCTGTATCGCCATCGCGGGAGTGGAAAGTGCACACAACAGCGCAAGAGAGGCCAATGTGCGCAAGGGCCGGTTAGTCTTAAAGTTCATAGTCGCTCCGTCTCTTTTCTAGATCTTATTGTTGGCAACAGTCATCTCGGCCACGATAAAATCGCGGTCTAGATGAATGGGGTAGGGCCCACCAGAACGAAAGCTGCGAACAGCGTCAAACTGAGGGCCAATAGGCTAAATGGAACACGGTCTGTTGGGTCTGGGTGAAGTTGTCCGAGGCTGAACCTAGCACTTCTCCACCAAGTTAGGAGGCACCTAAAAAACCGCAGTCATTCACATTCCCGGGTCAACTGCGTTGCAGTTCTTCAACCACTGCGTCACAAGCACGGAAGGTATTCAACGTCCATTCCGCATTGATAAAGTCCGGCCAACTAGAGAGTTTTACAATGACTACTTCAGAAGCCGGATGCCAATAAATACTCTGCCCAAACACTCCACGCGCCGAATAATTACCTTGTTCGCTATCTAGCACCCAGCACTGATTGCTGTAGGCTGCGTTAGGAAAGTGCTTGACATAGAAACCATAGAGGACTTCAAACGCCGGTGTGGAACCGCTGCCGCATGCGCGTACGAATTCCTCCGGAACAATCTGCTGGCCGTTGAAATATCCACCCTGCAGATACATCTGAGCAAAGCGCGCCAGATCACGCAACGTGGCACTCATCCCGCCATCGGCTAATGCGGTTCCAACGCAATCGAGGGTGATATTCGCGTCTTGTTCTGCCCCCAGTTTGGACCAGATCTCCCGGCTTAGTAAAACGGGGAGCCGCTCGCCGCAAGCCCGCTCACAGACCCAGGCCAACATGTCGGTATCCACTGAGCGATACTCAAAGAACTTCCCATGTTCACGGTCTTTACCCAGCGACTTCAACAAACCGTAAATACTGTCGGGGGACTTCAGCTCACCCCGTTCACGCCAACCCGAGGCGACATCCAACTGGATGAATTCAGCATCCGGATCGGTGTAATCCTCCCTAAATCTTACGCCCGTGCGCATATCCAGCAGATCCTGTACACGGGCGTCGCCGTATCCGCTTTCCGAAAGCTCGGGCACATAGGTGCTGACCCGCGCTTGGGGATCGATTCTGCCTTGGCCGATCAACCTGCCGACCAGACTGCCGATAATAGTCTTGGATACCGACTGCAGCAGATGCAACGTGTACGGCTGCATACCGTTAAAATATTGCTCAGTAACCACCTTGCCTTGATGAAGCACCAAAAAGCCATCGGTGTAGCTATCGTTCAAGAAGGTCGCCAGGTCGGTTTGCCCGCCGTCGACCCGCTGGAAAAGTACGGCGTCCAGTGAGCGTTCATTGCGCTCAAGTTCGCTGACCGGCCCGGGACCGCGATGAATAGCTGCTACCGGAAACAGCTGACTCATGTGCTGGAACGACCAGCGGTTATAGGGCGGACTGTCCCAGTTATGCTGGCCGACTTGCTTTTCGCGGGAGGGCGGATAGCCCTGCATCAGCCTTAAGTCCTGATAACTAATGCCGGGAGCAGTCATGTCCTTTTTGTCGTACATGGGGTTCAGATCTCGTCGTTCAGTGGGTGATGGCAAGAAAAACGATGGCCGTATTCCCGAGTCTCGGCTGGCACCTCTCGGCGACAACGCTCACTGGCTCGCGGACAACGGGGCGCGAAGTGGCACCCAGCAGGTCGGTTCAAGGGGCTGGGGATCTCGCCGCTAAGGATCTGCAACTGGTCCCGACGGTCCGGGTCGATGGAGGGCACTGAGTTGAGCAGCGCGCGGGTATAGGGATGACGCGGTTGGCCGAACACTTGCTCCACAGGCCCTGCCTCGACGATGCGCCCCAGATACATCACAAGCACCCGCTGCGCCAGATACTCGACTGTCGCCAGGTCGTGGCTGATAAACAGATAGCTCAGCCCATTAGCGGCCTGCAGCGTCTTGAGCAATTGCAGCACTTGGGCTTGAACCGACACGTCGAGCGCAGCCGTAGGTTCATCGAGAATTAGCAGTTTCGACTCCAACGCCAGGGCCCGAGCGATAGCGATACGCTGCAACTGTCCACCGGAAAACTCATGGGGATAGCGATCCATGTGCTCCTCGCCCATCCCCACATTTCCAAGCAATTGAAGAATACGCTCGTGCAAGGCGCTCCCGTGCAAACCAAAGGCGACCTTCAGTGGCTCGGCAACAATCGCCTTGATTTTCATTTTCGGGTTCAGCGAGGCGTAGGGATTCTGGAACACCATACTCAAGCTCCGGCCCCTCGCCTTGGCATCAGTGGGCAACGGCCGACCTTCGACTAAAATTTGCCCACTATCGGCTGCTAACAGGCCGAGCAAGGTCGCGGCAACCGTGCTTTTGCCACAACCGGACTCTCCCACCAGCGCGACCGTTTCACCTACCTGAACCTCCAGGCTGATGTGGTCAATGGCAGTCACGAGGCCGTCGCGGCTGGCGTAGGTCTTGTGCAACTGGTTAACACTCAGCAGTGCGGGCTGTTTGTTGTTGTTCATAGCCGTTTACCTTTCAAAAAAGCCTCACACCTTGACTAACGTGTTGTGGCAAGCGGCCCAATGTCCCTCGCCAATTTCTACCCTTGGCGCAGCGTGAACGCAGCGTCCCGTGGCACGCTCACAACGTGGGCGGAATGCGCAGCCCGCTGGGGGAGCCGCCATGTTCGGCACTTGCCCCGGGATGAAACCCAGCGGCTGAGGCCCCTGCCCCAACGTGGGCACGGTACCCATCAACTTCATGGTGTAGGGGTGTGCAGGTTGCTTGAACACTTGGCCCACCGGGCCGCTCTCCACCACTTCGCCGGCATACATAACCGCCACCCGGTCGCAGAGCGAAGCGACTACCCCAAGGTTGTGGGTGATAAACAGAATCGCTAGATCCTGCTCCCGTGCCAGTTTGCGCAGGAGGGCTATGATCTGCGCCTGCACTGTGACGTCTAGCGCCGTGGTCGGCTCATCGGCGATCAGCAGTTTCGGTCGACAGGCCAGCGCCATGGCAATCACGACTCGCTGTAACTGGCCGCCAGACAACTGGTGCGGATACTTAGCCAACACCAGAGGAGGGTCTGGCATGCTGACCGCTTCCAGGGAGCTCAGCGCCTCGGCGCGGATTTGTGCCTTATTCAGTTGCCGATGGCAGCCGATGACATCGAACATCTGCCGCCCGACCGTGAAGAACGGGTTGAGCGCCTTCATCGGATTCTGGAAGACCATCGCCGCGCCACCGCCACGCAACGCCGCCAGCTGCGTGGCTGATGCGCCGTTAACCTGCTGTCCGGCGACCCTGATAGTGCCTCCCAGCCGAGCGGTCTCAGGCACCAATCCAAGGCAGGACATAGCGGTCATTGACTTACCCGAGCCCGACTCCCCCACCAAGCCCAGGATTTCGCCGCGCTTTAACTTGAGGTCGATGCCACGTACGGCCTTTACGGTCTTGAACAAACCAGGGAAAGACACCGTCAGCCCTTCCACTTCTAGCACTAGAGCTTGCGCTGCGTCTGTACTCGAAGCGGCGAGACGCTCGACGGCAGAATATTGCAAGGATTCATCGATCATCAGCGTGTCCCCTTCTTTGGGTCGAGCACATCGCGCAGCCCGTCACCCACCAGATTGACGGCCAGCACCAGGACAAAAATCGCCACTCCGGGGAACAACACAGTCCAGGGGTTCTCGAGCAACTGCGAGCGCGACGCCGCGGCCATCAGCCCCCATTCGATCATGGGCGGCTTGGCCCCCAGCCCGATAAAGCTCAACGAGGCAGCGGCGAGAATGGTGTAACCAAAATCCATGGAGCCCTGCACGATTACAGGGGTGGTGGCATTTGGCAGTACATGTCGCAGCAAGATACGTCCGTGACTGACGCCCATAGAACGGGCTGCCTGGATATAGGTTTCTGAACGAACCCGTACTACTGCACCGCGCATGATCCTCGCGTACCAGGGAAACCAAGACACAGCGAGCGCTAACATGGCATTGGCCAATCCCGATCCGAGAGCAGCGGTGATAGCGATCGGTAGCAACAACGGCGGAAAGGCCAGAAACACATCTGATAAACGCATCAGCAGCGTATCAACTCGCCCACCGAAGTAACCGGAAACAAGCCCAATAGGAATTCCGATTAGCATCGCGATCAAAGTTACGCTCACCCCGATAACCAGTGAGGTGCGTGCGCCATAAAGCACCCGTGAAAGAATGTCACGCCCAAACTCGTCGGTGCCCATCCAGTGTGCCCAGCTGGGCGCCAGCAATTTCTGAGAAAAGACAATCTTGTTCGGCTCATAAGGGGCAAGCCAGGACGCGAAGACTGCTGCCAGTATGATCAGCAGTAACAACAGCGCACCGAATACGAATAGTTTGTTTTCGCTGGCAAAAGCCAAGGCCTTGATACGCCATGATGGGGCTCGTGAAGGCATGGACTGTGATATGTCTTGGGTACTCATTGGACTCGCAGCCTCGGATCAACAAGGTGATACAAGAGATCAACGATTAGGTTGATCGACAGATATGTCGTGGCCAGCACCAGAGTGGCTCCCATAACAGCGGGGAAATCATTCTGGGCAATCGAAAACACCACGAAGCCGCCTAGGCCTGGCCAATCGAAAATAAACTCAACAACTACCGCACCACCGAGTAGGTAACCGAAGGTCAGGCCCACCACCGTCAGGAGCGGAATCATTGTCGCCTTGAGTGCATAGGCGTAATGGATACGCCACTTGGGTACACCGTAAGAAACCGCCGTACGGATGTACTCCTCAGATAGCACCTCAACCATCATGTTGCGGGTAATCCGGGTGACAGTGGCCAAGGTCACTATGACCAAGGTGAGCACGGGTAGCGTCAGATGCTTAATGGCACTCCACAGTGCTACGAAATTACCGGCCAGCAGCGTGTCAATCAGGTAAAAGCCCGTCACTCGCTCAAACGGGCTATCGAGAAGAATGGAGGCATCGATACGACCTTGCAGGGGTAGCCAGTTAAGCTTCCCGTAGAACAGCAACTGCAAGCCCATGGCCAGGATGAACACTGGAAACGCCGTCCCGGCGATGGACCCCGCTCGTGCGGCATTGTCGACCACCCGGTTTTGCCTCGCAGCTGAGATAACACCGATCGGCACACCTAGCACTACAACCCAGAACATCGCGAGGAATGTCAGTTCAAAGGTCGCTCCAACCCGCCTGACCACTTCCTCCATGACCGGCCGTCCGGTGCGCAGACTAGTGCCAAAATCACCTCGGAGAAGATCGCCGATGTAATTTAAGTACTGGACTGGCAGAGGTTTATCCAACCCGAGTTTTTCACGTGCGACGGAAATCTGCTCCACCGTGGGGTGGTTCCCTAGCATCATTTCCACCGGGGAACCCGGAAGAGCTCGACTCAGAACGAAGGTGATAGTCAACACTCCTAGAAGAATGAAGAACATCACTATCAATCGCTGGGTTATATAATTCACCATTTGGAACACCCTTTGTGGCTAAAAGCTAGACCCGAACCGCTTACACCTTACGTAAACACCCAAAAGCGGATTGACCCTTGGTGATCTGACCAGACAGATTAAATATCTGGCCATATATTTACTTGGCATATCAGCTACGACACGCTCCACTTCAACAAGTACGAGTCAACGCTCAATGACTCAGGTTGTAGTAGAGAACTGCTTCGTAAGCTGGATTCAGGCTTTTTTCCATACCCTTTATGTCTTTGCGGGAGACACGTATCTGCTGAACGTCGGCGTACCAGATCGCAGGAGCGTCCTGGGCTAATAACTGCTGTGCCTGCACATACTTTTCAGTTGATTTGGCCCGATCACTGCCCTCTAGATCTCCCGCCTCTTCTATCAACTGGTCAAATTTTTTATTACTGTAGTGAGAAAGATTGAACAGCGTCGTTTTCTCTGTATGGAATTCACTTACAAGCCAATCGCCAGGTGTCGAATATGTCGGCCACCATGCCATAGATTGCATGTTGGGAGCGGTTTCCAGCTTCTTTGCCCGATCCCAAAGGACGCCCCACTCGCCGGGGCGTAACTCAACCTCAACGCCTACCTGAGACGCAGTAGCCTGAAACAGTTCGGCTGCGTTTGAATAGACACCACTGATATACTGCATCGAGACCTTCCAGTCCTGCTTAGGCACACCGGAGGCCTCCAACAATTGTCGGGCTTTGTCCGGATCGTAAGTGGCCATAGGCACGCTGGCATGCCCCCAAATACTGGTGGGCAAAGGCCCCTTGGGAACACTGCCGTAGCCATGCAAAATGTCTTTGGTGACACTTTCATAGTCCCAGAGATACTGCAATGCCTGACGAAACTTCAGGTTATTCGTAGGATACTTCTGGGTATTGATCAAAAACTGGAAATTTTTCCAAGAAGGCGCGGTGCTCACCTTGATTGAGGGGTCTTCTCCCAACACCTTGAGCTGATCAAGAGGAATATCCCAGGCGACCCCAGCCTCGCCATTTTTGATCATCTGAGTACGGGTGGAGGCTTCGGATACAACCTTCACAATGACCCGATCAAACTGCCCTTCTTTCCACCCACCCCAGTATCCATCGAATCGCTCAAGCACTACTTGCTGGCCTTGTTCGACCTGCCCAAGTTTGTAGGGGCCGGTACCGATGGCGTTGGGAGCCATCATCCAACTATGCCCTTTTTCCACTGCCGCCGGGGCAATGATATAAGCGGCATACTGACCTGCCGCGATCAGATTGGCCGGCGTGGGACTTTTAAACTTGAGCGCTACCGTATCGTCAGCGAGGACCTCGACGGCATCCAGATTTTTCCATACAAATGCAGCGCCCTGGTTCAGCTGCTTGACGTAATCAATGGAGACTTTGACCGCTGCCGCGTTAAAGGCCGAACCGTCATGGAACTTCACACCGTGCCGCAGTTTGAAGGTCCAGGTTTTGCCACTGTCGCTGCTCTCCCACGACGTCGCGAGACCGGGGGAAAACTCCTCTGCACTGCCTGGCGCGTTATATAAAACTAGTGTCTCGTAGATATTCCCCAGCACTCGTACTTCTTCCGAAAAAGCCGAAGCTGGATCCCAATCCTTGAATGAGGCTCGATCAGCGACAACCAAGGTATTGTTTGCCGCACACACCGAACCACTGGTTAATGACGCAGTCACAGACAGCGCCATCAAGCCCGCCATTAATGCTCTTCTTACTTTCATAAATTTTCCTCTTATTTTTATGGTGGGCACAGCGAATCGTTTGTAAAGCCAGCATTCCTTCAAGTGGAATGCACGTGTGGTTGGCCATTAACGAAACTGACTTCTGGATGGTGTATGAATTATCGATCTGCCTGAAGGCCATCTCAATTTCGCGAACACGAAAAAAAAAACGCTAGGTGACGCCCATGAGCGTCAGCTAGCGTCACCTTTGGAGGTTTAGAACAGGGGAGGGATAAGGTTGAATTCACCTTCTGATGGATGAACCAGTAGCCGCGCTCTCACCTCGACGGGAATCTGAGGAGCATCAATCGGAAAACAGCTGCAGCTGCTGAGAGCGCTACGCAGGTCGATCGACTCGCCTAGGTACTCAAATACTACATGGGCACCAAAAGGACGCCGGAAATTGTCACCCGAAACGCCGATTACCAAGCCGTTGAGAAAACGAAAACGACTTCGGTAGGAGGGATAGATTGCCGACCATATATAGCCCCGGGATGACAGATACTCGCGCTCGACGAGGTAGATCAGATCGGAGGAGGCAAAGCAGAACCCACGGTACTTATTAATACCAAAAGTCTTCGCTTGGTCATCGCCCAACCTCATCCTCTCGAAGGTTTTGCTAAGGATCTTTTCGCCCGAGCGAGTCAAGCGGGTAATCGATTTGATCACCTCTCCCGGCGCGGCGGGAGACATCAAATAAACAAAGTAGTAACCCTGATACTTCGACAACTCGTGCGCAGAGCTGGGAAAAAAATCTACTGGTACTGCACCGTCTGAATCTCGCACTGTATTTTGTGTGGTGAGAAGAGCACGAAAGGATTCATGCTCGGAAAATATTTCTTCCTCATCCACGCCAAAAAAATTGCAGATTTTACGCAGCGTAAAAGGTGAGGGAGTCGCTTGCGCCCCCAAATACTTATTAAACTGCTGACGATTTATATCTAGTGAGCGACACACCTTTGCCACCGACTTATAATATCCGCAGAGAAGTCGCAAATTTTGACTGAAGTCCTGCATCGACTGAGATGAGTTGGAACTGGCCACTAAGAATACCCTCACGCCACATTGACAACACGCTATACTATTCCCCGCTTGGGGTCACGGGTTCAAAAAACGAATGTAAGACACTTGGTGCAGAGGCTCCGCTTTGCCATCCCGTGATCGATGCGAGCTTCAAGCGCGTCCCCCCCGCGGGCCGTGGACTCTCTTGGCCGGTATTGAAAGCCTCCTCATGAAGCGCCACACCGCTTCCCGCATACATGCCAACGGGTTCGAACAACGAAGTGGGGACCTGCACAATACTGCCGCAGACCATCAGGACCACCATGGTTTCCCCAATGGCCCTGGCTGCACCGAGCACCATGGCGGAGAAAATGCCTTGCCTCGCTGCAAGCACGACAATGCGCAGCAGGGTTTGATTCTCGGAAACACCTAGTTCCGCAGCGCCCTGCACATAGGCGACCGGGACCCCCTGGAGGGCTGACTGGGTCAGGACGGAAATGGTCGGGATGATCATCAGGGCTACCACCAGAACACCAGCCAGCAGGCTGGCTCCCGGAGGGCTCCACAGGTTGATGATCGGAACGATGGCACTCACGCCCCAGAGGCCGTAGACCACCGTCGGCACCGCCGCACTGAGTTCCACCAGATTGCGCATCAACCGCGCCAGTCCGGTGGGTGCCTTGAACGTGGTGACCAGCGATATCGCCAGGCTCAACGGCGTAGCCACCAGCAGCGCCCCGATCGTCAGGTAGAGGCTGGCCACGACCATCGGCGTCATATTGAAACTGGCATCCCTCGGCCACCAGCCTTCGTCAGTGAAGAACCGGGTCAAGCCACCCTTGCTGATCAAGGGGAGCGCCTCACCCAGTAGAAACGCAACGATCAGGAACACGATCGCCGCCCCGAGCAAGGCCAGCATGGTCATCGCCGACCAGAACACCCATCCGCGCAGCGCCGATGGCGGCGGTGAGATGGACTCAACGATAGGTAGTGTCATGAATCGGCCCTGGGCAGCAACGCCGGTCGTTATTTCGCGACCGGGATGAAGTACATCCGCGTGACGAAGTCATCGGCCTGCTTCGATTGCGCATAGCCCACGAAGTCCTGGACCTGCTCATTCAACGGCGTCTTGTAGACCAGATTCAGGTCACGGCTGATCGCATACTGCCCTGAGGCCATGGAAGCGGTCGAAGGAACCAGGTCACCCATGGGGATCTGGCGAATGGCCGCGCCGTGCCCAGCTTCGTATTCCGCCGAGCCGATGGAGACATAGCCCTCTGGACTGCCGTCCGAGCCCCTTCATTGATTGACCTAGGGAAATGCACCTGCATAGGCCGCCGCCTGCTTCTATCAAACAAAATGCAACCCATTGTTTTCTAAACACTCAAGCGGCCACCAGTTGATACCCCAGTTTCCGGGCTTTGCGAAGCAAAGCCCGGACCTGCCGGTCTTGGCTTCTGGTTTCGAACTCCTCAAGACCTTGTTCAACATAAGCCTGCTTCTTGGTTAACAGGTTGTACACCAGACGTGCCAACTGATGCGCAGTGGCCTTGATGGCGCAGCTGGTATCCATTCGAGTCAGTCTGGCTCGGTGTGATGCACCAATGAAACCCTTGTCGTTACGGGCATTGGATGCGGCCTGCTTGAGTGCTTGAGCTGCTCGATTGACTATTTTGGGCCCGCCACCTGCCAGTCGATGACCGCCGGAAATTCGGGTAGGGGGAGCCAGTCCCAACCAAGAGCAGAAGTGCTGTGAGGACGGGAAGCGTGATAGATCTGTACCGATCTCCCCTGCCAGCACCAATGCAGTGTCCACCCCAATGGTTGGAATTGCGGTTAGGTCCACGCCAAGAACTTTCCACAATGTCTGATGCAATTCAGTCTGTTGGACACCGTTTCGGTGTGGGCTCCGTAAAGGCTTATTGGATGGCTCTGGCTTGTTTTGCAGCACCGGCAACTGCTCTAACGCGGCTTTTATGGCGTCGTCACAATCAGCAATTTGCTGCTCCAGGAAGTCATAGGCAGCCAATTCCTGAGTTAGCGCATGCAAATGCTCGCGCCGCCAATTGCCATGAAGACTCCGAGCGACAGCCTCCTTGCCTGCCTTGATGCGGCGGTCGGTCAGTTCAGCCAGTTGCACTGGGTCCCGTTCACCTGCGCAGATGGCTCGCAAAATCTTCATGCCAGTTACACCGGAAATATCACTGATGACATTGGCCAGCTGGATGTTCATTTGGCTCATGGCCTTTTGCATACGGTTCAGCGTCTGCGCCTGGTCTTTCACTTTGGAAGCACGCTGCCTGACCAATGACCGGACGCAGCAGGTCAGATCATCGGGGCGGAATGCGCCTCTGAGCAGTCCATGAGTCATCAGCTGCCAAATCCACTGGCAATCCAACACATCTGATTTACGGCCCGTGATTTGCCGAGTTGCTCTGGCATTGACGAGATAAACCTCAAAACCGCGCTCGCTGAGAATCTCGTAAATTGGAATCCAATAAACCCCTGTGGATTCCATGGCAACGACCTTGATCCCCAGGCTTTCAAGCCAGTTAGCCATCTTGAGTAGGTCGTCAGTAAAGGACGTGAACGACTGGACGGGATTTTCGTGCCGGGGATCGACCGCCACGAAATGTTCTCGACCACCGACATCGATCGCCGCGCAATCGGGATGGACGACGGTAAAGCGTTGCTTGGAAGGCTTGCGCGCCATGATGAATCCTCGCAGGATAAAGGGCGCGCGGGGCACACGGTGGCGAAAGGGTTCACTCTCTCATACGTGGTCACAGCTGAATCAGCTGATGCCTACAGGGACTTCACGCCGATACCGTGCGGATCACTCTCCTACGCGGGTGTGCGGACACACACCAGTGCTGGCTACGATCTCTGTCCCGCGCACACGAACCCTAACAAAGCAAAAGGCGGCTGGCCCTACCGGGCCAACCGCCTTTTCTTTTTCAAAATGTCAGCGTCGCTGCGGAACTGAAGCCGTACACCTCATGTTTGCTGCGCGACAGCGCAGCCCGGAAGGGCTGGGTGATCTCCTACAGGAGCCAACGTTGGGCAGGCGCTTTGCTATCGATGCAACGCCGATCAGCAATAACCACCTATTGTTCGTCGTGATCAGCTCCACGAAGCGTCGGAGTGACGTAGAGGGCGTCAAAACCATCGTGGCTGGGGCATGACCGAGATTTCACCGCTGGCCACCATCGAACGGTTCGATAGCAGCGCTGCTGTGCTGGCGGTTTGATTTCGGTGACGACGGCCTTCGCCCCGAGGCTCCAAGAAGCTCCTATCCCAAATCCCAATGCCACGTTAGAGCGTCCCAGCCCGCACCGTTGCTGGCTGCGACAGCTTTAATTCTCTAACGCATTTGAGTAAACCAATATTTTTGAGTGTTGCGACAGTTTTGCGCTTTCTCTGAGATGGGCTGCAAGGCCCGAGAATCGTGGACCCAATGCGACAGTTTTAATTCTCTAAATCCACAGCTTGTGGATTTAGAGAGTTAAAGCTGACGCAGGATAATTAAAACTGTCGCAGGAGGCGGTGAGTCCACCGCGCCGCCGCCTGCAATGTTCCTGCTCCTTGAAGTTGCCTCACTCGTTCGACGCTGGCTTTTGGGCAATGACGTCAACATGCACGCGATCATCAGCATGCTTAAAACACGAAGCCATGCCCGAGCTCTCTCTCCATCCACGCCAAGAAACGCCTGACCCTTTCGAACCCTGAATGCGCTTTCGGAAACACCAGATGATGGGCTGCCACAGGCGCGCTGAAGATGTGTGGTACGACTTCCACCAGTGTTCCGGACGCAAGGTACTTCTGCGCTAACAACGTACTTTCGAGTGCAAAACCCAGCCCGTGACTGGCGGCCTCCAGGGACATGTAGGAACGATCGAAGCTCAACGCGTAGGGCTTTTCCGGGCGGGCGAGACCGTGTCGGGCGAACCAGGCCGGCCATTTCAACAATGTGGCCTCGGAGAGAATCAAGTCCCGACGCAGTAGATCCGACGCGTCGTCGATCCTATGCCGGGCCAGCAGTTTCGGTGAGGCCAGCACGGCAAATGCCTCATTGCCTAAGGTGCGCACCTCGTAGCTAGGCCAATTGGGTTCGCCATGGCGAATGTCTACGTCAATCTTGTCTCGACTGAAATGCAGAGATTCATAAGAGCACGACAAGTTGATCTGGATATCCGGGTGCGCCATCCGAAATGCTTCCAGCCTTGGCATTAGCCACAGCAGGCCGAAACTCGGTGACGAATGCAAACGCAGGCAATCGAGGCTGACGTCGCTGCTGGCCCGTTCTGTGGCGACGGAAAGACTGTGCAGAATGCCGGAAACGTCTTTCAGATACTGCTCGCCAATGGGGGTCAGGCTGACGCCTCGCGCCGCGCGAAAGAACAGTTGTCGACCAATCATTGCTTCGAGCTTGGCCAATTGATGACTGACAGCCGAAGGGGTGAGGTCTAGCACTTCCGCTGCGCGGGCAACATTACCGAAGCGAGCAGTTTGCTCAAAGGCCTGAATCGCTCTCAGGGGTGGAAGGGCCGGCGCGGTATCGTCAACAGATCGCATATCAGTCACTTCGCTCGCAGCGCATATTTTTATTGGGGACCTTCATTCAATCATTTAGCAATCAGGGTGACGAGTGCTGAATTTTTTTCAGCACCCAATGATTTTTGCGTTATTGCTCAGGGCCTGGGCCGAGACCAAAGTAGGCCCATCGATTCCGCTGAATCGACCCTATAAAAACAATCAGAGGTCACACCCATGCTTCTTCAAGGCAAAGTCGCAATCATCACTGGCGCCGCATCGGCACGCGGGATCGGCCGGGCAACTGCGGCCACATTCGCTGCTCAAGGTGCCCGCGTGGTGATCCTCGATCTGGATGAAGCCGCTGCCCGCGATGCCGCAGCGTCTCTTGGCGAAGGGCATCTCGGCCTGGCCGCCAACGTCGCCGATCAGGCACAGGTAAACCAGGCCGTTGCGCAGATCATCGAGCACTTTGGCCGCATCGACGTGCTGGTCAACAACGCTGGCATCACCCAACCCCTCAAGACCCTGGACATCAAGCACAGCGACTACGACAAGGTACTCGACGTCAGCCTGCGCGGCACTCTGCTGATGTCTCAGGCCGTCATTCCCCTGATGCGCGAGCAACGTTCGGGCAGCATTGTCTGCATGTCCTCGGTATCGGCACAGCGTGGCGGCGGCATCTTCGGTGGCCCGCACTACAGCGCAGCGAAAGCGGGGGTACTGGGCCTGGCCAAGGCCATGGCACGAGAGCTGGGGCCGGATAACGTGCGCGTGAACGCCATCGCCCCGGGTCTGATTCACACGGACATCACTGGCGGTTTGATGCAGGACGATCGTCGCCACGCAATCATCGACGGTATTCCACTGGGCCGTCTGGGCGAAGCGCAAGACGTCGCTAACGCCGCTTTGTTCCTGGCCAGCGATCTGTCGACCTACCTGACCGGAATCACCCTGGATGTAAACGGCGGCATGCTCATTCACTGATGCACATTGCGTCAGCCCGTGCGGCTGACGCTGTTCTGAATCGATAAAAACAAGAGATCAGACCATCATGATTACCACCCTGTCATTGGACGCGGTTTCGGCCGTGCGCTCCAACGCATACCGCAAGACTGCCTGGCGACTGATGCCGTTCCTGATGCTGTGCTACCTGTGTGCCTATCTGGACCGGGTAAACGTGGGGTTCGCCAAGTTGCAGATGATGAGCGACCTGGCCCTAAGCGAGGCCGTTTATGGCCTGGGCGCCGGCATGTTCTTCATTGGCTACTTTCTCTGCGAAGTGCCCAGCAATCTGATCCTGCACAGGGTCGGCGCACGCCGCTGGATCGCCCGGATCATGATTTCCTGGGGGATCATTTCCGCCCTCTTTGCCTTCGTTGAAACCGCCTGGCAGTTTTATGCCCTGCGTTTTCTGCTTGGCATCGCTGAAGCGGGTCTGGCTCCGGGCCTGTTGTTGTACCTGACCTACTGGTTCCCGTCCTACCGTCGCGCAAAGATGACCGTGCTTTGGTTCGTCGCGATTCCATTGTCGGGGATGATTGGCGGCCCACTGTCAGGTTGGATCATGAATCAGTTCGCAGGTTTTCATGGCTGGGCGGGCTGGCAGTGGATGTTCGTCATCGAGGCAATTCCAACCGTCATCGTCGGCTTGTTGGTACTGACCTATCTCAAAGATGGCGTGCATCAGGCCACCTGGCTGACCGATGAAGAAAAGGAACTGGTTACCAAGGAGCTCGCCGAGGACAACGCCCACAAGGTCACTCATGCCTCACCTCGGGAATTCATCCGCGATCGCCGCCTATGGCTGCTGGCCTGCATCTACTTCTGTGTAGTCATGGGCCAGTACGCGATCACCTTCTGGCTGCCGACCCTGATCCGCAATGCCGGGGTATCGGACCCACTGCACATCGGCATGCTGACCAGCCTGCCTTACATGTGCGCCATCGTCGCCATGCTGTTGATGGGCCGTAGCGGCGACAAGCATCGCGAACGTCGCTGGCATTTGGTTGCTCCGATGATCGCAGGCGCCATCGGCCTGACACTGGCGGCGCTGCTGGGTGGCAACCTGCTGCTGTCGGTACTCAGCCTGTGCCTTGCAGCAGCTGGCGTGCTCTCGGCTTCCTCACTGTTCTGGATGCTGCCCACTACGCTGCTCGGCGGTGTGTCAGCCGCAGCAGGTATCGCCGGTATCAACAGTTTCGCCAACCTTGCCGGGTTCTGCTCGCCTTACCTGATCGGTTGGATCACCACTTCCACCGGTTCCAGTGCCATCGGCATGTACCTGATCACCGCAGTGCTGATCGCGGGGGCCACGCTGGTCCTGCGCATTCCCGCCGCATCGGTCAATCGTTAACTCGCTGGAGTAGTCACCATGACTGTCAACGCACCCGACACTTCGCTCTCGGCGCTCGCCGAACGCGCTTACAACATTCGCCGCCATGCCCTGCGCATGGGGCAGGTCCAGGGCCAGGGTTATGTCGGCCAGGCCCTCGGCGCCGCTGACTTGCTGGCCGTGTCGTACTTCCATGCGCTGCGCTATCAGCCCCACAACCCCGAATGGGAGCAACGCGACCGCTTTTACCTGTCCATCGGTCACTACGCCATCGCCCTGTATGCAGCGCTGATCGAAGCCGGCGTGATCCCCCTGGAGGAACTGGAAACCTATGGTTCGGACGACAGCCGCCTGCCGATGTCGGGCATGGCCGCCTACACGCCGGGCATGGAAATAACCGGGGGGTCGCTCGGCCACGGCTTGGGCATAGCGGTCGGCGCCTGCCTGGGCCTGAAGCGCAAGAAATCGGATTCGTTTGTCTACAACCTGCTTTCGGACGGCGAATTGAACGAGGGATCAACCTGGGAAGCCGCGATGTCGGCCTCACATTGGAAACTGAACAACCTCATCGCAATCATCGACGTCAACAACCAGCAAGCCGACGGCTACTCCAGCGAAGTGCTGGCCTTCGAGCCCATCGTTGACCGTTGGCAGGCGTTTGGCTGGTTTACCCAGCGCGTGGACGGCAACGACATCGGCGCCCTGGTCGCCGCGTTCGACGCCGCACGCAACCATCAAGGGGCACAGCCGCGGGTCATCATCTGCGATACCAAGATGGGCAAGGGTGTGGACTTTCTCGAGTCACGTGAAAAAACCCACTTCATCCGCGTCGATGAAAACGAGTGGGATCTGGCATTGCAAAACCTTCAGGTCGGGAGAACTGTATGAGCCGCCTAAACACCACCGAAACCGGCAAGAAGCGCCTGACAACCTCGGCCATGATCGCTTCGATCGCTGCCGAGGGCCAGGCCACCCGCTCAGCGCCGTTCGGTCATGCGTTGGCGGCACTGGCCGAACAGCGTTCGGACATCGTCGGCCTGTCGGCGGACCTGTCCAAGTACACCGACCTGCACATTTTCGCGAAGGCGCACCCGGACCGTTTTTATCAGATGGGTATGGCCGAGCAATTGCTGATGAGTGCAGCCGCTGGCATGGCACGCGAAGGCTGCGTGCCGTTCGCCACCACGTACGCGGTATTCGCCTCGCGCAGGGCCTATGATTTTATCTGCATGGCCATCGCCGAGGAGAACCTCAACGTCAAGATCGTCTGCGGGTTGCCGGGCTTGACCACCGGTTACGGCCCCAGCCACCAGGCAACGGATGATCTGGCAATCTTCCGCGCCATGCCGAACCTGATGATCGTCGACCCATGCGACGCTCTGGAAATCGAGCAGGCGGTGCCTGCCATCGCCGCCCATCAGGGACCGGTGTACATGCGCCTGCTGCGCGGCAACGTGCCGCTGGTATTGGATGAATATGGCTACAAGTTCGAGATCGGCAAGGCCAAGATCCTGCGAACCGGAAAGGACGTGCTGATCATTTCCACCGGTCTGATGACCATGCGTTCGCTAGAGGCCGCAGCGCAGTTGCAGAAGGATGGCGTCGATGTGGCAGTACTGCACGTACCCACCATCAAGCCACTGGACGAACAGACGATTCTGGCTGAGGCACGCAAGTCCGGACGGTTGGTGGTCACCGCCGAAAACCATTCGATCATCGGCGGCCTGGGCGAGGCGGTGGCGGGCCTGCTGCTGCGCAACGGAGTAACGCCGACATTCCGCCAGATCGCCTTGCCCGATGCCTTCCTCGATGCCGGCGCTCTGCCGACGCTGCATGACCGCTACGGTATCTCCACCGATGCAGTGAGCGCGCAGATCAAGGCTTGGCTGTGACTTGATACCTGAAGATAGAGCCGGCCGGAATTGAAGGCGGCTCTATCCCTGTATGCCCGCAAAGCGAATGCCGAAGGCAAGGGCATGGCCTGACGCAGCGAATGGGGCTCGTCAGATTTGCATGGCCATGCCATCCACATTCATCGCCGCCTGGCGCAGGGCCTCGGAGCGCGTCGGGTGAGGGTGGCAGGTGAGGGCGATATCTTCTGCCGAGGCCGAGAACTCCATAGCCACGCAGAACTCACCAATCATCTCGCTGACGCTTGGGCCCACCAGGTGCACACCCAGTACTTCATCGGTTTCGGCATCGGCGATGACCTTGGCGAAGCCTTCGGTCTCGTGGTTGATCTTGGCACGGCTGTTGGCGGTGAAGGGGAACTTGCCAACCTTGTAGGCACGCCCTTCGGCCTTGAGCTGCTCTTCAGTCTTGCCCACAGTGGCCATCTCCGGGCGGGTATAGATCACCCCAGGGATGAGGTTGTAGTTGACCTCGTGGGGCTTGCCGGCGATGCGTTCGATACAGGCCACCGCTTCGTCTTCGGCCTTGTGCGCCAGCATCGGGCCCGAAGTGACGTCGCCAATCACCCAGACACCCGGCACTGAGGTACGGTGGTGCTCGTTGCTGAGCATGCCGCGCTTGTCGGCTTCCAGGCCCACGCTTTCCAGGTTCAGCCCTTTTGTATAAGGGCGGCGGCCGATAGCCACCAACACGTAATCGGCTTGCAGCGATTCTGCAGTACCACCGGCGGCAGGCTCCAGCGTCAGGCTGACGCCATCGGCACCTGCGGTAGCCTGAGTCACTTTGCTGCCCAGCTTGAACACCATGCCTTGCTTGGCGAGCGCCTTCTGCAGGGCCTTGGCCGTTTCCGTGTCAGTGCCTGGGCAGATGCGGTCCAGGTATTCGATGACAGTGACCTGGCTACCCAGGCGGCGCCAGACCGAACCCAGCTCAAGACCGATCACGCCAGCACCGATGACGACCAGGTGCTTGGGCACTTGCGGCAGCGACAGCGCGCCGGTCGAGTCGATGATGCGCTGGTTGTCGACGGTCACACCTGGCAGAGGGGTGGGCTCAGAGCCGGTGGCAATGACGATGTCCTTGGCCTGCAACGCGGTTTCGCTACCGTCTTCGGCCTTGACCACGACCTTGCCGATGCCATCCAGGCGGCCCCAGCCTTTGATCCACTCGACCTTGTTCTTGCGAAACAGGTATTCGATGCCCTTGGTCAGGCCTGTCACGCTCTCGTCCTTCTGTTTCATCATCTGGGCGAGGTTGAGGGTGGGCTTTACTTCGATACCGAGGTGGGCGAACTCGTCACCGCTGGCAGCTTCGTAAAGCTCCGAAGCATGCAGCAGCGCCTTGGATGGCATGCAGCCGACGTTCAGGCAGGTACCGCCCAAGGTCGAGCGGCCTTCCACGCAGGCAACGCTCAGGCCCAACTGGCCAGCACGGATGGCTGCGTTGTAGCCGCCAGGGCCACCGCCGATGATCACCACGTCATAGGATTTCATGGGTTCAACTCCAGGATGTAGAAGCGCGAGAGGGCACAAGGTTAAGCTGAGATGCAGTGATTGTATACAATCTGCTGTGTGGATAAGATCAGTTGGTTCTAGACCAAGGTCTTGCTTAGAGGAAACATCCTACAGATGAACTACTCTGATCCGGTGACGTTCGAAATATTAGGCGTCGTGGCCAATTACGGACAGGAGGGGTGTTTCATGCTTGCTCAACTTCCACCTGCATTGCAGAGCTTGCATCTGCCGCTGAGGCTGAAGCTGTGGGACGGTAACCAGTTTGATCTTGGGCCTAGTCCTCAGGTCACCATTCTGGTGAAGGAGCCGCAGCTGATCAGCCAGTTGACCCACCCAAGCATGGACCAGCTAGGCACCGCATTCGTCGAAGGCAAGCTGGAGCTGGAAGGCAATATCGGTGAGGCCATCCGCGTGTGCGACGAGCTGAGCGAAGCGCTGCTGGCGGATGAGGATGAAACGCCGCCGCCACGTGTGTCTCATGACAAGAGCACCGACGCCAAAGCCATCTCCTACCACTATGACGTGTCCAACGCGTTCTACCAGCTTTGGCTGGACCAGGACATGGCCTATTCTTGCGCCTACTTCCGTGAGCCGGACAATACGCTCGACCAGGCGCAGCAGGACAAGTTTGACCACCTGTGCCGCAAGCTGCGTCTGGATGCCGGTGACTACCTGCTCGATGTTGGCTGTGGCTGGGGCGGGCTGGCGCGGTTCGCTGCCCGTGAATATGGCGCCAAGGTGTTCGGCATTACCCTGAGCAATGAGCAATTGAAGCTCGGCCGCAAGCGTGTGCAAGCGGAAGGGCTTGCCGACAAGGTCGACCTGCAGATTCTCGATTACCGCGATCTACCCCAGGATGGTCGCTTCGACAAGGTTGTCAGCGTGGGTATGTTCGAGCATGTCGGGCATGCCAACCTGGCGCTGTACTGCCAGAAGCTGTTCGGGGCGGTGAGGGAAGGTGGGCTGGTGATGAACCACGGCATCACTGCCAAGCACGTCGATGGCCGACCGGTCGGGCGCGGGGCGGGTGAGTTCATCGATCGCTATGTATTCCCCCACGGCGAACTGCCGCACCTGTCGATGATCAGCGCCAGTATCTGTGAAGCCGGGCTGGAGGTGGTGGACGTGGAGAGCCTGCGCCTGCACTACGCTAAAACCTTGCACCACTGGAGCGAGAACCTGGAGAACCAATTGCACAAGGCGGCAGCGCTGGTGCCTGAGAAGACCCTGCGGATCTGGCGTTTGTACTTGGCCGGGTGTGCCTACGCCTTTCAGAAGGGCTGGATCAACCTGCACCAGATATTGGCCGTGAAGCCATACGCCGACGGGCATCATGACCTGCCTTGGACGCGGGAAGACCTGTACCGCTGAAATCGTAAGTGTCACAGCGCTGATATGGCTTTGCAGGAGTGGCCTTGTGTTGCGAAAGGGCCGCAATGCGGCCCCTGCATTTCATCTGTGCAGCCTATATTGCTGGGGCCGCGTTACGGCCCTTTCGCGGTAAAGGTCGCTCTCACAACGGGCGTGCTCACCTTAAAGAATCGGCGATATCAGCCGCGCAATCCGCATCCCCAACTGCTGTAGTCGATGGGTGTCTTGGGTGTCTTCTGCAGTAATTTCCCGCGCGTGTTCGAAGTCTTCGTGGAGCATGTGCTCGACCTGGTCAGCGAAGCCGCGATCGACTGTCAGCAGGGTAATCTCGAAGTTCAGGCGGAACGAGCGGTTGTCCAGGTTGGCACTCCCAATCGCGCTGACGTCATCATCCACCAGCACCACCTTCTGATGCAGAAACCCGGGTTGGTAACGGAACATACGTACCCCCGCGCGCACCGCTTCGAAGGCAAACAGGCTGGAGGCGGCGTAGACGATGCGGTGGTCCGGCCGTGACGGGATGAGCACCCGCACATCGACTCCTCGTAGTACCGCCAGCCGCAAGGCGGCGAACACGGCCTCGTCAGGGATGAAGTAGGGGCTGGTGATCCACACCCTGCGGGTGGCCGAATGAATCGCTTCAAGGAAGAACAGCGAGCAGGTTTCTTGTGGGTCTGCCGGGCCGCTGGCCAGGGCCTGACACAGTACGCCGTTATCCGGGTACGTATCGGGCAGGATCAGCGGCGGTAGCTGGCGCGTGGCCCAGTACCAGTCCTCGGCGAACGACTCTTGCAGGCAGGCCAGTACCGGCCCGCTGATCTGTACGTGGGTGTCACGCCAGGGTGAAAGCTGTGGGTGTTCACCCAAATACTCGTCTCCCACGTTGTGACCGCCAATGAAGCCGAGCAAGCCATCCACCACCACAATCTTGCGATGGTTGCGGAAGTTCACCTGGAAGCGGTTGAACCAGCCGCGACGGGTGGCGAATGCATGGATCTGCACGCCGCCGTCACGCAGCATCTGGCTGTAGCTGGCCGGCAAGGCGTGGCTGCCGACACGGTCGTACAGCACGAACACCTGCACGCCTTCGGCGGCTTTGCGTAGCAAAAGTTGCTGCAGTGCCTTGCCGAGGGTGTCGTCATGAATGATGAAGAACTGCACCAATACCACATCGCGTGCTTTTTCGATGGCTGCGAAGATGGCATCGAAGGTGGCCTTGCCATTGATCAGCAGTTTTACCTGGTTATTTGCCAGGCATGGCATGCGACCCAGCTTGGGCATCGCCCGCAACGCTGCGTAGCTTTCGGACTCGCGGGCGGTAAGGGCTTCTTCAACCCAAGGTCGCCAGTTGAGGTTGGCCATGGCCACGTGCATTTCCTGGTTGGCCTGACGCCGAGCCTTGATGTAGGCGTAGAACGAGCGGGCGCCGAAGATCAGGTAGGGGATCAAGGTGAGGTAGGGGATGAAGAGCAAGGGCATCGCCCACGCAATGGCTCCCTGAGCTGTCCGCACGGTGAACAGCGCATGCAGTGCGGCGACTATACCCAGCAGATGGATCATGCCGAGTAGGTAACCAAAGAAGTAGGGGCTGTGGTAATCCATATGCATCCTGCTTGCCGAGTACACTTGAGGTAACAGAACACGTTCCCGGTCCGCCTGCAACCCGCAGGCGGATTTGGCGTCTAAGGCTCAGTCCGGCCCGTTTGACCGGTTTTTTTCCAGGAGCGTTCGTCCATGAAGATTCGTCTGCCACTGTTGGCGTTGGCCCTAGGCATGAGCAGTCCGCTGGTGCAAGCCCAGATGCTGCAACCGGGGTTGTGGGAGCTGACCACCAGCAACATGCAGGTCGATGGCAAGCCGCTACCCGACATGGAATTCATGCTTGGCCAGTTGAAGAACCTGCCGCCAGAGCAGCGCGCAATGATGGAGGGGGTGTTGGCCAAACAAGGGGTCAGTGTAGGTGGCAAGGGTGTGCGTTCGTGCCTGACACCAGAACAGGTGGCAACGAATGACATTCCGCTGCAGGACCCGAAATCGGGCTGCACTCAGAAGATTACCGACCGTACCGGTAACGTGTGGAAATTCCAGTTCAGCTGCCCGAAGGCACAGGGTAGTGGCCAGGCTACATTTCTCAGTGATCGGGAATTCACCACCCAGGTCAGTGGCACGTTCAACGCTTCGGGTGTGCAGCAGCAAGGCAGCATGAACACGCGTGCGGTGTGGCTAGGCAATGACTGCGGGACAGTCAAACCGCGCAGCTGAAGTTCCATTGCCACTGGCTGGTGGCAACCGCGTCGTGGGCATGCAGCCTCTGTTGCCGTTCGAGCAGCCGAGCATGGCCAGTTCCAGAAGTCGGTAGGGAAACGAATAGTTCCACGTGGAACATTTCGTTTTCAATCCTTGCCTCGACGCGGTTAAGGCATAGCTTTTCGGCCTGAGAACGGCTGATCAAGGCAGGCGTTTTCAGCTAGCGCTCGAAGCTGATGTGCAAATAGGCGGCAGTAGAGGCAAAGCCTTCAAAACAAAAGAAGGCATCAACGGCAGCCCTCGATCAAGCTGCAATGCAGCTTGAAGCGCTCCCCACTGGAACTCGATACGCGGTTCAAGGTGGTCCAGCCTACTCGGCGGCTGTAACCCACCCAGGCCTCACCATTGCTGGCCAGGCCGGTAAAAAAAGTCAACGTGCCATAGCGGCTGTTGGTTTGCGCCCATAGTCGGCGGCTGCTGAAGTCATAGCCGCGAAGGTAGAACGTGCTGCCTTCGGTGCGCACGCTGTAGTAGTTGCCTTTGCCGTCCTGGCAAGCGAGCAGCGTCGCGCTTCGCGTACAAAGGGCCAATGCACCGTTTTGCGGCATGGCCAACAGCGAGGCAGGCATGGTGAGCACCAGCAATGCCATGACGCGTGGCAGATTCATTTTTCATCCCCTGTGAGCACTCGTCCGTCGAGAACCACTTGGCGAAATTGTATTGTTACTTTATAACATTGTGCAATGCATCGCTTCGAATGCGTCTGCCTGAAGGGGTTCGCCATGTCCAATCGTCTTCCCGTCACCGTGCTGTCCGGCTTTTTGGGCGCCGGCAAGAGCACGCTGCTCAACCATGTGCTGCGCAACCGCGACAACCTGCGGGTGGCGGTAATCGTCAACGATATGAGTGAAATCAACATCGATGCCAGTGAGGTGCAGCGCAATGTCAGCCTCAACCGCGCTGAGGAGAAACTGGTCGAGATGAGCAACGGCTGCATTTGCTGCACGTTGCGCGAAGACCTGCTTGAGGAGGTTGCACGGCTGGCCGAAGAGGGACGTTTCGATTATTTGTTGATCGAATCCACCGGTATCTCTGAGCCACTGCCAGTGGCTGAGACCTTCACTTTCCGTGACGAGCTGGGTCGCAGTCTGTCCGATATGGCGCGACTGGACACCATGGTCACCGTGGTCGATGGCTTGAACTTCCTGCGCGACTATCAAGCAGCAGAGAGCCTGGCCAGCCGTGGTGAAACGTTGGGCGAAGAAGACGAGCGGTCGATCAGTGATTTGCTGATCGAACAGGTCGAGTTCGCAGATGTACTGCTGCTGAGCAAGATCGACCTGATCAGCCAACATGAGCGCGAAGAACTCATCGCCATTTTGCGCAGCCTCAATGCCCGGGCGCAGATCGTACCCATGGTCATGGGCCAAGTGCCGCTGGCACGGATCCTCAACACCGGGCTGTTCGACTTCGATCAAGCGGCCCAGGCACCAGGCTGGTTGCAGGAGCTGCGCGGTGAACATGTACCAGAAACCGAAGAGTACGGAATCGCGGCCATGACCTGGCAGGCCCGACGCCCGCTTCATCCACAGCGCTTTTACGACTTTATCCACAAGGACTGGGAAAACGGAAGGCTGCTGCGTTCCAAAGGGTTTTTCTGGTTGGCCAGCAAATATCAGGAAGCTGGCAGCTGGTCGCAAGCGGGCGGCATGATGCGCCATGGTCTGGCTGGCCGCTGGTGGCGCTTCGTGCCACGCGAGCAGTGGCCACAGGATGTGGATAACACGAATGCGATCTTGAAACACTGGACCACCGACACCGGTGACTGCCGGCAGGAGTTGGTGTTTATTGGGCAGAATATCGACGTCGAAAAATTATCCACAGCCCTGGATGCATGCCTGTTGACGGATCAAGAAATGGGCTTGGGTCACATGGGCTGGCTGCGTTTACCTGACCCATTTGGCCCATGGCATGAGGAAGCGGCAGCATGAACCTGGCTCACCGACCTGTGGATATCTTTCAGGTGTTTGGCGAGACGCCTCAAGTGCTGGCCGAAGTGCTGCAGGATGGCGTGAACCTGGCCGTCTGGCGGCGGCGCTTGCCGGCACAACTGGAGGACTTTGCCGCACTGGTGATCAGCCTTGGCCAGCCCTTGGCTGATCAGCGGGTGATTGATGTGAACGAGGAGCAGAAGCCGGTATTGCCAGATCTGCTGCGTGAAGCGGCGGATTTGCATGGGTATGAAGCTTTCGTTGCTGATGTGACGTGGTTGGTGGCGGCTTATACCTGTCTGGTTGGCGCACGACGGGTCGGTTTGCGCTTGCGCGTGTTGAACGCTCCGATGTGCCCACGCTTCCATGTGGATAACGTACCGTTGCGCTTGCTCACCACTTACGTCGGCCCAGGTAGTGAGTGGTTGCAAGAGCGGGATAGCTGTCGTGGAGAGTTACACACAGCTCAGCCACCTGTGGATAACATCCAACACCTGCAGGCCGCCGAGGTTGCGGTACTTAAAGGCGAAAAATGGCAGGGTAACGAAGGGGCAGGCCTGGTGCATCGGTCCCCTTCTACGCAGCGGGGGCGTTTGCTGCTCAGCCTTGACTGGCTGGCCTGACGGCGCATAGTGAGGCATCACCGCCGCCTGAAGCCACCCCATGCTGCAGAACATTCCCACCCATGTAATTGCCGGCCCGCTTGGTGCTGGCAAGACCACGCTGATCCGTCACTTGCTGGCTCAGCGCCCAGCCAACGAGCGCTGGGCGGTATTGATCAACGAGTTCGGCCTTGTCGGCCTGGATGCGGCCTTACTCAGCCGTGACGAAGACGGCATCGCCATCGGCGAGGTCGCAGGGGGCTGCCTGTGCTGCGTCAACGGCATGCCGTTCCAGGTGGGCCTGGGACGACTGCTGCGCAAATCGCGGCCTGACCGGCTGTTTATCGAACCTTCCGGCCTGGGCCATCCCTTGCAGCTGCTGGCTCAGCTGCAACAAGCGCCTTGGGTTGGAGTGCTGACAATTCAGCCACTCATGATGGTTGTGGATGCCCAGGCCATGGCTCGAAACGAGCCTCTGCCAGAGGCTCAACAGCAGGCTTTCAACGCCTCTGAAAGCGTGGTTTTCAATAAGTCAGAGGCTGTGGATGAAATACATAAGTTGTTGATAAGTAATAAATTTAAAGAAAAGAAGATCATGTGGACCGTGCAGGGGCAGTTGCCTTTGTCCGGCCTCCCGACGGTATCCCCACAGATTGTTGACAGCCCATTCTTGAAAAACAGGATTGTCGACAATCCTGGAATCGATCCAGCAGCACTGTGGGCTGACCCGAGTCAACCGATTTGCCTTGCCCAGCAGGGGGAGGGTGGTTGGAGTATTGGCTGGCGGTGGCACCCCGGCCAACAGTTTTATCCACAGCGGCTAAAGGCTTTCTTGTGTGCTTGGCCATGGCGACGGGCCAAGGGAGTTATCCACAGCATGGAGGGATGGTGGTCATTCAATGGGCTGAATGGGGATATGCCCGCTTGGGAGCCCAGCGACTGGCGGAAGGACACGCGTATCGAGCTGATTTTCGATCAGCCGCAACCGCAACCCGCATTGCAAGCCGGGTTGGATGAATGTCGCGTCAGTTGATCAGTTGCGCCAGCGGTTATGCTCCTGGCGCCATTGCTGCATCTCTATGACGTTGTCGGCGCGCGGTGGGGTCTTGATTTCGAACGGGTAGGGCGCCAGCTCGATCTGCACACTGTGGGCGCCGAACTGGGTCGCGGTGCCGGGGTGACGTTGCTCACCCGTGACGGTGAATTCGAAGGCATAGACGCGTGCCAGGCGCTTGCGGCCATTGGCATCCCGGACAAAGGCGATGCGCTTGAGCGCTACGGCATCGTCAAGCAACTCCAGGTCGAGTTTGGCGCAATGCTGTTTGACCCGTTCCAGGGCCTTTTCACGCAACCCATGGTTGTGCCACAACCAGGCGCCTGCCGTGGCTACCAGCATCAGGACGAAGAGGTTCTCCAGGGTCAACATTTGCATATGCTCCAAACAGGTAGATCCAGCTTAACTGCGTTCCTGGCCTGTCGTACAGGTAGCAATCGAGTTCATACTGCGCTGCGCACAATCCTAGAAACAGCTTTGGAAACCTCCCGCATGAAACGTACCCCGCACCTGCTCGCCATTCAGTCCCACGTGGTGTTCGGCCACGCCGGCAACAGCGCCGCGGTATTCCCCATGCAGCGTATCGGGGTCAATGCCTGGCCACTCAATACCGTGCAGTTCTCCAATCACACACAGTATGGCCAGTGGGCGGGTGAAGTGCTTGCCCCAGCGCAAATTCCTGCGTTGGTGGAAGGCATTTCCAATATCGGCGAGCTGGGCCACTGCGATGCAGTGCTTTCCGGCTACCTGGGCAGTGCCGAACAAGGGCGAGCGATCCTGGCCGGCGTCGAGCGGATCAAGGCGGTAAACCCAAAAGCGTTATACCTGTGCGACCCGGTCATGGGGCACCCGGAAAAGGGCTGCATCGTGCCGCCCGAAGTCAGTGAGTTTCTGCTTGACGAGGCTGCAGCCACAGCGGACATCCTGTGCCCCAACCAGTTGGAGCTGGACAGCTTCTGTGGGCGCCGCGCCCAGTCGCTGGAGGATTGCGTGAACATGGCGCGCAGCCTGCTGCAGCGTGGGCCGCAGGTTGTACTGGTCAAGCACCTGGCGTACCCCGGGCGGGCCGAAGAACAGTTCGAAATGTTGCTGGTGACCGCCGAGCACAGCTGGCACTTGCGCCGCCCACTGCTGGCGTTTCCGCGTCAGCCGGTGGGGGTGGGTGACCTGACCTCAGGCTTGTTCCTGGCGCGTGTGCTGCTCGGCGACAGCTGGGTGCAGGCATTCGAATTCACGGCTGCGGCAGTGCATGAAGTGCTGCTGGAAACCCAGGCCTGCGCCAGCTACGAATTGCAGTTGGTACGGGCCCAGGACCGCATTGCGCACCCACGGGTGCGCTTCGAAGCGCAGTTACTGGCGCTTTAAATGGCGTCGGTTTTCAAGTCCTGATAGCGCTTTTCCAGTTCCTGGCGGATCTGCCGGCGCTGCTGGCCTTGCAGGAAGCGGCGCTTTTCTTCGCTGCTGTGCGGCTGGCGTGGTGGCACCGGCACCGGGCGGCGGTTGTCGTCGACCGCGACCATGGTGAAGAAGCAGCTGTTGGAATGGCGCACCGAGCGCTCGCGAATGTTCTCGGTCACGACTTTGATGCCAACTTCCATCGAAGTGTTGCCGGTGTAGTTGACCGACGCCAGGAAGGTCACCAGTTCACCCACGTGCACGGGTTCACGGAAGATCACCTGGTCGACCGACAGGGTCACCACATAACTGCCGGCATAACGGCTGGCGCATGCATAAGCCACTTCGTCGAGGTACTTGAGCAGGGTGCCGCCATGTACGTTGCCAGAAAAGTTGGCCATGTCCGGGGTCATCAGGACGGTCATGCTCAGCTGGGCGTTTCCAGGTTCCATAGTGTGCTCACGGTGAGGTTGCGCTGAATCGGGCGAATGGAGGGCGTTATCTGCTGACACTGCTGTTCCCCTCTTTTGAATGTGCCTTGCTGATACGGGACGTTGGCTGGCGCATCATCGTCACGCTGATCATGCCATCAGCGGCGCTTTTCCAGCCGATCTGTTTCTGCATATTGCACTGGCTTTTTGCGGCGGAGCGCGATGTTAACCTGAGTACGCCCATGCAACATGGGTGTTCCCAGATTCAATACAGTATGTACTTGCTGCTCGCTCAGGTTTGCCTCGGCAGAGGAGCGGTCTGCCCAGGCATTCACAAGACGAGAAAAGGAGTATCACGCCATGCATGCCATCAGCTTCATCCAGGACCTGGCAGTCATCATGCTGGTCGCTGGCGTGGTCACCATTCTTTTTCACCGTTTCAAGCAGCCGGTGGTGCTGGGCTACATTGTCGCCGGCTTCATCATTGGCCCGCACACTCCGCCGTTCGGCCTGATTCATGACGAAGACACCATCAAGACCCTCGCCGAACTGGGGGTGATCTTCCTGATGTTCTGCCTGGGGCTCGAGTTCAGCTTGCGCAAGCTGTTCAAGGTCGGTGCCACGGCGTTCATCGCAGCGTTCCTGGAAATCGTCCTGATGATCTGGATCGGTTTCGAGATTGGCCGCTGGTTTGGCTGGAGCACCATGGATTCACTGTTCCTGGGCGCCATTCTGGCCATTTCCTCCACCACCATCATCGTCAAGGCGCTCAACGACTTGAAGATGAAGAACGAGCGCTTTGCCCAGCTGATCTTCGGCGTGCTGATCGTCGAGGACATTCTGGGTATCGGTATCATTGCCCTGCTGTCGGGCATCGCGGTCAGCGGCACGGTCAGTTCGGGCGAAGTGTTCTCCACTGTCGGCAAGCTGTCGCTGTTCATGATTGTCGCCTTGGTCATCGGTATTTTGCTGGTACCGCGGTTACTGGCCTATGTCGCCAAGTTCGAAAGCAACGAAATGTTGCTGATCACTGTTCTGGGCCTGTGTTTCGGCTTCTGCCTGCTGGTTGTGAAGCTGGAGTACAGCATGGTGTTAGGCGCTTTCCTGATTGGCGCGATCATGGCCGAATCACGCCAGTTGCTGAAGATCGAACGCCTGATCGAGCCTGTACGCGACCTGTTCAGTGCCATCTTCTTTGTCGCCATCGGCCTGATGATCGACCCTCAGGTACTGATCGACTATGCCTGGCCTATCGTTGTCATCACCCTGGCGGTGGTGCTGGGCAAAATGCTGTCTTGCGGCATGGGGGCGTTCATTGCCGGCAATGACGGGCGTACGTCTTTGCGTGTGGGCATGGGGCTTTCGCAGATCGGCGAGTTCTCCTTCATCATTGCCGCGCTGGGCATGACCCTGCAGGTGACCAGCGACTTCCTTTACCCGGTGGCGGTGGCGGTATCGGCAATCACCACGTTGCTGACACCCTATCTGATCCGCGCGGCTGACCCGTTGTCGCAGAAACTGGGCAATGTGGTGCCCGCCCGCCTCGCACGCGTGTTGTCGTTGTATGGCGAGTGGTTACGCAACATCCAGCCGCAGGGCGAGAGTGCCATGCTGGCGGCGATGATCCGGCGTATCCTGTTGCAGGTTGGGGTGAACCTGGCGCTGGTGATCGCCATCTTCTTCAGTGGCGGCTACTTTGCAGGGCGTATCGGCAATTGGCTCAGTGAGTGGGTCAGCGATGTCAGCCAGCAGAAGGCCGTCATATGGGGGGCTGCTTTGTTGCTGTCACTGCCATTCCTGATCGCTGCGTACCGCAAGCTAAAGGCACTCTCGATGCTGCTGGCAGAGATGGGCGTGAAGCCGGAAATGGCCGGGCGACATACCCAGCGCGTGCGCCGTGTGATCGCCGAAGTGATCCCGCTGTTGTCGCTGCTGGTGATTTTCCTGCTGTTGTCGGCATTGTCCGCCAGCATTCTGCCCACCAGCGAATTGCTGCTGGTGATTGCCGTGGTAGCTGCGGTGGTGGTGGCGTTGTTGTGGCGCTGGTTTATCCGCGTGCACACGCGCATGCAGATCGCGTTGCTAGAGACGCTGGAGAACAGTCGCGAAAACTCGCACTGAGGGGGTTACGCCTTGGGCAAGGTATCCCGCCCGCCCGAGGAGATGGGGCTACAGCGATGTCGCCAGGCGCAGAAGGCCTGGCGATTTTAACGATCTTGAGGCGCTGAGACGTCATTGTTACTGACTCAGATCGCGAGCTTCTCTATAAGTGCTAGCGATCAGCTCTCCAGCCAAACATCTCGCGCCCAGTGCCACACCGATTCCCAACTGTCTTCGCCGACAATTTCCTCTTCGGCATCCCACAGCACCACGGTGCCGTCCTCTTCGACGCAATAGTAATTGTCGCCGTCCTGGCACAGCGGAATCAGGTCACGCGGTACGCCGGCATCCCAGGCGTTGGAGGCCACATCTGGCAGGTAGGTGTGCGACTGCGGATCAGTGACGGTAACAGGCTCAAGGGAGCCGTAAACCACATCACTTACGGTCAGCAGAAACTCTTTGAACACGAATGGAATATTGATGAACAGCTGTTCTTCGATCTCTACCAGCTGGTCTTCATCGGGAAGCTCCAGGGGCACTGGTACTGGCTCATTCGCTTCACGGAGTTGTTCGATCACTTCTTCCACGGTTCACTTCCTCTGACCTAGATGACAACGCTGCGCCTTATACCCTAGTAGCCCACTTTGGCAAAAGCAAAAACCCCGGGCAAGCCCGGGGTTCTCTGTTTAGCACGCAGCGATTAGCCGTTTTGACGGATACCGGCTACCAGCCAAGGCTGGTTCTCGCCTTGGGCGCGAACCATGTGCCAGCTTTCGCTGAACACTTCGCCCTGGTCGAAGCGCGAATTCTTCGACACGCCACGGAAGGTCAGGGTCGCGTCGGTGCGGTCGGCGCGGTCTTCGACACCGTCCAGTTGCACTTCCAGGTTATCGATGTAGGTGGACTGGAAGCCATCACCCAGTTCAGCACGCTCACGCTTGAGGAACTCAAGCATTTGCGGGGTAACGAACTCGCTGATCTTGTCCATTTCATTGGCATCCCAGTGCTGCTGCAGCGACTGGAAGTGGTTACGGGCTGCCGCCAGGAAGCTCTGCTCGTTGAACCAGGCCGGGGCGTTGATCACCGGTGCGGCTGCGGCAGCAGGTGCGGCCGAACCCCCGAAAATCGAAGGCTGGGCAGGCTGCGCGTGAGCCTCACGCTGCATCGGCGCATGGCCTGGCATGGCCATTTGTGGCTGCTGTTGGCGGCGGCGCGCGGCGATGAAGCGGAACACGAGGAAGGCGATGAGCGCCACGATCAGGAAGTCCATGATCTGGAAGCCTTCGAAACCGTCGCCCATGAACATGGAAGCCAGCAGGCCACCGGCGGCGAGGCCGGCCAGTGGGCCCAACCAGCGCGAAGCACCGCTGGCGGCAGCCGGTGCACGGCCAGGTGCGGTCGGCGCGGCAGCAGGCGTGGTTGGCGTAGCCTGGCGGGTCTGGTGGATAGGCGCGGAGCCCGAGCTCTTGCCGCCGCCGAAACGCTTGGCGCTGGCGTCCAGGCTCAGCGTCAGGCCGACGCAGAGCGCCAGTGCGATGCTAAGAAAACGTTGCATAAGTGGGATATCCCCTGTTGTGGATTGCACGCGCGTCATGGTGCACAGGTTCCCGGGCACATGACCAGCGACATAGTGTTTCGAGCTTTTGCCTGATGTTACAAAGTTGGCAGGCCCGACCCTTGTGGGCTTAGACAGCCTCGAGCTTGGCATACCCCAGCATCAGCCATTTGCTACCTTCGGCAAAATTCACCTGCACCCGCGCCTGAGCGCCAGAACCCTCGAAGTTGAGGATTACGCCTTCGCCGAATACCGCATGCTGCACACGCTGGCCAAGGTTGAACGCGGTCTGCGGAATGCTGGCATTGGCGAACAGGTTGCTGTTGGTGGCCGTCTTGGCCCCGCCGAACGGGCGGCTGACACTGTTGGACAGGCGTACTTCCTGAACCAGGCCGGCCGGAATTTCACGCACGAAACGCGACACCTTGTTGTAAGTCTCGCTGCCATAAAGGCGGCGTGTTTCGGCATAGGTCATGACCAGCTGGCGCATGGCGCGGGTGATGCCTACATAGGCCAGGCGTCGTTCCTCTTCCAGACGGCCGGGTTCTTCCAGGCTCATCTTGTGCGGGAACAAGCCTTCTTCCATGCCCACCAGGAACACATAGGGGAACTCCAGGCCTTTGGCGCTGTGCAGGGTCATCAGCTGGATGCTGTCTTCATGCTCGTCAGCCTGAGTATCGCCAGCTTCGAGTGAGGCGTGGCCAAGGAAGGCCGAGAGCGGGGACAGGTCGGCGTCTTCGTCGGTGGACTCGAAGTTGCGTGCCGCACTGACCAGTTCCTCAAGGTTTTCTACGCGTGCCTGGCCCTTTTCACCTTTTTCTTCCTGGTGATAGGTGATCAGGCCGGACTGTTCGATGGTGGTCTGGGTCATGGTATGCAGCGGCATGTCCACAACCTTGGCGGCCAGCCCCTCGATCAGCTCGATAAAGGCCCCCAGGGCACTGGCGGCGCGGCCCTTCAGGGCTTTGGCGGCGAGCAGCTGGCACATGGCCTCCCACATGGACAGCTGGCTGTGACGGGCGTGCTCGCGGATGGCTTCGACGGTTTTTTCGCCAATACCACGCGGCGGCACGTTGATCACCCGCTCCAGAGCGGCATCGTTGCCACGCCCTTCGATCAGGCGCAGGTAAGCCATGGCATTCTTGATTTCGGCGCGCTCGAAGAAGCGCTGGCCGCCATAGATGCGGTAGGGGATGCGTTCGCGCAGCAGGGCCTCTTCCAGCACGCGCGACTGGGCGTTGGAACGGTACAGGATGGCGATCTCGTTGCGCGCATTACCCTGCTTGACCAGGCTCTCGATGGTTTCCACGACATAGCGCGCTTCGTCGTGCTCGTTGTAGGCCGCGTACAGGGTCAGTGGTTCGCCTTCGCCCATGTCGGTCCACAGTTCCTTGCCCAGGCGCCCGCTGTTGTTGGCGATCAGCGCGTTGGCCGCCTTGAGGATGCCGCCGGTGGAGCGGTAGTTCTGCTCCAAGCGGATCATTTCGGCGTCGGGGAAGTCGGCGGTGTACTGGTGAATGTTCTCGATCTTGGCGCCGCGCCAGCCGTAGATCGACTGGTCGTCATCGCCTACCGCCATCAGGCTGTCGCCACCGCGTGCCAGCAGGCGCAACCAGGCGTACTGCACGGCGTTGGTATCCTGGAACTCGTCCACCAGCACGTGGCGGAAGCGTCGTTGATAGTGCTCCAGCAGGCCCGGGTGGTCACGCCACAGGTCCAGGGCGCGAAGCAGCAGCTCGGAGAAATCGATGACACCGGCGCGCTCGCACGCCTGCTCGTAGGCCGTATAGACCTCGCGCATGGTCGCCAGGAACAGGTCGCCCCCCGCCTGGATATGCTGCGGGCGCAGGCCTTCGTCTTTCTGCCCGTTGATGAACCACTGGGCCTGGCGTGCCGGCCACTTCTGCTCGTCCAGGCCCAACTCGCGCATGACCCGCTTGATCAGGCGCTGCTGGTCGTCGCTGTCGAGGATCTGGAAGTTCTGCACCAGCCGCGCTTCCTGCCAGTGGGCCCGCAACAGGCGATGGGCCAGGCCGTGGAAGGTGCCGACCCACATGCCTGCCGGGTTGATGCCCAACAGTTGCTCGATCCGCTGGCGCATTTCTGCTGCGGCCTTGTTGGTGAACGTCACCGACAGGATCGAGTGCGGTGATGCCTGCTCGACCTGGATCAGCCAGGCGATGCGGTGTACCAGCACGCGGGTTTTACCGGAACCGGCGCCGGCAAGCACCAGTTGACGCCCGAGCGTGGCCGCTACGGCCTGGCGTTGGGCATCGTTGAGGGAATTCAGCAGGAGAGAGAGGTCGTCTGTGCGCATCGGGCCATTCTAGGGCGATGCCGGGTAAGGGGCAAATATCTACTGTATGAATATTCACCTGGCGGCATCCCGCTCATCGGTCCGGGGCCAGGTCACGGCCTGCGCAAGCTGGCTGAGGCATCGTTAGTCGAAGGCCTTCCCGTTATGGATTTCGCACCTGCGAATTTCATCTGCTGCTGTTTCAGATTAAAGGTCGCGCCATCGCGCAGGTCATTCAGCCATGCCAGTGCCTGCCATGCCTGGCGAGCAGGCTGTTGGCTTGCTCGGGCCCGAAACTGCCAGCCGGGTAGGGGCGGGGCGCCTGGAAGTGCTCTTCACAGCCCTTGATGATTGGATCTACCCAGGCCCAGGCTGCTTCCACTTCATCGCGGCGCATGAACAGCGTCGAATCACCTTCGAGCACATCCAGCAGCAGACGCTCGTAGGCTTCCCAGCGGCGAGTCTGGCTGAACACCTGGGCCAGATTAAGGTCCAGGTCCACGGGTTCCAGGCGCATGCCTTTGCCTGGGCTCTTGGTCATCATGCGAAGGCTGATGCGTTCGTCCGGTTGCAGCTGTATCAGTAACTGGTTGACCTGGCCGCCGCTGAACAGTTCGTGAGGCACTGGCTTGAACTGGATGACGATCTGCGAAGCGCGCCGCGCCATGCGTTTGCCGGTGCGCAGATAGAAAGGCACGCCCGCCCAGCGCCAGTTGTCGATGTGCGCCTCGATGGCAACGAAAGTTTCGGTATCGCTGTCGTTGTCGACGTCCTTTTCAAAGTAGTAGGCCGGCACTTCCTGGCCGCCGATACGCCCGGCACCATATTGGCCGCGTACCGTCTTGTCCTGCACATCCTGGCCGGTGATCGGCTTGAGGGCGCGCAGGATTTTCACCTTTTCGTCGCGTACCGCTTCTGCCTCGAACTGCGCGGGTGGCTCCATGGCCACCAGGCAAAGCAGTTGCAGCAGGTGGTTCTGCAGCATGTCGCGAATAGCCCCGGCGCGATCGTAGTAGGCACCGCGGTTTTCTACGCCCAGTGTCTCGCAAACGCTGATCTGTACATGGTCGACCTGGTTGTTGCGCCATACCGGCTCCAGCAGGGCATTGGCAAAACGCAGGGCCATCAGGTTCTGCACGGTTTCCTTGCCCAGGTAGTGGTCGATGCGGAACACCTGTCTTTCTTCGAACACCGTGCCAATGGCTTCATTGATGGCAGTGGCGGATTCCAGGGAATGGCCGATCGGTTTTTCCAGCACGATGCGCGCTTCGGTGTCGGCCAGCCCGGCAATGCGCAGGTGGTTGGCAATTGGCACGAACAGGTTGGGGGCGGTGGCCAGGTAGAAGATGCGCGTCAGCCCGCCGGGTTCACCCAGGTAGCGTGCCAGGCGGCCAAAATCGGCGCTCTGTGAAGCATCCATCGGGAAGTAGTCGACCCGCGCGGAAAACCGCTGCCACACCTCTTCGTCGAAGTCG
Organism: Pseudomonas sp. FW305-E2; assembly: GCF_058782925.1. Taxonomy (NCBI): domain Bacteria; kingdom Pseudomonadati; phylum Pseudomonadota; class Gammaproteobacteria; order Pseudomonadales; family Pseudomonadaceae; genus Pseudomonas; species Pseudomonas sp. FW305-E2. Next base: position 72,713 of record NZ_JBYSYE010000005.1, on the reverse strand, counting down.
CTGCGGGCAATCTGCGCCCGACAATGGCGTTCGGCGAGCTTGAGATAGTCGATGCGTGGCAGGTTGCGTCTGGCCAGTGCGATGACCCGCACGGCAGGGTTCAGACGGGCCTCGCGAAACAGGTGGTAGAGCGCCGGAAGTAATTTGTGCAGGGCCAGATCACCGGTGCCGCCGAAGACCAGAATGTCGCAAGGAATAGTCAAACCACCACTCTCCACGTTCGTTTAACTGGGCGGGTTGGCGTCCATGTAGTATAACTACAAGAAAGCTACAACCCGGCACGCCGATCATAACCGAGTCCAGCCTGTGAATCTGTTGCAACATATCGCCCAATCGCGCCACCTGCTGCGCAAATCGGAACTGAAAGTGGCCGACCACGTGCTGCTCGACCCGGCTGCCGTCATGCACAGCTCCATGGCCGATTTGGCGCACAGCGTGGGTATCAGTGAGCCGACCATCGTGCGTTTCTGCCGGGCCATAGGCTGCTCGGGCTTCCAGGACCTGAAGCTGAAGCTGGCGCAAAGCCTGGCTGCCGGGGCCAGCTTCGGCCAGTTCGCTATCCACGAAGACGATTCGGTCGCCGACTACAGTCTGAAGATCTTCGACACCACCCTGCACACCCTGATGGAAGTGCGCGAGCACCTTGATCCGCAAGCACTGCAACAAGCCGTGAGCGCCATGGCCCAGGCGCAACGGGTAGAGTTTTATGGCTTTGGCGCGTCCGGTGCCGTTGCGGCCGATGCCCAGCACAAGTTCTTCCGCCTGCTGCTCAGCGCGGCAGCGTATTCCGACCCCCACATGCAAGCGATGTCGGCCGTTACCCTGAAACCGGGTGATGTGGCGGTGTGTATTTCCCAATCGGGCCGTTCCAAGGACCTGCTGATCACTGCCAACCTGGTCCGTGAGAGCGGCGCCAACCTGATTACCCTGTGCCCCAGCCAGACGCCGCTGGCCGAGCTATCGACGGTCAACCTGGCGATCGACGTGCATGAAGACACCGAGATCTACACCCCACTGACCTCGCGTATTGCCCACCTGGTGGTGATCGACGTGCTGGCCATGGGCGTTGCCATGGCGCGCGGGCCTAGCCTGGTCAACCACCTGAAGAGCGTGAAACGCAGCCTGCGCAGCTTGCGTCTGTCGCCCAAGTCGATCAAGGCTACCGACGACTGAATTCAACCTGCACTGGCCTCTTCGCGGGCTTGCCCGCTCCCACAGGTACTGTGCACCTCTATAAATCGGTGCAATTCCAGTGGGAGCGGGCAAGCCCGCGAAGAGGCCGGTCCAGGCAGGTGAAAATTCACGATTCTGTCACCATTCCACCGCCAAACGGTAAACCATCAAGGCCAGTCTGAAACTCCCGCATACTATCTGGGAGACAGGCAATGGCTCGTGACTTCGACGGTACGTACCAACCCAACGCCAAGGCTCGCAAGCAGCAGGAAAAAGATCAGCGACGTATGGAATACCGCCGCGCGATCGAGAGCTATTGCGACCAACGTCAACTGCTCCGCGACCTGGCGGACTACCCCGAGCTGCAAGCACTCACGGTATGGCAGTCGTCGGCGGCAGTTTCCCCGAAAAACGTTCAACAAGCGCGCTGATCAATGCACGTTCACCGCGGATGAATGCAAGAAACGCCAAGGCCACCGGCGACTGCCGCTTGGCCTTGGCCTGCACCACGCACCAGCTACGGTACAGCGGTAGCTCCTCGACCGGTAATTCCTTCAGCATCCCGGTAGCCAGCTCCAGGTTGACTGCGTGACGGGTCAACAGGGCGATCCCCAGCCCGGCAATCACGCATTCGCGCTGGGCATCGGCCGAGGCCACTTCAAGCGTTTGGGCGAAATGCACACGCTTGTCCTTGAAGTACTCTTCGCACGCCTTGCGTGTTCCCGAACCTTGCTCGCGGACCAGCAGCGTATGAGGCTCCAGGTCCTGCATGCGCAACTGGTCCAGCTTGCACAGCGGGTGCTGTGGCGGCGCAACCGCAACGATCGGGTTGTTGAGGAACGGCAGAAACTCCAGGCCCATGTCTTGCGGCACCATCGACATGATGATCAGGTCGTCGCGGTTATCGGAAAGGCGGCGGATGGCTTGGGCACGGTTGACTACCGTCAGGGTCAGGTTGACTTCCGGGTGACGCTGCTTGAAGGCGGCGAACAGGTGTGGCACGAAGTACTTGGCACTGGACTCGATCGCCAGTTTCAACTGACCCTGCAGTGAGCCCTGCATGTCCGACAGCTGCATGTCCAGGCTCTCCAGGCGCCCGAAGATATCGTGGCTGGCGCGCTGCAGGGCTTCGGCCGCCTCGGTCAGGTAGAGCTTCTTGCCCACGTACTCGAACAATGGCTGGCCGATCAGCTCTTCAAGCTGACGGATCTGTAGACTAACGGCGGGTTGCGTCAGCGCCATCTCCTCCGCAGCACGGCTGTACGACCGCAAATCGCACACCTCATTGAAGATCTGGAGTTGACGCAATGTCATACGCATCAAGGACTTACGCATTTTAATCAGCTCTTCGGCAACACCTTGTTACCCAACTATAAGCTTTTGCTAATACAGCCTCTAACAAATATTGATTTTTGTTTATCGACCTACAGCGCTAGGGTGAATACGCGACTGGCCAGCATCGTCTGGTCACGCGCCGACCGGTAGAACCGGCTCGACTGTTCCTACGGCTTTGGGAAGACTCCAGTGATAAAAAAAATCCTGATCGCCAACCGAGGTGAAATCGCAGTTCGGATCGTGCGTGCTTGCGCCGAGATGGGCATTCGCTCGGTAGCGATCTTTTCCGACGCCGACCGGCATGCCTTGCACGTCAAGCGCGCTGACGAAGCACACAGCATCGGTGCCGAGCCGCTGGCCGGTTACCTGAACCCGCGCAAGCTGGTGAACCTGGCTGTGGAAACCGGCTGTGATGCCCTGCACCCGGGCTATGGTTTCCTTTCGGAAAACGCCGAACTGGCAGAAATTTGCGCCGAGCGCGGGATCAAGTTCATTGGCCCGGCCGCCGACGTGATTCGCCGTATGGGCGACAAGACCGAAGCGCGCCGCACCATGATCGCCGCCGGTGTGCCGGTAACCCCGGGCACCGAAGGCAACGTTGCCGATATTCATGAAGCCCTGAGCGAAGGTGATCGCATCGGTTATCCGGTGATGCTCAAGGCTACCTCCGGTGGTGGCGGCCGTGGTATTCGCCGTTGCAATAGCCGCGAAGAACTGGAACAGAACTTCCCGCGGGTCATTTCCGAGGCGACCAAGGCATTCGGTTCGGCCGAAGTGTTCCTGGAGAAATGCATCGTCAACCCGAAGCACATCGAGGCGCAAATTCTCGGTGACAGCTTCGGTAACGTAGTGCACCTGTTCGAGCGCGACTGCTCTATCCAGCGTCGTAACCAGAAGCTCATCGAAATTGCCCCGAGCCCACAGCTCACTCCTGAGCAGCGCGCCTACATCGGCGACCTGGCGGTGCGTGCGGCCAAAGCGGTGAATTACGAGAACGCCGGTACCGTGGAGTTCCTGCTCGCCGATGGCGAAGTGTACTTCATGGAAATGAACACCCGGGTGCAGGTGGAACACACCATTACCGAGGAAATCACCGGTATCGACATCGTGCGTGAGCAGATCCGCATCGCCTCGGGGCTGCCACTGTCGGTCAAGCAGGAAGACATTCAGCACCGCGGCTACGCCTTGCAGTTCCGTATCAATGCTGAAGATCCGAAAAACAACTTCCTGCCCAGCTTCGGCAAGATCACCCGTTACTACGCCCCCGGCGGCCCGGGCGTGCGCACCGACACGGCGATCTACACCGGCTATACCATTCCACCGTTCTACGACTCCATGTGCCTGAAACTGGTGGTGTGGGCGTTGACCTGGGAAGAAGCCATGGACCGCGGCCTGCGGGCCCTGGACGACATGCGCGTGCAAGGGGTGAAGACCACCGCCGCGTACTACCAGGAAATCCTGCGCAATCCGGAATTCCGTAGCGGCCAGTTCAATACCAGCTTTGTCGAAAGCCACCCTGAATTGACCAACTACTCGATCAAGCGCAAACCCGAAGAGCTGGCCTTGGCCATCGCCGCCGCCATCGCCGCCCACGCAGGCCTGTGAGGAACCCCATAATGTCCAAGAAAATTCACGTAACCGACACGATCCTGCGCGACGCTCACCAGTCCCTGCTGGCTACCCGCATGCGTACCGAAGACATGCTGCCGATCTGCGACAAGCTCGACAAGGTTGGCTACTGGTCGCTGGAAGTCTGGGGTGGTGCCACCTTCGACGCCTGCGTGCGCTTCCTCAAGGAAGACCCGTGGGAGCGCCTGCGCAAGCTGCGCGCAGCGCTGCCAAACACCCGCCTGCAAATGCTGCTGCGCGGCCAGAACCTGTTGGGCTACCGCCACTACAGCGACGACGTGGTCAAGGCCTTCGTCGCCAAGGCGGCAGTCAACGGTATCGATGTGTTCCGCATTTTCGACGCCATGAACGACGTGCGTAACCTGCGCGTGGCCATCGAAGCGGTCAAGGCCGCCGGCAAGCACGCCCAGGGCACTATCGCTTACACCACCAGCCCGGTACACACCATCGAAGCCTTCGTGAACCAGGCCAAGCAGATGGAAGCCATGGGTTGCGACTCGGTGGCGATCAAGGACATGGCTGGCCTGTTGACCCCGTTCGCCACTGGCGAGCTGGTCAAGGCGCTGAAGGCTGAACAGTCGCTGCCGGTGTTCATCCACTCTCACGATACCGCCGGCCTGGCTGCCATGTGCCAGCTCAAAGCTGTGGAAAATGGCGCGGACCACATCGATACCGCCATCTCCAGCTTCGCCTGGGGCACCAGCCATCCGGGTACCGAGTCGATGGTTGCTGCGCTCAAGGGCAGCGAGTTCGACACCGGCCTGGACCTGGAGCTTCTGCAGGAGATCGGCTTGTACTTCTACGCCGTGCGCAAGAAGTACCACCAGTTCGAAAGCGAGTTCACCGCGGTGGACACCCGGGTGCAGGTGAACCAGGTACCGGGCGGCATGATTTCCAACCTGGCCAACCAGCTCAAGGAGCAGGGCGCCCTCAACCGCATGAACGAAGTGCTGGCCGAAATCCCGCGTGTGCGTGAGGACCTCGGCTTCCCACCGCTGGTCACCCCGACCTCGCAGATCGTCGGCACCCAGGCCTTCTTCAACGTGCTGGCGGGTGAGCGCTACAAGACCATCACCAATGAGGTGAAGCTGTACCTGCAAGGTGGCTATGGCAAGGCCCCGGGTGTGGTCAACGAGCAACTGCGTCGCCAGGCTATCGGCAGCGAAGAAGTGATCGATGTGCGCCCGGCTGACCTGTTGAAGCCGGAAATGGCCAAGTTGCGTAGCGACATCGGTGCCCTGGCCCGTTGCGAAGAAGACGTGCTGACCTTTGCCATGTTCCCGGACATTGGCCGCAAGTTCCTCGAAGAACGCGAAGCTGGCACCTTGACGCCTGAAGTTCTGCTGCCGATTCCGGAAGCCGGTGCCGTGGCTGCCCCAGGCGGTGAAGGCGTGCCAACCGAGTTCGTCATCGACGTACACGGCGAAACCTACCGCGTCGACATCACCGGTGTGGGCGTGAAGGCCGAAGGCAAGCGTCACTTCTATCTGTCGATCGACGGCATGCCGGAGGAAGTGGTCTTCGAGCCACTCAACGAGTTCGTCAGTGGTGGCGGCAGCAAGCGCAAGCAAGCTACTGACCCTGGCCACGTAAGCACCACCATGCCGGGGAACATCGTTGATGTGCTGGTCAAGGAAGGTGACATGGTCAAGGCCGGCCAGGCGGTCTTGATCACCGAAGCCATGAAGATGGAAACCGAAGTGCAGGCGGCCATCGCCGGTAAGGTTGTGGCCATCCATGTGGCCAAGGGTGATCGCGTGACGCCGGGTGAAATCCTGATCGAGATCGAGGGCTGATTTAAGCCCTCATCTACAAGTGGTTAACCTCTGGGGGGCGGATGCTCCCCTTTTTTTGTGCCGGAATCACTAGCCTCTGCGCGGGTAGACCCGCAACTCGCAACGCGCATCCCTGTAGGGGCGGTTCACCCGCGAAGAGGCCAGCTGATTCAGCACACCGTTCAACCTCGGCGGCACACCTCAAGGCTTTCCACCTGGCCACCCGGCTGCTGGTTCTCTTCACTCAACCACCGCTCAAACCCGGCAGCCACCGCCGGCCATTCATCATCGGTAATCGAATACCACGCCGTATCGCGGTTATGGTCTTTCACCACCAAGTGCTTGCGGAACACCCCTTCGTAGACGAAGCCGAATCGCTCTGCCGCACGTTTGGAGCGGGCATTGGCGTTATTGCACTTCCACTCCAGCCGTCGATTACCCAGCGCGAAGCCCAGCTTGCCCAGCAGGTACACCGCCTCGGTACCTTTGGGCGTACGCTGCATGGCGGCACCGAAGGCAATGTGGCCGATCTCGATCCGGCCGTGGTCAGGCACGATCGACATCAGGCTGAGGATGCCTTGGGCCTGGCCGCTGGCGCGGTCGATGACGGTGTAGAAAAGCGGGTCGCGGCCAGCAGCGTTGCCTTCCAGCCAGCGGTCAAAGGCGGCACGTTCGGCGAACGGGCCGTAGGGCAGGTAGTCCCACAGCACCGGGTCGGAGGCCGGACCCTGCAGCACTTCCCAGAGGTCTTCGCCATGGCGCCCTGGATCGAGTTTCTCCAGGCGGATGAAGCGGCCTTCAATGGGCTCGGCCTTGGGGGTTGCGGCGGGTTTCCAGTTCAATGCGTCTGTCATGTGCGGCCTACAAGCCTTTGCGGAATTGGATGAAGCCCGAGCGCTCGGCAACCTGCTGGTACAGGCTGATGGCGGTGGCGTTGGTTTCGTGGGTCAGCCAGTGCACCTTGATGCAGTTGTCGGCCTTGGCAGTGGTGTAGACGTGCTCGATCAACTGTCGACCAATGCCCAGGCCACGTTGCGTGCTGTCCACATACAGGTCCTGCAGGTAGCAGGAATTCTCGATGCTCCAGTTGGAACGATGGTAGATGAAGTTGACCATCCCCACCGCCTTGCCGTCGACCCAGGCCAGTGTCGAATGGGTTGGCTCGCTGGGGTCGAGCAGGCGTTGCCAGGTGCTCAGGCTGACGGCATCGGCCAGCTCGGTCTCGTAGAAGTGCAAGTAGGCCTGCCACAGGGCGTGCCAGGCCGCGTGATCTTGGGCAGTGACAGGGCGCAGGGTAAGGTTGGGCATGGGCTATTCCTTCAGAGTTGGCGCATGTGCGCCGCGAGTTGATTGTCCCGTTGATCGGGGCTGGCGCTCAGGCCCTCGCGCACGCCATCGATGTCGTGCCCGGAGCGGTTCTGGCTGAGTTTGCGCGCACCTTGCAGGCGTGCGATGGGCAGACGGATACCGACGATGGCGCGGAGCATGCCCTCGATGTAGTCGGCAGGGGCATCGGTGACTTTCCAGGGTTCGCTGCGACCCTGTTCGTGGCGGTCGGTCAGGCGGCTTACGATAGCCAGTAGCGGCTCGGCCTCATGGATAACTTCGGCCGGGCCATAAGCGTGCACCGCCAGGTAGTTCCAGGTCGGCACCACCTTTGGGTTTTCGGCCTTGCTTGGGTAAAAACCGGGGCTGACATAGGCATCGGCGCCGGGGAATACCAACAGTGCTTCGCCGCCGTGCTGCAGGTCTTGCCATTGGCGGTTGGCCCGGGCCAGGTGGGCATACACAGTGCCGAAATCGCCCTCGGCGGTATCGACCAGCACCGGCAGGTGCGTGGCCAGAAGGCCCTGTTCGCCCTGGCTGACCAGAACGGCCAGGCGGGTGTCTAGCATGTGCTGGTGCAAGCGGGTGAGGTCGTGTTCCTGGTGCGGCTTACTGTTGTACATGGCGGGATCCTTGTCGAATGGCTCCATCCTAGGCAGGCTATTGGTTCTGTGTAAGATCCATTAATGCCTGTTTTCATAGGTCCAATATCATGCGCGAGTCGCCCCTCATCCTGCCTTTCGACCCTGCCGGGATCGCCCTGGATCGCAGCCGCGGGCTTAGCCAGCAGCTGTATCAGGTGTTGCGAGCGCGCGTACTGGATGGGCGCCTGAGCAGTGGTACTCGCCTGCCGGCTACGCGCGACCTGGCTGCCATGTTGGCGCTTTCACGCAACAGCGTGGTGCGCGCCTACGATCAACTGTATGCCGAGGGCTTCATCGAAAGCCGGGTCGGTGATGGCACCTACGTTAGCCGGCTGCCGAAACTGTCCACACAAGTATCCACAGGGTTATCCCTGGGCTTATCAACAGGGTTATCCACATTTCGTGAAGAAAATACTGAGGATTTATCCAGCGGGAGGCTTTTAGGCGCACCTCTGCAGCGCCTGAAAAACAACCATTTGCCACCGCCCAGAAGCGGTGCGCCGCGTGCTTTTCGCGTTGGCATTCCGGCGTTTGACCTGTTCCCGTTTGACGTCTGGGCCAAGCTACAGGCGGGTTTCTGGCGCAACCCGTCCCCTGCGCAACTGGGCTATGGTGACCCCGCTGGCGAGCCGGCTTTGCGCGATCTGATAGCGGCCTATCTACGCCGCTCGCGGGGGCTGAGCTGTACGGCTGAACAAATTGTGATCACAGGCGGTGCGCAGCAGGCCATCAGCCTTTGTGCACAGTTGCTGTTGCAACCGGGCGACGGTGTGGCTGTGGAAAACCCAGGCTATCGGGCGGCCGCTCATGCCTTCACGCTCGCGGGCGGCCGGGTGTGTGGCGTGCCTGTGGATGAAGACGGGCTGGACTGCAGCCGGCTGGAACAATTGACGGATTGCCGACTGACCTATGTCACGCCTGCGCACCAATACCCGACCGGGGTGACCATGAGCCTTGCACGTCGCCTGGCATTGCTGGCCTGGGCTGAACGCAGTGACGGCTGGATCATCGAGGACGACTACGACGGCGAGTATCGCTACAGCGGTGCACCACTGGCCCCGCTGGCAGCGCTCGACCGGCACGGGCGGGTGCTGTATGTCGGCACCTTCGGCAAGATCGCCTTCCCGGCGTTGCGTCTGGGCTACCTGGTGCTTCCGTCGAAGCTGGTGCAGGCTTTCAGCCAAGGCAAAGCGTTGGTAATGCGGCATTCGGAGGTCAGCAGTCAGTGCGTGATGGCCGAGTTCATGGCCCGTGGCCATTTTCAGCGGCATATCCGCCGTATGCGCAAGGCGGCATTGAAGCGGCGCGATGTGCTCAAGGCCGGTTGGCCTGTGGATATTCCGGGGTTGGGCGCAATGCCGGAAGTGGCGGCTGGGCTGCATGTGAAGGTCGATGTGGATAACTTTGCTCGGGAGCAGGAGTTGGTGGCCACGGCTGAAGCGGTGGGGGTGGAAGTGACACCACTGAGCAATTTCTGGTTGGCGGACTGCGAGGTGCCTGTGGATAAGCGGGCAGGGCTGGTACTGGGCTTTGCGGCAGTGCCGGAGGGCGAGATTGCTGAAGCCTTGATGAAACTACGCAAAGTCTGGAGAAAATGAAGGGGGCTGCAAAGCAGCCCCCGGTTCAACATCAGGTACCGGACTTTATCCGCGTCCAGGCGCGGGTTCTGGCCCGTTCGGCATTTCGCGTCAAAGGCTTGAGGGTATACAGCTTGGCCATCGCCTCTGCCGTCGGATACAGGTTGGGGTTGTTGCGAATCGTCGGATTCACCTTGTCGGTCGCATCCTTGTTCGGGTTCGGATACCCCACGAAGTCGCTGATCGGCGCAATCACCTCTGGCCGCAGCAGGTAATTGATGAACGTATGCGCATCCTCCGGGTTCGCTGCACCCTTTGGAATCGCCAGCATGTCGAACCAGATCGGCGCGCCTTCCTTGGGCAGGCGCATGTCCACCACCACGCCGTTGTTCGCCTCACGGGCGCGGTTGGCTGCCTGCGAGAAGCTGCCGCTGTAGCCCACTGCCACACAGATGTCGCCATTGGCGATGTCTGCCATGTACTTCGAGGAGTGGAAGTAGGTGATATGCGGACGAATCTTCAGCATCAGCTCCTCGGCCTTCTTGTAGTCAGCCGGTTTGTCGCTGTTCGGCGGCAAGCCCAGGTACTGCAGGGCCAGCGGTAGAATCTCCGACGGCGAGTCGAGCAGGGCCACGCCGCACTGCTTGAGCTTGGCGATGTTCTCTTCCTTGAAGATCAGGTCCCAGCTGTCCACCGGTGCGTTGTCGCCGAGCGCAGCCTTGACCTTGGCCGGGTTGAAGCCGATCAGCACGGTGCCGTACATATACGGCACGGCAAACTTGTTGCCCGGGTCGTTAGCTTCGATCAGCTTCATCAGTGCCGGGTCCAGGTGTTGCCAGTTCGGCAGCTTGCTGCGATCCAGCGGCTGGAACACCCCGGCTTCGATCTGCTTGGCGAGGAACACGTTGGACGGTACTACCACGTCATAGCCGGAGTTGCCGGTTAGCAGCTTGGCTTCCAATGCCTCATTGGTGTCGAAGATGTCGTACACCAGCTTCACGCCGCTGTCCTTCTGGAAGGCAGTCAAGGTCTGCGGGGTGATGTAATCGAACCAGTTATATACACGCAGGGTTCGCTGCTCGGCTTGCGCATGCAGGGCGCCCGCGAACAGGGTGGCAGCGATGAACGGGGCGAGCAGACGTTTGAGTCGGACCATTATCGGGCTCCTGGCTGGGCGCGCTGGAAGCCTTCCAGCACATTGACCGCGTTGATGCCGATTTCCTCCACAGCGTAGCCGCCTTCCATCACGAACAGGGTCGGCTTGCCGAGTTGGCCGATGCGCTTGCCCATTTCCAGGTAGTCCGGGCTGTCCAGCTTGAACTGCGAGATGGGGTCGTCCTTGAAGGTGTCCACACCCAGTGAGATGACCAGCACGTCGGCGTCATAGCTGGCGATGCGCTTGCAGGCATCCTCCAGGGCTGCACTCCAGGCGGCCCAGTCGCTACCGGCCGGCAAGGGGTAGTTGATGTTGTAGCCCTGGCCTGCGCCTTCGCCTGTTTCATCGGCATAGCCGAGGAAGAACGGGAATTCGTCCTGCGGGTCGCCGTGGATCGAGGCGAAGAACACGTCATCGCGGCTGTAGAAGATGTCCTGGGTACCGTTGCCGTGGTGGTAGTCGACGTCAAGGATGGCGACCTTGCGTCGGCCTTGGTCGAGGAAGGCCTGGGCAGCGATGGCGGCATTATTCAGATAGCAGTAGCCGCCCATCACTTCGCCGGCAGCGTGGTGCCCTGGCGGACGGCACAGGGCGAACGCCGCATGGGCGCCTTGCTGAATCGCTGCCTGGCCGGTCAGGGCAACTTGTGCAGCACTATAGGCCGCCTGCCAGGTACCCGCGGTGATGGGGGCGCCGGCATCGAAGCTGTAGTAACCCAGTTCGCCATGCAGGCCGGTCGGCTTGACCTGGCGCAGTGTGCGGGCTGGCCAGGTGAAGGGCAGCAGGTCACCCTCTTGGCCCAGTGCAGCCCAGCGCGCCCAGGCGCCTTCGAAGAAATCCAGGTAATCGGCGCTGTGGACGCGCAACAGCGGCGCACGGCCGAAGTCGGTCGGGCCCTGGATGTCGCCGAGGTTGCGGGTTTTCACTTGGTCGAGCACATGGTCGGCGCGCGAAGGCATTTCGAAACAGGGCATCAGCTTGCCATCGATCAGCTCGCAGCGGCCGTGGTGCAGGCGGTGGTCATCGGAATAGATCGTCAGCATTGTTGTTCTCCGGTGGGACTGGCGTGGGTCCATTGTCATGGGCTGATCAGCAGGGGAGAACGACGCAAACGGCCAAAAGGGGATCGATATGGCCAAGGTCTTTGGCCATATGGGTGGTGACCTATCCCAGCCTCGTCGCGGGTAAGGCAGCGGCGGCAACGGTGAACGGCCTTTGGACATTGGCCGGCAGGCCCGGCCCTTTCGCGGGTGAACCCGCTCCTACAATGGCCACCAGGGCGTCAGGGGTTGTGACGCCCCTGTAGGAGCGGGTTTACCCGCGAAGAGGCCAGAACAGGTCAACCACGAAAATGGCTGGGCGCCACGCCACTCCAGCGCTGGAAGGCATGCCGAAAACTGGCCGTCTCACTGAACCCCAAAGTCTCCGCAATCCGGTAGATCGGCATCTGCTCATCGGCCAGCAACTGCTTGGCCCGCTCGAACCTCAGCTCATCCAGCAGCTGTTGATAACTGCTGCCCAGCGCCTGCAAATGCCGGCGCAGGGTGCGCGACGAGCAGTTCATCTGCCGCGCAAGCCCTTCCAGCCCAGGTGCTGCGTCCAGTTGCTGCGCCAACAGCTGGCGAATCCGCCCCAGCCATGCCTGGCGACCGGTGAATTCAAGGTTCAGGCGCCGGCAGCGCTCGCTCATGGCTTTGTGAGTAATCGGGTCGGCCAGCGGCAGCGGCATATCCAGCCATCGCCGTTCGAAGGCAAAGGCATTGTCCTCGGCGGCGAAACCGATCGGGCATTGAAACGCTTCGGCATAGAGCGCGTGGTAACCAGGGCGAGGGTGTTCGAAGCGTGCGCCAAGCAGCGGCAATGGCCGGCCAAGCAGGTCGTCACAGATGACTTTCAGTGACACCAGACAGAACTCGGCGTTGAAAGCGCTCAGCGCCGGGCTGTCCTGGTAATCGCTGGCGCTGAACCAGACACGTTGGCCGTCGTCGAGCAAGCGCAGCTTGAAGACTGTTCCCAGCAGTGCCGGATACTGCAGTGCCAGGCGTAAGGCGTCACCCAAAGTGGCACTGGAGAGCAGCGCGTAACCGAGCATGCCGTAGCACGACACACGCATGCGCTGGCCCAGTTCCAGGCCAATGTCCTCGCGCCGGGCCACAGCATTGGCGCAAACCTGCAGCTCCTGCTGGGTGGTGATGCGCGCATCGGCATGCCCCAGGTCTGCCGGGCCAATGCCGCTGCCGGCCAGCAACGCCGACGCCTCGCAACCGTCTGCCTGGAAGACGTTGAGGATCAGCGAAACTGCGTTGAGGGTGGTCAGGTGGCTGTGCAGCATGCTGGGTAATCCCGTTGGGCTGGGACGCATTATGGAGCAAGTTGTGTGCCGATATCCGGGGCTGCAGGCAAACCACATACCCTGCCGGCGCGGCCGGGTGTTGCGAAGGCCTGCATAGCGGCCTCCAAAACCTTCAGGCAAAAAAAAGGCCCGAAGCAAGCGCTCGGGCCTTGGAAAGGTTGAGAGGTGTCTAGTCCCTCGACCTGGTGAGACTGTTTACAGCGGCCTGATTACGCCTTCAGCGGAACCAGACGTGGAGCGATCATGTTTTCCGGACGCAGGATGTCGTCGAGCATCGCGTCGTCCAGCAGCTTCTCTTCGCGCACCAGTTCCAGTACGCCGCGGCCGCTTTCCAGGGCAACGCGGGCGATACGGGTGGCGTTCTCGTAGCCGATGTACGGGTTCAGTGCGGTAACCAGGCCGATCGAGTGCTCGACCAGTTCACGGCAGCGCTGTTCGTTGGCGGTGATGCCGACGATGCAGTGCTCGCGCAGCATGTCCATGGCGCGTTGCAGCAGGCGGATCGAGTCGAAGATCTTGTAGGCGATCAGCGGCTCCATCACGTTCAGCTGCAGCTGACCACCTTCGGCGGCGACGGTCAGGGCCAGGTCGTTGCCCATGATGGCGAAGGCCACCTGGTTCACAGCTTCTGGAATAACCGGGTTGACCTTGCCTGGCATGATCGAGCTGCCTGGCTGACGCGCTGGCAGGTTGATCTCATTGATGCCGGTACGCGGGCCGCTGGACAGCAGGCGCAGGTCGTTGCAGATCTTCGACAGCTTGACCGCGGTGCGCTTGAGCATGCCGGAGAACAGCACAAAGGCGCCCATGTCGGAGGTGGCTTCGATCAGGTCGGCAGCGGGTACCAGCGGATGGCCGCTGATGGTGGCCAGGCGCTGTACGGCCAAGGCCTGGTAGCCAGGGTCGGCGTTGATGCCAGTACCGATGGCGGTACCGCCCAGGTTGATTTCGGTCAGCAGTTCCGGAGCCAGCGAGCGCAGGCGCTGCAGGTCTTCAGTCATGGTGGTGGCGAAGGCGCGGAATTCCTGGCCCAGGGTCATCGGTACGGCGTCCTGCAGTTGGGTACGGCCCATCTTCAGTACGTGGTCGAATTCTTTACCCTTGGCAGCGAAGGCCTGGATCAGGCTATCAAGGCTGGCCAGCAGCGCGTCGTGACCCAGCAACAGGCCCAGGCGGATTGCGGTCGGGTAGGCGTCGTTGGTCGACTGCGCCATGTTCACGTCGTTGTTAGGGTGCAGGTACTTGTACTCACCCTTCTGGTGGCCCATGGCCTCCAGCGCAACGTTCGCAATGACTTCGTTGGCGTTCATGTTGGTAGAAGTACCAGCGCCGCCCTGGATCATGTCAACCACGAACTGGTCGTGGAAATCGCCTTTGATCAGGCGGGCGCAGGCTGCGGAAATGGCAGCATGCTTGGCATCGCTCAGGTGACCCAGCTCACGGTTGGCGTCGGCAGCGGCCTGCTTGACCATGGCCAGGGCCACGACCAGCTTCGGGTAGTGCGACAGCGGAACACCGGAGAGGTGGAAGTTGTTGGCAGCGCGCAGGGTCTGGATGCCGTAGTAGGCATCTGCAGGAACTTCAAGGGTACCCAACAAGTCTTTTTCGACGCGGAACGATGCAGCAGAGGACATGATGTATATCATCTCGATTTTGACCCGGCACATGCCGGAATGGCGCCAATCCTAGGCCTGAAGGTGTTTTTGCGGCCAATGCTATTGCACGCTAACCTATGCACAAACGGCATAGTGTTTCATGTGACGCCAATTGATATTCGAGCGTGTTCCATTTTGGTGCGCGCCGGGAGATGTGCTTCGTGAACCTTGAAAGCAAATGGCTGGAAGACTTCAGTGCTCTGGCCGCTACCCGCAGTTTTTCCCAGGCCGCAGAGCGGCGTTTCGTGACCCAACCGGCCTTCAGCCGGCGCATTCGCAGCCTTGAGGCGGCGTTGGGCCTGCAACTGGTGAACCGCTCTCGCACACCCATCGAGTTGACCGAGGCGGGTCAGCTATTTCTCGTCACAGCACGTACTGTTGTCGACCAGTTGAGCGAAATTCTCCGCCATTTGCATCACTTGGAAGGCGGGCAGGGCGAAGTGGTGCAGGTAGCTGCGGCGCACTCCTTGGCGTCGGGTTTCTTCCCCCGTTGGGTGGCCCAGCTGCGCAACGACGGTTTGAACATCGCCACCCGCCTGGTTGCGACTAACGTCGGAGATGCCGTACATGCACTGCGCGAAGGCGGCTGCGACCTGATGCTGGCGTTCTACGACCCGGACGCGGCCTTGCAGATGGATGCCGAGATCTTCCCGTCGCTGCACATGGGCACCACTGAAATGCTGCCGGTGTGCGCCGTGGATGCCGATGGCAAGCCGTTGTTCGACCTGGAGGGCGAGGGCAGTGTGCCGTTGCTAGCCTACACCGCCGGCGCATTCCTCGGCCGCTCGGTCAACTTGCTGTTGCGCCAGCGCAACCTGCGTTATACCACCGTCTACGAAACCGCCATGGCCGACAGCCTCAAGAGCATGGCCCTGGAGGGGATGGGCATCGCTTGGGTGCCGCGCCTGTCGATGCGTGGCGAGCTCGAACGCGGTGAGCTGGCGATCTGCGGCGGTAGCCAATGGCATGTGCCGCTGGAAATCCGCCTGTACCGCTGTGCTTTGGTTCGTAAGGCTAACGTCCGCTTGCTATGGCGCAAGCTGGAGTCGTCTGGCGCACAAGGTGAAGCGTCAATTTGAGTTGTATTTCAGGTAATCAGTGATATTTGCACGATTCCTGTCGCTGTAGCGGTAGCAGTTGGATCGTGCCGGTACACGGGGGTGCGTGTACGTTTCGCACACCCAGCCATTGAACTTCAGTTCGGCGTCTTCATGCGTGGCGCCTAGCAGATGGCCAATTTCATGAGCTGCAGCACCGTATGCGGCCACAGAGGCAATGGCCGTTTTCTGCTTGAAATAGGCCAAGCCGGCGTTGTAGTTCAGGCCGCTATGATCGTAGCTGTTGCGAGTGAGCAGGAGATGTTTGTCCATGAGAGAGTAGAGCCGGTGTCGCTGTTGTGCATACACCTGCTGGCTGAAAGCTTCCAGGAGCTTTTCGGACGGCATTCCTGCATAAGCAATATCGGTTATGTGTTTTACATTGCGTTGAAATATCACTTCGATGGGATGTTGGCTGAAACTGCGCATTTCGTTCAGCCAATGCTGGAAGAAGTCTTCGTTCAATTTCCCGTCGTGCATATCGGCCAGGTCGTCGTGCACATAGACGGTGACGGTGAGCGAGTGGGCCGCCGAAGCACTTGGCAATTGCAAGCCGAGTACCAGGCCAAACGAAAGTGCGAAAAAGCATGGAGTTTTCATGTAGACGTACCAAAGTGCGCGAGTAAGGGCTGCGAGCGTGCAGCACTCGTCGACCCCGAGGCAGCAGGAAAAAGTTGTCCCACGAGACAGCTTGCCCTTTGATCCGGCATGTGCTTGTAGGGGTGGGCGGCCAGCCTTTAAATACGTTACAATCCCGCGCCTTCGGCCGACCTGGTCGATTCAGAATCCGTATGACAAGCCACGCCGGCCCACCTGCGTGGCTTGTTGCTTTTAGCGCGCCAGAAGGCGCTTGCAGGAGAGGCTCGACGATGAGTGCACTGGTTGGCGTGATCATGGGCTCCAAGTCCGATTGGTCCACCCTTAGCCACACCGCCGATATGCTGGAAAAACTCGGCATTCCCTACGAAGTGAAGGTGGTTTCCGCCCACCGCACCCCGGATCTGCTGTTCCAGTATGCCGAGGAGGCTGAGGGCCGTGGCATCGAGGTGATCATCGCCGGTGCCGGTGGCGCAGCCCACCTGCCAGGCATGTGCGCCGCCAAGACCCACCTGCCGGTGCTGGGCGTGCCGGTGCAGTCGTCGATGCTGTCGGGCGTCGATTCGCTGCTGTCGATCGTGCAGATGCCAGCCGGTGTGCCGGTTGCCACCCTGGCCATCGGCCGTGCCGGTGCGGTCAACGCTGCCCTGTTGTCGGCCAGCATTCTGGGCGCCAAGTACCCGCAGTACCACGCGGCGTTGAAGCAGTTCCGCACGGAACAGACCGACACCGTGCTGGACAACCCAGACCCGCGCCAGGCTTGAGGCTCAACCCATGAAGATCGGTGTAATCGGTGGCGGCCAGCTGGGCCGCATGCTGGCCCTGGCGGGTACCCCGCTGGGCATGAACTTCGCCTTCCTCGACCCGGCACCGGACGCCTGCGCTGCGCCCCTGGGCGAGCACCTGCGTGCCGACTACGGCGATCAGGACCACCTGCGTCAGCTGGCCGACGAAGTCGACCTGGTCACCTTCGAGTTCGAAAGCGTCCCGGCCGAGACTGTGGCCTTCCTCTCGCAGTTCGTGCCCGTGTACCCCAGCGCCGAATCGCTGCGCATCGCCCGTGACCGCCTGTTCGAAAAGAGCATGTTCCGCGACCTGGGCATCCCCACCCCGGCCTTCGCCGACATCCTCTCGCAGGCAGATCTGGACGCCGCGGTGGCCAGCATCGGCCTGCCGGCCGTGCTGAAAACCCGTACGCTGGGTTACGACGGCAAGGGCCAGAAGGTGCTGCGCACGCCAGAAGACGTGGTGGGTACCTTCGCCGAGCTGGGCAGCGTGCCATGCCTGCTGGAGGGCTTCGTGCCGTTCACCGGCGAGGTGTCGCTGGTCGCCGTGCGTGGCCGCGATGGTGAAACCCGCTTCTACCCGCTGGTGCACAATACCCACGAGAGCGGCATCCTGCGCTTGTCGGTAGCCAGCCAGGCACACCCGCTGCAGGCTCTGGCCGAAGATTACGTCGGCCGTGTGTTGCAGAAGCTGGATTACGTTGGCGTGATGGCCTTCGAGTTCTTCGAGGTTGACGGTGGCTTGAAGGCCAACGAAATCGCCCCGCGCGTGCACAACTCCGGGCACTGGACCATCGAAGGCGCCGAGTGCAGCCAGTTCGAGAACCATCTGCGTGCCGTTGCCGGCCTGCCACTTGGCTCGACCGCCAAGGTGGGCGAGAGCGCGATGCTCAACTTCATCGGTGAAGTGCCGGCCGTGGACAAGGTTGTTGCCATCGGCGACTGTCACCTGCACCACTACGGCAAGGCCTTCAAGGTTGGCCGCAAGGTAGGACACGCCACCCTGCGCTGCCCTGACATGGCCACCCTCGAGCGCAAGATTGCCGAAGTAGAGGCGCTGATCAGTAACTGATCGGGCTTCGAATCGAACTTCCGCAAGCGGCATGCCCTCTGAATATGGCAACAAGCCGAAGCCCGTCTAGGCTTTGGCTTGTTCCAACTTCACTGCAGAGGGATTGCCATGGGTATCATTGGAACCATCTTCATCGGCCTCATCGTCGGCCTGCTGGCCCGCTTCATCAAACCGGGCGATGACAGCATGGGCTGGATCATGACCATCCTGCTGGGTATTGCCGGCTCCTTGTTGGCTACCTATGGCGGCCAGGCGCTGGGTATATACCAGGCTGGGCAAGCGGCGGGCTTCCTTGGCGCGCTGGTCGGTGCCGTGGTGCTGCTGGTGATCTACGGATTCATCAAGAAACGCTGATTACTGGTTAGAATGCTCGGCAATTCATTCGAGTTGCCGAGCATTTCCATGCGTGCCTTTTTCCTTGTCCCCTTGCTGTTGGCCAGTACCCTGGCCCATGCCGAACTGCCCGAAACCGACTGGCTGGAGCTGATGCCCAGGTCGGACCAGAAGGCGCTGGAACAAATGCCTGAAATCGACCACAACTCACCGGAAGCCATGGGCACCTTTACCGCCAAGGGAGGCCTCAAGCAGAGCAAGGGCCTGCCAGCGGTGATGTACTCGACCAAGACCGTTGCGGCCATGAATGGCAAGGATATCCGCCTGGGTGGCTACCCTGTGCCGCTGGAGAGTGACGCCAAGGGCAACAGCACGTTGTTCTTCCTGGTGCCGTACCCGGGGGCGTGCATCCATGTGCCGCCACCGCCGCCCAACCAGTTGGTACTGGTGCGCTACCCGAAAGGCCTTAAGATCGATGACATCTACACCCCGCTGTGGGTCAGCGGCAAGCTGAAGGTGGAGAAGGTCAGCAATGACCTGGCCGATGCGGCCTATGCGCTGGATGCAGACAAGGTGAGGGTGGTGGAAGACGCAGACCTTTGATAATTGCCCCGGCCTCTTCGCGGGCTTGCCCGCTCCCACAGGTAACCCACAATTTCGAGGCTTGTGGAGAACCTGTGGGAGCGGGCAAGCCCGCGAAGAGGCCGGTAATAAAAGAGCAGGGCTCAGATATTTTCACAACCGATCTGGACGCCCAGCGAATGACTCGCCCCAGGCTTCAACTCCACCAGGTCATCCCACACATTCGCCGTCTCGATGCACAACATCCGCTGCCAGCCATCATCAGCCATGTCCGCCAAGTCTTTGGCTCGCTCGGTCCACGGGTTCCAGATCACCGCCGAGCGCGAGCCGCTGCTGGTCAAGGTAATCCGCCGATTCCAATGCGGGTCGACGATGCTGAGGGTCTGCGGGGTGTTCAGGTAGATTCGGTCCGTCTCCCCGGCAAACGTCAGTGCCCCCTGCTGCTGGCGTTGTTCCCAGCCCGCCAGGGTTTCGATATAACCCAGCCCGTCGACACCCTCGACCCGCGCCTGGCGCACATCGCTGACCGCGAAGTAGCTATGCAGGGCCTGGCTGATGGTCACGGGGGTATTGCCCATGTTGCGGCTGGTCAGGCTCAGTGTCAGGTCTGCGCCCATCTCCACCACCAGTTTCAGCTCGACATCATGGGGCCAACCGGGCAGGTCGCCCCGCGCTTCAGGCAGTTCGAACTCGATCCGCAGGGCCTCGCCCACTTCTTCGATACCCAGCAATTTCCAGTCACGCGTGCGCGCAAGCCCGTGGGCAGGCGCCGGTGTTCCCTGGTACATGGCCTGGACGGCCTCAGGGTTGCGCTGCAGGTTGCCAAACCATGGCCAGCACACCGGTACCCCGGCGCGTACCGACTTGCCCTGGCGGAAGATGGCCTGGTCGCTCAGCCACAGCAGTGGCGGTTCGCCCACCTGCTGGTAGCTGAGGACCTGTGCGCCCTGCTGGGCGATCAGGAGTTCGGCACGGTCACTGCTGATACGCCAGCAGTTGAGTTCGCCATGTTGCTCGGTTACGACCTGAAAGGTAGCCATTGCGTTCTTCTCATTGATTGCCAGTGGGCCTTGGACCCGGGCAGATGCAATGAGTTTACCGCCAGCGTGGCTCAGCGACGAGGCACCGAGCGGGTACGACCACTGCCGTCGATGGCGACGAAGACGAATACCGCTTCTGTGACCTTGCGCCATTCGCTGGACAGCGGGTCGTCGCTCCACACTTCGACCATCATCTGGATCGAGCTGCGGCCGATTTCCAAGGTCTGGGTATAGAAAGACAGCTGTGCGCCGACCGCGACGGGCACCAGGAAGGCCATGCGGTCGATGGCTACGGTGGCTACGCGGCCGCCGGCGACACGGCTGGCCATGGCCGTGCCTGCCAGGTCCATCTGGGCAACCAGCCAACCGCCGAAAATATCGCCGAAACCGTTGGTTTCTCGCGGCAATGCGGTGATTTGCAAGGCCAGGTCGCCTTGCGGGATTGGATCTTCTTGTTCGAGCTCAATCATGCGATGGGGCCTCTGACCCGTGACGCTTTTCGTTGGTGTGGCGCAAAGGCCGGGTAAACGATTCAGCTTGAAACATACTACGCCGATTTCGTTTCACTGGGCGGCCGTAGGGAAACTCTGCGAAACCGCCTGACAATAGTGACCGGCGTTTTCGCACAACATCCCACGTTAGGAGCAACATAATCCTACGAAATGCCAGTATATAGGGCATAACGGCCAGCGACGACCGCGCATTCACGAATATCTGTGTGGATTTTGTATCGCTTTCGGCGTAGCTCGGCAATTTGCTATCTTCGCCTGTCTCCAATCCAGAAGCCGCGCGCCAAGCGGCCTGCATGCCCTATAAAGAGAACAACGAGCGATGACTTCCGTGCCCAGCAGTATCGAGCAGCCCTCGCGGCCGCTGACCCGCAGCGACTACAAGACCCTCTCACTGTCCGCCCTGGGCGGCGCGCTGGAGTTCTACGATTTCATCATCTTCGTGTTCTTCGCGACGGTGGTGGGCAAGTTGTTCTTCCCGGCCGACATGCCCGAGTGGCTGCGGCTGATGCAAACGTTCGGCATCTTCGCCGCCGGCTACCTGGCGCGGCCGCTGGGCGGCATCATCATGGCCCACTTCGGCGACTTGCTCGGGCGCAAGAAGATGTTCACCCTGAGCATCTTCATGATGGCCCTGCCGACCCTGATCATGGGCCTGCTGCCGACATATGCGCAGATTGGCATGTGGGCACCGATCCTGCTGTTGCTGATGCGTGTGATCCAGGGCGCGGCAATCGGCGGCGAAGTACCGGGCGCATGGGTGTTCGTCTCTGAACACGTGCCGGCTCGCAACACCGGCTATGCCTGCGGCACCCTGACCGCCGGCCTGACTGCCGGCATTCTGCTGGGCTCGCTGGTAGCGACCTTGATCAACAGCGTGTACAGCGCGGAAGAAGTGGCTGACTACGCCTGGCGTATCCCGTTCCTGCTTGGCGGTGTGTTCGGCCTGTTCTCGGTGTACCTGCGCCGTTGGCTGCACGAAACCCCGGTGTTCGCCGAAATGCAGCAACGCAAGGCACTGGCCGAGGAGCTGCCGCTGCGCGCTGTGCTGCGCGATCACCGTGGTCCGATCATCCTGTCCATGCTGCTGACCTGGATGCTTTCTGCCGGCATCGTGGTGGTCATCCTGATGACCCCGGCGCTGCTGCAGAGCTTCTACCACATCAGCCCGACCGACTCGCTCAAAGCCAACAGCCTGGCCATCGTGTTGCTCAGCTTTGGTTGTATAGGTGCCGGCAGCCTGGCCGACCGCTTTGGTGCAGGCCGCGTGTTCGTGATCGGCAGCCTGCTGCTGCTGGCCAGCTCCTGGACCTTCTACCACAGCCTGCCGACCCGCCCCGAGTTGCTGTTCCCGCTGTATGCCGTGACCGGCCTGTGCGTGGGTGTGATTGGCGCAGTGCCTTATGTAATGGTCAAGGCGTTCCCGGCGGTGGTGCGTTTCAGCGGGTTGTCATTCTCGTACAACGTGGCCTACGCCATCTTTGGCGGGCTGACGCCGATGGTGGTGACCGCACTGCTGAAGGTGAGCCCGATGGCGCCTGCCTACTACGTGGCAGGCCTGTGCGCCGTCGGTCTGGCCGTGGGCCTGTACCTGCTCGCCAACAAGCGCTGATCTGCGCTACGGCTACTGGCCTCTTCGCGGCTAAAGCCGCTCCTACAGGGTTTTGCACAGGCCTCAAGGCCGACACCGAACCTGTAGGAGCGGCTTTAGCCGCGAAGAGGCCACACCTGCTTTCAGTGATGGCCTTTCATCCAATTGTCATAATGAAGTCATATCGTGTTCATGCGGCCTGCCGATACTTGGGCCCGTTCCATCCAACACCCCAATATTCCTGCTAGGAGCAAGGCATGAAACTGAAGCGTTTGATGGCGGCCCTTACCTTTGCCGCCGCTGGCGTTGCAACCGCCAACGCGGTAGCCGCTGTCGATCCTGCGATCCCGACCTACACCAAGACCACGGGTGTTTCGGGCAACCTCTCCAGCGTTGGTTCCGACACCCTCGCGAACCTCATGACTCTGTGGGCCGAGGCCTACAAGAAGGAATATCCGAACGTAAACATCCAGATCCAGGCTGCCGGCTCCTCTACCGCGCCACCCGCGCTGACCGAAGGTACCGCCAACCTCGGCCCGATGAGCCGCAAGATGAAGGACGTCGAGCTGCAAGCCTTCGAGCAGAAGTACGGCTACAAGCCGACCGCCATCCCGGTCGCCGTCGACGCCCTGGCCGTGTTCGTGCACAAGGACAACCCAATCAAGGGCCTGACCATGGCTCAGGTTGACGCCATCTTCTCTTCCACTCGCCTGTGCGGTGGCAAGGCCGAGATCAAGACCTGGGGCGACGTCGGTGTGACCGGCGACCTGGCCAACAAGCCAATCCAGCTGTTCGGCCGCAACTCGGTATCGGGCACCTACGGCTACTTCAAGGAAGAAGCCCTGTGCAAAGGCGACTTCAAGCCTAACGTCAACGAACAGCCTGGCTCGGCTTCGGTCGTGCAGTCGATCAGCTCCTCGCTGAACGGTATCGGCTACTCGGGTATTGGTTACAAGACCGCCAGCGTCAAGACCGTACCCCTGGCCAAGAAAGACGGTGGCGAGTTTG
The DNA here is from genome assembly GCF_058782925.1 of Pseudomonas sp. FW305-E2. NCBI lineage: Bacteria > Pseudomonadati > Pseudomonadota > Gammaproteobacteria > Pseudomonadales > Pseudomonadaceae > Pseudomonas > Pseudomonas sp. FW305-E2. Next base: position 49,476 of record NZ_JBYSYE010000005.1, on the reverse strand, counting down.
TTGAAGACAATGAAGCCAACGCCCTGAACGGTACCTACCCGCTGTCGCGCTTCCTGTACGTCTACGTCAACAAGGCGCCGAACAAGCCTCTGGCCCCGCTGGAAGCCGAGTTCGTCAAGCTGGTGCTGTCGCAAGCGGGCCAGCAGGTGGTGGTGAAGGATGGCTACATCCCGCTGCCGGCCAAAGTCGTCGACAAGACCCTGGCTGACCTGGGCCTGTCGCACGCCGGTAACGTTGCAAAGAAGTAAGTAATTAAGAGGAGGCCGGTGCCACAGCCCGGCCTCTTCCACGAATTTCCAGTCCGAAGCCAGGTTCCCTGTGCGGCGGGCTTTCGCGCGTCACGACTTTGTAATGTTTTTGTCACACGGGACCGCTAGGGTGTGCGCATGAATGATCTGGCCAATTCCAACATGACCCAAAACTCCCAGCCCGTGCGCATTGATTTCAATACGCCCGAGTTGCAACGCAAGCGCCGCATGCGCGCGCTCAAGGACCGCCTGACCCGCTGGTATGTGCTGGTAGGCGGGCTTGCCGTATTGGCGGCAATCACGTTGATCTTCTTCTACCTGGCTTATGTGGTATTGCCACTGTTCCAAGGCGCCGAGCTGACCAGCAAGAAAGCCCTGGAGCCGACCTGGCTGCAGCAGGATGCCGGTAAGCCACTGATGATCGCGCTTGAAGAGCAGAATCAGGTGGGGATGCGTGTTTCGGACAAGGGCCAGGCATTGTTCTTCGATACCAAGACCGGTAACGAACTCAAGCGTGTCGAACTGCCCGTGCCGGCAGGCACCCAGGTCACGTCCATCAGTACTGACCAGCCGGGCAGCGCGCTGGTGGTGCTGGGCCTGTCCAATGGCCAGGCGCTGGTTTTCCAGCACACCTACAAGATCACCTACCCGGACAACAAGAAAACCATCACCCCTGGCATCGACTACCCGTACGGCGAGCAATCGTTCGTGCTCGACGAGCAGGGGCGTGCGCTGGACCACGTCAGCGTCAACGTCAACGGCGACACCCTGCTGCTGGCCGGCTCTACCGGTGCTCACCTGCAGGTGGTCGAGTTGACCCGCACGGAAAACATGATGACCGAAGAGGTCACCACCGAGCAGAACCGCATCGAACTGCCGCAAATGACCGAGACGGTGAAGAATATTTTCATCGACCCGCGCCAGCACTGGCTGTACGTGATCAACGGCCGCGCCACGGCCGACGTGTTCAGCCTGCGCGACAAGAGCCTCAACGGCCGTTACAAGTTGTCTGATAGGGCCGACACCGAAATTACTGCCACGGCCCAGCTGGTTGGCGGCATTTCGCTGATCATCGGTGACTCCAAGGGCGGGCTGGCCCAGTGGTTCATGGCCCGTGACCCGGATGGCGAATCGCGCTTCAAGCAGATCCGTACCTTCCAATTGGGCAATGCGCCGATCGTGCAGATCGACGCCGAAGAGCGCCGCAAGGGCTTCATCGCCCTCGACGCCGAAGGCAAACTGGGCGTGTTCCACAGCACTGCACACCGAACCCTGCTGGTAGAGCCGGCTGCCGAAGGCCCTGGCACGCTGGCCCTGTCGCCACGCGCCAACCGCATCATCATCGAAGAAGGCGGCAAGTTGTTGCCGTTGAGCCTGCGCAACCCGCACCCGGAAATTTCGTTCAGCGCGCTGTGGGGCAAGGTGTGGTACGAGAACTACGACGAGCCGAAATACGTCTGGCAATCGACCGCGTCGAACACTGACTTCGAGCCCAAACTGAGCCTGTCGCCGCTGACCTTCGGAACCCTGAAGGCCGCGTTCTACGCCATGATCCTGGCCGCCCCGCTGGCCATTGCCGCAGCCATCTACACCGCCTACTTCATGGCCCCGCGCATGCGCCGCAAGGTCAAGCCGGTGATCGAGCTGATGGAAGCGATGCCGACGGTGATCCTCGGCTTCTTCGCCGGCCTGTTCCTGGCCCCGTACCTGGAAGGCCACCTGCCCGGTGTGTTCAGCCTGTTCCTGCTGATGCCGATCGGTATCCTGCTGGCCGGCTTTTTCTGGAGCCGGCTGCCGGAGTCGATCCGCCTGCGTGTACCGGATGGTTGGGAAGCGGCGATCCTGATTCCGGTCATCCTGTTCACCGGCTGGTTCGCCCTGACCATGAGCCCGCACCTGGAAAGCTGGTTCTTCGGCGGCGACATGCGCCTGTGGATCACTAACGATTTAGGCATCACCTACGACCAGCGCAACGCCCTGGTAGTCGGTATCGCCATGGGCTTCGCGGTCATCCCGAACATCTACTCGATTGCCGAAGATGCCGTGTTCAGTGTGCCGCGCAGTCTGACCCTGGGCTCGCTGGCACTGGGCGCGACGCCTTGGCAGACCCTGACTCGCGTGGTCATCCTCACTGCCAGCCCGGGCATCTTCTCGGCGTTGATGATCGGCTTGGGCCGTGCGGTAGGCGAGACCATGATCGTGCTGATGGCTACCGGCAACACGCCGGTGATGGAGATGAACCTGTTCGAGGGCATGCGCACCCTGGCCGCCAACGTGGCTGTGGAAATGCCGGAATCGGAAGTCGGTGGCAGCCACTATCGCGTGCTGTTCCTGGCCGCCCTGGTGCTGCTGATGTTCACCTTCATCATGAACACCTTGGCCGAGCTGATTCGCCAGCGTCTGCGCAAGAAATACTCGTCGCTTTGATAGAAAGGTAGCGATCCGTGAAAAAGGATTCCCTCAAAGGCTGGTTCAAGAGCGGCGCCCCAGGCGTCTGGATGAGCGGCGGCGCGGTGGCCATGGCCGTGATCATGACCGTCGGCCTGCTGGCGGTGATCGCCGTGCGCGGCCTGGGCCACTTCTGGCCAGCCGATCTTGTCCAGGCCACCTACAAGGTGCCGGGCCAGGCCGATCACGTTGTCATTGGCGAAGTGGTGCAGAAGGAGGAAGTACCCCGTGCTCGTCTGAAGGGGGCTGGCCTGCCAGTGCCTGACCAGGGGCCGGAGTTCATGACCCGCGAGCTGATCAAGGTGGGTAACCGCGACCTCAATGGCAGCGACTTTACCTGGGTGGTCGGCGACTGGCTGGTCGACGAACAGCGCCCGGCTGACTTGATGGCCCTTGAGCGCCGCGAGTGGGGCAACTTCTATGGCTACCTGGTCAGCGTCAAGGAACAAGGCCGCGTGGTTGCCGAAGGCCCCACTGCCTGGAGCGAACTGCAGGCCCGCCTCAAGCGTGCCAACCAGCTCAACAGCGAGCTGCAGCAGTTGGAGAAGAAGGACATCGGTGCCATCAACCATGGCCTTGAGCGCCTGCGCCTGCAAGCGCGCAAGCTGGAGCTGGACGGCAAGCTGGACGCCGCCGCCCAGGCCGACATGGACGCCGACCGTGCCGAACTGAACAGCCGCTACAAGGCCATCGAAGACCGCCTGACCGGCCTGCACCAGGCTTTTTCCCGCGACAGCCTGGTGGCCCGGGATGGCAACGGCCGTGAAGTGGAAATCAACCTGAGTAAGGTAGTGCATGCTGTCCAGCCGAACGGCATGTCGGCGTTCACCAAGTTGGGCACCTACTTCGGCAAGGTCTGGGAGTTCCTCAGCGACGACCCGCGTGAAGCCAACACCGAGGGCGGTATCTTCCCGGCCATCTTCGGTACCGTGATGATGACCCTGATCATGGCCGTGATCGTTACCCCGTTTGGCGTGCTGGCTGCCGTGTACTTGCGTGAATACGCCAGGCAGGGCCCGGTCACCCGGCTTATCCGCATTGCGGTGAACAACCTGGCCGGTGTTCCTGCGATCGTCTACGGTGTGTTCGGTCTGGGCTTCTTCGTCTATGTGCTGGGCGGCTCGATCGACCGCCTGTTCTTCCCCGAAGCGCTGCCGGCGCCGACCTTGGGTACCCCGGGCCTGCTGTGGGCATCGCTGACCCTGGCATTGCTGGCGGTACCGGTGGTGATCGTGGCCACCGAAGAAGGCCTGGCGCGAATTCCGCGCACCGTGCGTGAGGGCTCGCTGGCGTTGGGCGCAACCAAGGCCGAGACCCTGTGGAAAATCGTCCTGCCCATGGCCAGCCCGGCCATGATGACTGGCATGATCCTCGCCGTGGCCCGTGCCGCCGGCGAAGTGGCGCCGCTGATGCTGGTAGGTGTGGTGAAGCTGGCGCCGTCACTGCCGGTGGATGGTAACTACCCGTACCTGCACCTGGACCAGAAGATCATGCACCTGGGCTTCCACATCTATGACGTCGGCTTCCAGAGCCCGAACGTCGAAGCTGCGCGGCCGCTGGTTTATGCCACTGCGCTGCTGCTGGTGCTGGTGATCGCGACCCTCAACCTCTCTGCCGTGTGGATTCGCAACCACCTGCGCGAGAAGTACAAGGCACTGGACGGCTGACCCTGATTGCAAGCGTGCCGCCCTTAAGCCGGGCGGCCCTTTGAAACGACTTGATAGCGTATGGAGTTGACCATGCAGCAAGATTCCCACACCCATGGCATCGACATGTCTGCCCTGGGCCGCAACAAGCAAAGCCTGCGAATGGCTGAAGAAACCGTGGCCATCGAAGTGCCGGGCCTGAGCCTGTTCTATGGCGACAAGCAAGCGCTGTTCGACGTGCAGATGAACATCCCGAAGCAGCGTGTGACCGCCTTCATCGGCCCATCCGGCTGCGGCAAGTCGACCCTGCTGCGCACTTTCAACCGGATGAACGACCTGGTTGACGGTTGCCGTGTGGAAGGTGCCATCAACCTGTACGGCAACAACATCTACCGCAAGGGTGAAGACGTTGCCGAACTGCGCCGGCGTGTGGGCATGGTGTTCCAGAAGCCGAACCCGTTCCCCAAGACCATCTACGAGAACGTGGTCTACGGCCTGCGCATCCAGGGCATCAACAAGAAGCGCGTGCTTGATGAAGCCGTCGAGTGGGCGTTGAAGGGCGCGGCCTTGTGGGACGAGGTCAAGGACCGCCTGCACGAGTCGGCGCTGGGCCTGTCCGGTGGCCAGCAGCAGCGTCTGGTCATCGCCCGCACCATTGCCGTGGAGCCGGAGGTGCTGCTGCTTGACGAACCGTGCTCGGCGCTGGACCCGATCTCGACCTTGAAGGTCGAAGAACTGATCTATGAATTGAAATCCAAGTACACCATCGTCATCGTGACCCACAACATGCAGCAAGCGGCGCGTGTTTCGGATTACACCGCGTTCATGTACATGGGCAAACTGGTCGAATTCGGGGATACCGATACCCTGTTCACCAACCCGGCGAAGAAGCAGACCGAAGACTACATCACCGGTCGCTACGGCTAAGCGCCGCTCGCGAAACAGGCACCTCGGTGTCTGGCACCGGCGTTGCCGGTGTTTGCGGGTGAACCCGCTCCTACAGGGCCGCGCTACCAAAGGACAAAACGATGATCAACAAAGAAAGCCTTACCCATCACATTTCCCAGCAGTTCAACGCCGAGCTGGAAGAGGTGCGCAGCCACCTGCTGGCCATGGGCGGGCTGGTGGAAAAGCAGGTCAACGACGCGGTTACCGCGCTGATCGAAGCCGACTCTGGTTTGGCCCAGCAGGTGCGCGAGGTTGACGAGCAGATCAACCAGATGGAGCGCAACATCGACGAGGAGTGCTTGCGCATCCTCGCCCGCCGTCAGCCAGCGGCCTCGGACCTGCGCCTGATCATCAGCATTTCCAAGTCGGTGATCGACCTGGAACGCATCGGTGACGAGTCGACCAAGATCGCCCGCCGCGCCATCCAGCTGTGCGAAGAGGGCGAGTCGCCGCGTGGTTATGTCGAGGTGCGCCACATTGGCGACCAGGTGCGCAACATGGTCCGGGATGCGCTGGACGCCTTTGCCCGCTTCGACGCCGACCTGGCGCTGTCGGTGGCCCAGTACGACAAGACCATCGACCGCGAATACAAGACCGCGCTGCGTGAGCTGGTGACCTACATGATGGAAGACCCGCGCTCTATCTCGCGGGTGCTGAGCGTGATCTGGGTGCTGCGCTCGCTGGAGCGTATTGGCGACCATGCGCGCAACATCTCCGAACTGGTGATCTACCTGGTGCGCGGTACCGACGTGCGCCACATGGGCCTCAAGCGCATGACGGCAGAAGTGCAGGGCACTGCTGTCGCCAACGGCGAAAAGGCTAATGTTCCGGGTGAATCTGACGATAAGTAAGGTTGCTCCCGAGCATCGACGCCCGGCCTTGGCCGGGCGTTTTCGTTTGCGGTCGAGAGCCGGCAGGCACCCGCGAACGATGTGAAGAAGTCCCGGCGTGACCAGGTTGTAGCAAATGGCCATCATTTGGCAGTAGGCTAGTCGGGATTCATAAGGAGTATCGATGAGTAAAGTGAATGTGCTGGTCGTGGATGACGCCCCGTTTATCCGTGATCTGGTCCGCAAGTGTCTGCGCAACGCCTTCCCGGGTATGGCCATCGACGACGCGGTCAACGGTCGCAAGGCCATGGCCATGCTCGGCAAGGAAGCGTTCGATCTGGTCCTCTGCGACTGGGAAATGCCGGAAATGTCAGGCCTGGAACTGCTGACCTGGTGCCGTCAGCAGCCTGCACTGAAGAACCTGCAGTTCATCATGGTGACCAGCCGTGGCGACAAGGAAAACGTCATTCAGGCGATCCAGGCGGGCGTTTCCGATTTTGTAGGCAAGCCGTTCACCAACGAGCAACTGCTGACCAAGGTAAAAAAAGCCCTGACCAAGATCGGTAAGCTCGACAGCCTGATGGCCATCGGCCCGGCGCGAGCCAACCCGGCGTTTGCCAACGATTCGTTGAACGCGCTGACGGCGGGCAAGCCCGAAGCGGTCAAGGTGGCGGCGCCGGTACCGGCCAAGCCTTTGGTCGCCGCACCCGCACCTGCTGCCCCCGCGCCGAGCGGCCGTGGCCAGGGCCAGCTGCGCCTGGCCAGTGGCATGCAGCCATGCGTGATCAAGGCGTTGAGCCTGAAAGAGGCACTGCTGGTGGTACGCCGCAGCGAAGTGCTGCCACAGGTGCTGGAAGGTGCGGTGCTGGACCTGGAGCAGGGCGAAAGTGCCGAAGTTGCTCGCCTGAACGGCTACCTGCATGCGGTGGCGGCGCTGGAGCCAAAACCTGACAGCGACTGGTTGCAGTTGACGTTCAAGTTTGTCGACCAGGATGCCCAGAAGCTCGACTACCTGTCTCGGTTGATTGCCCGCGGCACTGCGCAGAAGCACTTCACCCCCGGTGCCTGACCCCGGCCCCGCGTCATGCTTTGGGCAGGAGCAGCACACGGGTGCTCCTGCCCAAGCCCGAGTTGCCCCATCCGACCAACTGCAATACCTACCGTAAAACCCGCTGCTAGGCTTCGACAGATCATAACTGTCAAAAAGCCACTATCATGCCCGCGCGCCTGCTGCTGTTCTGTGCATTGCTCATGGCCTCGGCGTCGAGCCAGGGCGTGACGCTCTACAAGATCACTGACGATTCCGGTGTCGTCTCCTATTCCGACCGCCCTGGCCCCGGCGCCAAGCCCTTGGTGTTGCTCGAGCCCATGGTCGAAACGCTCGAAGGCCAGGTACTGCTGAACGCGAAAACCTTCGACGGTGGCGTGAGCTTTTCGGCACGAAACGAGCTGCATGTGCCGGTAGAGGTAGAGTTGCGGCTGGACAACCTGGTCAACGCACAAGGCGGTGATGCCCCGCGTATCGTGCGCCGGCTGCTGCCGCCGCGCACCACGCAGATGCTCAGTGTGCTCAGGGGGCGGCCCGGGCTGTTGCTGAACTACCGTTCGACCCTGCTGCAGGCCATGGGTGATCCGGGCAAACGGCCGCTAGGCTTCCGCTATGCGTTCCCGTGGATTGGCGGGCCGTTCCGCGTCACTCAGGGCCCCAATGGCCGTGTCAGTCATTTTGGGCCCCGAGGGCGCTACGCCATGGATATCGCCATGCCCGAAGGCACACCCATCATCGCGGCGCGGGAAGGGGTGGTGGTGAAGACGCAGAACAGCCAGAGCGGGCGCGGCCCCAACCCCTCGGGTAACTTTGTCAGGATTTTGCACCCGGATGGCACCATGGGCGTCTACCTTCACCTGATGCGTGGTTCGGTGGTGGTGGCGGAGGGGCAACGGGTACGGCAGGGCCAGATGCTGGCCAAGTCGGGCAATACCGGCAACAGCACTGGGCCGCACCTGCATTTTGTGGTGCAGCGCAATGTGGGGTTGGCGCTGGAGTCGATACCATACCGCTTCGACAGGCCGATCAGCGGGATGCCGGATTTCACTGCCGGCAACCCTTGAGATTGCCGGGCCTGCTTCGCAGGCCTTTCGCGACACAAGGCCCCACATAGCCAGAGGCAGGTGCTGTAGCTGTGGGAGCGGCCTTGCGTCGCGATGGGCTGCGCAGCAGCCCCTTGGCCATCAATCCAGCTTCAGCACCTTGGCCAGTACGATCTTGGGCCCTTTCATCTTCTTGATGATGATGCGCAGCCCTTCGACTTCCAGCACTTCCTCTTCTTCAGGCACGCGCTTGAGCGTCTCGTAGATCAACCCGGCCAGGGTTTCCGCCTCGATATGGTCAAGGTCGATACCCAGCAGGCGTTCGACCTTGAACAGTGGGGTGTCGCCGCGCACCAGCAGCTTGCCCGGCTGGTAGGCGAGAATGCCACGCTCGGTCTTGCGGTGCTCGTCCTGGATGTCGCCCACCAGCACTTCCAGCACGTCTTCCATGGTCAGGTAGCCGATCACCTTGCCATCGGCTTCCTCTACCAGCACGAAGTGCGCGCCGCCCTTACGGAACTGCTCCAGCAACTGGGCCAACGGCATGTGCCGCGACACGCGTTCGAGTGGCCGGGCAAGGTCCTCCAGGTCGATGGTCTCTGGCAAGTGCTCCAGCTCAGCCAGCTCCAGCAGCAGGTCCTTGATGTGCAGCAGGCCGGTGAATTCTTCGCGCTCGGCGTCGTACACCGGGTAGCGGCTGAACTTGTGGCGGCGCACCAGGGCCAGGATTTGCTTCAGAGGCGCATGGGCGTCGATGCTGATCATGTCCTCACGCGAGTTGGCCCAGTCGACCACTTCCAGCTCGCCCATTTCCACGGCCGAGGCCAGCACGCGCATGCCTTGGTCGCTTGGGTCCTGGCCACGGCTGGAGTGCAGGATCAGCTTAAGTTCTTCGCGGCTGTAGTGGTGCTCGTGGTGCGGGCCAGGCTCGCCCTGGCCGGCAATGCGCAGGATGGTGTTGGCGCTGGCATTGAGCAGGTAAATGGCCGGGTACATCGCCCAGTAGAACAGGTAAAGCGGCACGGCGGTCCACAGCGACAGCAGCTCTGGCTTGCGGATAGCCCAGGACTTGGGGGCCAGCTCGCCGACCACGATGTGCAGGTACGAGATGACGAAGAAGGCGACGAAGAACGAGATCGCCTTGACCAGCTCGGCGCTGTCCACGCCGAAATAGGCCAGCAATGGTTCCAGCAGGTGGGCGAAGGCGGGCTCACCCACCCAGCCCAGGCCCAGCGAGGCGAGGGTGATGCCCAATTGGCAGGCCGACAGGTAGGCGTCGAGCTGGTTGTGAACCTTGCGCAGGATGTTGCCACGCCAGCCGTGCTTTTCGGCGATGGCCTCTACGCGTGTAGCGCGCAGCTTGACCATGGCGAACTCCGCGGCAACGAAGAAGCCGTTGAGCAGCACCAGCAGGAAGGCAAAGATGATCATGCCGAAGTCGGCGAATAACGAGGTGAGGCTAATGCCAGAGGAAGGGTCCATGATGGAGTTTTTACGGGGTCCGTCTTTGAGATAGAGAGAAAAAAAGTGCCAGCTTTTGCTGGCACAGGGGATCCAATGTAGCGGCTGGGGCCGTAAAAGCAAAGGGCAGCGGACTCATTGCAGTCCCTGTGGGAGCAGGCATGCCCGCGAAGGCCCGCGCAGCAGCCTCAATCTCAAGCCTTTTCGTTGGCCAATTGTGCTGGCGCAAAGTGACAGGTAAAGGTGCTGCCATGCCCCGGTACACTGCTGATTTCCAGCTTGCCCCGGTGGCGCATCAGCACATGCTTGACGATTGCGAGCCCCAGCCCGGTACCGCCGGTATTCGATGCACGGCTGGAGTCTACCCGGTAGAAGCGCTCGGTCAGGCGTGGCAAGTGCTTGGCATCGATGCCCACCCCCGAGTCCTGCACCGACAGGTGTGCGCCCTGGGCATCGGCCCACCAGCGGATGCGGATGCTGCCTTCGTCCTGGGTGTACTTGACTGCATTGAACACCAGATTGGAAAAGGCACTGCGCAATTCCGACTCGCTGCCCTTCAGCTTGACGCCAGGCGCAGCTTCCAGGCTGATGCGCTGGTTGCGCGGCCCGGACAGGGCCTGGGCGTCGTTCTTGATGGCGGCGAGCAGGGCATCGACCGCCACCGGCTGGTTGTCCGATGGGTAATCGGTGGCTTCCAGTTTGGCCAGTAGCAACAAATCGTTGAGCAGGGTTTGCATGCGCGAGCCTTGCTGGCTCATTTGCTGCAGGGCGCGGCTCCACCGCGGGTTCACGTCCTCGACGTTGTCCAGCAGGGTTTCCAGGTAGCCGGTGATTACCGTCAGCGGCGTGCGCAGCTCGTGAGACACGTTGGCGACGAAGTCCTTGCGCATCTGTTCCAGCTGGTGAATACGGGTGACATCGCGCACCAGCATCAGGTGTTCATTGTTGCCGTAGCGGGTGATGTGCAACTGCACACGCATGCGGTCATTGATTGGCGACGGGATTTCCAGCGGTTCGAGGTAGTTTTCTGCCTCGAAGTACTCTTTGAAGAGCGGATGGCGCACCAGATTGGTCACTTGCTGGCCGCCGTCCTGTGGGGTCTTGAAGCCCAGGAGGGTCTCGGCGGCGCGGTTCCACCATTCCAGGTTGCCGTCGCTGTCGAGCATGATCACCGCGTCACGCAGCGCAGCAGTGGACTCCTGCACCCGGTCGATCACTGCCTGCAGGCGGCCCCGTACGCGCTGGTCGCGGCGTTGCAGGTGGTAGATGCTATCGAATACCTCGCCCCACAGGCCGTAGCCATCGGGCGGTGCTTCGTCGGGTTGGTGATTGCGCAGCCAGTCGTGCAAGCGCAGCAGTTGCTTGAGGGTCCAGCCCAGATAGAGCGCCAGGCCAATGGCCAGGCTCCAGCCATAGTAGCCGCTGACCAGCCCGCCGATCAGGCAGACGGTAATCAGCAACAGCAGATGGCGAATCAGGGTTGCATGCCAGTTCTGGTTCAATTGACGATCCTTGTACAACGATGTGCAGCTTGGCGCTCCAGAGCTCGATCAGCTCTTGGTCGAGAAGCGGTAGCCAGTGCCCCGGACGGTTTGTACCAGATTCTCGTAAGCTTCACCCAGCGCCTTGCGCAGGCGACGGATGTGCACGTCGACGGTACGTTCCTCGACGTAGACGTTGCCGCCCCACACCTGGTCCAGCAATTGGCCTCGGGTGTAGGCGCGCTCCTGGTGGGTCATGAAAAACTGCAGCAGGCGGTATTCGGTAGGGCCCATCTCGGCCGGCTTGCCGTCGATGGTCACACGGTGGCTGATCGGGTCGAGCAGCAGGCCGCCGACCTCGATCGGCGCCTCGCTGTCGCTCGGACCCGTGCGGCGCAGCACGGCTTTCAGTCGCGCTACCAGTTCACGCGGCGAGAACGGCTTGGTGATGTAGTCGTCGGCGCCCACTTCCAGGCCCTGGATCTTGTTGTCCTCTTCACCCTTGGCGGTGAGCATGATGATCGGGATATCGCCGGTCAGTTCGTCGCGCTTCAGGCGGCGGGCCAGCTCGATGCCGGAGGTGCCCGGCAGCATCCAGTCGAGCAGGATCAGGTCCGGTTTGCGGTCGACGATGATCGCGTGTGCCTGTTGGGAGTTTTCCGCTTCCAGGCAGTCATAGCCGGCCATTTCCAGGGCAACGGCGATCATCTCGCGAATGGGCGCTTCGTCGTCGACGATCAGAATGTTCCTGCCTACCATGCTCAAAACCTCTCCTGGATTCGGTGTCTTGGCCCGCATTAGATAACGGAATTATTGCAGCTGTGTGACAGGGTGTTGGCCGTTCTGGCGACATTCCGTGACTGAACTAGGCTACAGAGGGCCGCTTTAATGGCAACCCGAACTCATTTCCCCCCGAAACAATGGTGAATCCAATGACACGACATACGCTGAGCTGGATGGCCCTTTTCACTGCGTTGGCGCTCCCGGGGGTGGCGTTGGCCCACCATGCCATGGAGAAGGATGGCAAGTGGGTCGATGAGGCCGGCATGACCCTGTACACCTTTGACAAGGATGCGGGTGGCAAGTCGATGTGCAATGGCGAGTGCGCCAAGAACTGGCCACCGTTGATGGTCAAGAAAGAAGACGAAGCACCGAAGGATAAATGGACCCATGTAGAGCGTGACGACGGTTCGATGCAGTGGGCTTACGACGGCAAGCCGCTGTATACCTTCATCAAGGACAAGAAGGCCGGTGACATGACCGGTGACGGCATGAAAGACGTCTGGCACGTTGCCAAGCCTTGAGATAGCCGGGGCCGCTGTGCGGCCCATCGCGACACAAGGCCACACACATGGTTCGACGTACGCCGAGCAATGTGTGGGGCCTTGTATCGCGATGGGCTGCGCAGCAGCCCCAAACTACTCAGCGCAACGCGTAATCCAGTACAACTCCGATAAACACCAGCATCCCCGCCCAGTGGTTGTGCAGAAATGCCTTGAAGCACGATTCCCGGTCCAGCTTGCGCGTTGACCAGTATTCCCAGGCAAAGCACGCCGCCGCACCCAGCAACCCAAGGTGGAACCAGCCACCCAGGTCGAAGCGACTACCGGCCAGCAACAGGCAGCCCAGCGACAGCAACTGCAGGGTCAGGATGATGCTGCGATCAGCGTCGCCGAACAGGATCGCAGTGGACTTCACGCCAATCTTCAGGTCGTCATCGCGGTCGACCATGGCGTAGTAGGTGTCGTAGCCTACCGTCCACAGCAGGTTGGCGATATACAGCAGCCAGGCGCCGGCCGGCAATTCACCGCCAGCGGCTGTGAAAGCCATGGGAATGCCCCACGAATACGCCGCCCCCAGCACCACCTGCGGGTAGTAGGTGTAGCGCTTCATGAACGGGTAGCAGAACGCCAAGGCCACCGCCCCGAACGACAGCCAGACGGTGCGGCTGTTGGTGCACAGCACCAGCAGGAAACTCACCCCGACCAGAATCGCGAACAGTGTCAGCGCCTCGCGTGGCCGCACCCGGCCACTGGCCAGGGGGCGGTCGGCGGTCCGCTTGACATGGCCGTCAACCTTGCGGTCGGCAAAGTCGTTGATGCAGCAGCCGGCGGCGCGCATCAGCACCACACCAAGGCCGAAGATGAGCACATTGGCCAGGGTGGGTGACCCATTGCCGGCAATCCACACTGCCGACAGGGTCGGCCACAACAGCAGGTAGATGCCTATCGGCCGGTCCATGCGGCTGAGCTGGACGAAGTCCCAGGCCCGTGGATGCAGGCGGTTGAGCGACTTGAGCAGTTGCAGGTACATCAGCGGTTTTCCTCCTTGGCCGCTTGCCACAATGCCGGCAGAAACACCTCTGCCACCAGCAGGTCCAGGCCGTTGCGCTCGAAGCGCGAGCGGCGGCCCCACAGCGCCGCATGTGCAGCTTCGGACGGCAGCCAGGCCTGTGGATAAGTGCACACTTCGAGTGGATGACGGATGAACGCCTGGTCGCAGAACAGCAGCTCGCCCAGCGAGCGGCTGCCCAAGGATTCCAGGTCCAGACCGCCACGTTCCAGGGCGCTGCGGCTGGCCACGCTGCGGGCGAATACCCAAGGTTGGCCATGGCCGCGCAGGTACACTTCGCGCACCCAGCCTTCGGCGCCAGCAGCGATGCCCAGCGCTTGGCATTCGTCATCGCGCAGCGGCTGCCAGCCCTCGAACAGCGGGGTGACGGAAAAGTGATCGATGGACAGACGGGTCAGGCGGCGGGTCAGCGAGCCCTCGTCGAACAGCCAGTCAAGGGTGGGCTGGTCGATGTCGGTCGCCAGCTGTGAATACGGCAGCCACGCGACAGCGGCTGCTTGCGGGGATTCGTACGACACGTCGGTATGCTTTGTTACAGCCAGAGAGGCGGCGAGCTTAGCATGATTGCCCCAACTGCTTGCATACTGCCGGCAGGGCCGCTACAAAGCCCCCACGCATTGCGCGCTGGCCCCATTCGCGGGCAAGCCCGCCCGGCCTGCGCGGTCACTGTAGGCGCGGGCTTGCCCGCCAAGAGGCCATCAGCCGCAACACAAGCCCCAGCCTGAACCGAGGAAATAGACCTGATGAAAAAGTGGCAATGTATTGTCTGTGGCCTGATCTACGACGAAGCCGAAGGCTGGCCCGACGACGGCATCGCCCCCGGCACCCGTTGGGAGGATGTGCCTGAGGACTGGCTGTGCCCCGACTGTGGCGTCGGCAAAAGCGACTTTGAAATGATCTCCATCGGTTAATCGAGGAAAGCACGACATGACGTCCCCTGTGGTAATCATCGGTACCGGCCTTGCGGGCTACAACCTGGCCCGTGAATTTCGCAAGCTCGATACGCAGACGCCGCTGTTGCTGATCACCGCCGACGATGGTCGTTCGTACTCCAAGCCGATGCTTTCCATGGGCTTTGCCAAGCAGAAGGACGCCGACGGCCTGTGCATGGCTGAGGCGGGTGCCATGGCCGAGCAATTGAACGCCGAGGTCCGCACCCATACCCGCATCAGCGGCATCGACCCGGGCCACAAGCGGCTGTGGATCGGCGAAGAAGCCGTGGAATACCGCGATCTGGTGCTGGCCTGGGGGGCGCAGACCGTGCAGGTGCCGATCGAGGGTGATGGCGGCCATCTGGTATTCCCGATCAACGATCTGGAGGACTACGCGCGCTTCCGTGCTGCCGCCGCGGGCAAGCAGCGTGTCCTGATCCTCGGCGCCGGCCTGATCGGCTGCGAATTCGCAAACGACATGAGCCTGGGTGGTTTCAAGGTCGACGTTGTGGCGCCGTGTGAACAGGTCATGCCGACCCTGCTGCACCCGGCCGCTGCGGCGGCTGTACAGGGTGGGCTGGAGGGGCTGGGAGTACGCTTTCACTTGGGGCCGGTGCTGACCCGCCTGCAGCAGGTGACCCAAGGCCTGGAGGCGCACCTGTCGGATGGCAGCGTGATTGCCTGCGACCTGGTGGTTTCGGCCATCGGCCTGCGCCCACGTACCGACCTGGCTGCCGCAGCTGGGCTGCAGACCAATCGAGGTGTAAGCGTAGACCGCGAGCTACGTACATCACACGCCAACATCTTCGCCCTTGGCGACTGTGCCGAAGTCGATGGCATCAACCTGCTGTACGTGATGCCGCTGATGAGCTGTGCCCGGGCGTTGGCGCAAACCCTGGCCGGCAAGCCGACGGTAGTTTCCTACGGGCCGATGCCTATCACCGTGAAAACCCCGGCCTGTCCGCTGGTCGTCTCGCCAGCGCCACAGGGTTGCGAAGGCACCTGGCAGGTAGAGGGGCAGGGCAGTGACCTCAAGGTGCTTTGCCTTGATGCCGACGGCAAGTTGCTGGGCTACGCCCTGACCGGAGCGGCGGTGATGGATAAGCTGGCGCTGAATCGTCAGTTACCAGCGGTTATGGCGTAAATAGCGGCTGTTCTGTCGGATTTATCCTGTTGTTGCCTGCACAATGGCCGCCCAGATACTGGCGCGGCCCCTGAGCTCGTGCCATTCTCACTCCCGTCTGCCGCAGATTAGAGCCTGCGGTGCCTTGAGCGCTGCTCCCAGAGGCAGCACGGCATAACAACAAGAATTCCGTCAAAGAGGCTTCACTATGCGCAAACCAGAACTCGCCGCCGTCATCGCCGATAAGGCTGATCTGACCAAGGAAAAGGCCAATCAGGTTTTGAACGCGATTCTCGACAGCATCACCGGTGCCCTGGACAAGGACACCGTGACCCTGGTCGGTTTCGGCACCTTCGAAAAACGTCATCGCGGTGCGCGTACCGGCAAGAACCCGCAAACTGGGGAACCGGTCAAGATCAAGGCCAGCAATACCGTGGCCTTTAAGCCTGGCAAGAACCTGCGTGACAGCGTTAACGCCCCCGCCAAGCCAGCCAAGAAAGGCAAGTGATCGCTCCCTGACAACCCCAGTGTCGGCCAAGCGGGCGCCCCAAGGCGCCCGTTGTGCTTTCTGCAGGCAAAATGTTTCGAACCTGCATAAATAGTTCTGGAAAAGGATAAACTACGCGCCTTAGTCACTTTTCATTCGAGGCGCGTTGATGAAGTTCCGCTTTCTTCTCTGGGCCATGGGGCTGTTGATGGTCAGGGCCAGCCGTAATAACCCCGCATTCCAGCAGCAGCTCAAGGGCAAGGACTTGGTGTTCCAGATGCAGACCTTGGACGGCAAGGTCGCCCGACACTTCATCGTCAGCAACGAGCGCATCAGCAGCAAGGGCGGCGCGCACCCACAGCCGGCGTTCGCCATTGCATTCAGGGACGCCGCTTATGGCTTCGCCACCATGCAGGCGGGTAACAAGCAGCTGGCGTTCATGCAGGGGATTCAGGAAAAGCACATCCAGATCAAGGGCAATCCGGCGCTGGTGATGTGGTTCCAGGGGTTGATGAAATACTTGAAACCAAAGAAGAAAGGCTGAAGCCCGACGGGGATGATGACGCTTTACCTGTGGGAGCGGGCGTGCCCGCGAAACAAGCGACGCGGTGCATGGCACCGGCTTCGCCGGTGTTCGCGGGCAAGCCCGCTCCCACAGTCCAAAATCGCGCCAGCTGTTAGAAATTGAGCAAGACAGTTGCTGCCACAGACTATGTGTTAATGCTTAATGCGGTGTGTGGAACTGCGAAGCCAGCTCACGCAGCAGGTTCTCGGCTTCGAGCACCTTGTTCACCACATCCTCAGCCTTGTCCCGGGTAATGCTCAGGCGTTCCAACAGCTCGTCAGGAATCTCTTCCTGCGGCCCTGAGCCTATACCTCGCGAGCGCAGCAGGCGGGTGGCCAGGCACACCAAGTTGGGGAACGCGAAATATTCGCCGTCGTAGGCTGGGTCGTGCTGAAAGCGCAAGGCAGTCGACAGCTCTTCTGGCATGTCCCACAGCTTCATCAGCCAGGCACCGATCTGTTCGCGGCTGATGCCCAGCAAGTGTTGTTCCACATAGGTGTGGTTCAAATGCGGGTTGACCTCAAGGTGGCGGCAAATCAGCGAAAAATGCGGTGGGAACACGTGCGCCAGCAGCAGGTAGCCAAAGTTGTGCAGTAGCCCGGCCAGGTAAGTCAGCCCGGCCTCGGGGCGTTCTGCGCGCGGCATGGCGCGGGTCAGGCCTTCGATGATCGCGGCGGTGTAGATCGATTGTTGCCAGTAGGGCGTGGCTTGCTGCGGGTGGTCTTTGGGCAGGCTCAAGGTCTTGCCCAGCGCCAGGCCCAAGGCCAGGTTGATCACCAGGTCGAAACCCAGCACACGCACGATGGCGTCTTCCACCGAGCGGATCTTGCCCGGTGATCCATAGTAGGGCGATGCAGCCCAGCTCACCACCTGTGCCGCCAGCGCCGGGTCAGTTTCGACCACGCCGGTGATGTCGTCGATGCTGGCGTTGGGATCTACCCGCAGCTTGATGATCTTCTGCGCGGTGTCGGCGAGCGGTGGAATTTCGATGGTTTCTTCCAGGCGTTTCTGAATGCGTCGGGCAGTGAAGGCCTGGACCGCATCGGTGATTTCCCGGGTGTCGTCATCGGGGCGGTCGAGATTGGGGCTGATCGCTTCGACTTGCTGGCCAAAGCTGCTGGCGCTGGCCTTGGCCAGCATGCGCTTGAAGTGTGCGCGTTCGATTTCCAGCAACAGGCCGGCTTCGCCTGACTGGATAAAGACAGTTTCGGCGTCGAGCAGGCTCTTTTCGTACTGACATGGCGAGCTGGTCAGTGCCGGGATGCCCGGCAGGGCCTTGAGGTGGTGCTTGTCGAGCATCTGCTTCAGGCGCGGCACCGACACCGCGGTCAGCTTGCGCCCGGTCAGCTCGGCCAGGCGGTTGAGGTCCAGCAGGTGGCTCTGCGGGAACAGCACCATGAGGGCGCCGACCTCGTCGTCGAGAAGGACAGCCTGCACCCGCGAAGCCGCAGGCAGGTGCGAGTGCTCGACCACCTGGCGGTAGGGCACGCCGAGCTTGTCGAGCAGCAGCCTGATGACGGAGGGGGCGTGTGGGGTTGCGGTGTCCAGGGCAACTTCAGTCATGGTCCGTATCCACTGTTTCTTTTAAACGCGAAGTATAACCAGCCTGCGAGCAAATCTGGATCCATTCTGGGACTGGCGTCACACTTGGCCATATTGTTGGCCGTGGCGCAGCCAGCGGTCCAGCAGCGGGCTGACGTGTTCCGGCCAGCGTGATACCAAGGCCTGGGCCGCGTCGCGCACGGCCGGCAGCAGGTCGGCGTCGCGCATCAGGTCGGCGACCTTGAACTGCAGTAGACCGGTCTGGCGGGTGCCGAGCATCTCGCCCGGGCCACGCAGTTCAAGGTCTTTTTCGGCGATGATGAAGCCGTCGTTGGTCTCGCGCATGATCCCCAAGCGCTCGCGGCCGATCTGCGACAGCGGCGGGTGGTACAGCAGCACGCAATGGCTCACGGCACTGCCTCGGCCTACCCGGCCGCGCAGCTGGTGCAACTGTGCAAGGCCCAGGCGCTCGGGGTTCTCGATGATCATCAGGCTGGCGTTGGGCACGTCCACGCCCACCTCGATGACCGTGGTCGCGACCAGAAGCTGCAGGTTGCCAGCCTTGAACTCGGCCATGATCTCGGCTTTTTCCGCCGGTTTCATGCGCCCGTGGATCAACCCCACCCTCAGCTCGCCTAGCGCGCTGCCAAGCTCCTCGTAGGTGCTTTCGGCGGCCTGGCAGGTGAGTTCTTCGGACTCTTCGATCAGCGTGCATACCCAATAGGCCTGGCGCCCCTCGGCGCAGGCGGCGCGTACCCGCTCGACCACTTCGAAGCGGCGGCTGTCGGCCACCAGCACGGTGTTCACCGGCGTACGGCCTGGCGGCAATTCGTCGAGCACCGAGGTGTCCAGGTCGGCGTAGGCGCTCATGGCCAGCGTGCGCGGAATAGGTGTGGCGGTCATGATCAACTGGTGCGGGCACAGTTCGCCGGCCACGCCCTTCTTGCGCAGGGCCAGGCGCTGCTGCACGCCGAACCGGTGCTGTTCGTCGATGATCGCAAGGGCCAGGTGCTTGAACCTTACCTCTTCCTGGAACAGCGCGTGGGTGCCGACCACCATGGGTGCACCGTTGGCGATCTGCTCCAGGGAAGCAGCCCGGGCCTTGCCCTTGAGTTTGCCGGCTAGCCAGGCGACTTCGATGCCCAGCGGTTCCAGCCAGCGCTTGAAGGTAATGTAGTGCTGCTCGGCGAGGATCTCGGTGGGTGCCATCAATGCCACCTGGTAGCCAGCCTCCAGCGCCTGCAGCGCCGCCAGTGCTGCGACCACGGTCTTGCCGGCACCCACGTCGCCCTGCACCAGGCGCATCATCGGTTCGTGTTGGCTAAGGTCGTAGGCAATTTCGTTGGCTACCCGCTGCTGCGCGCCGGTCGGCTGGAAGCCCAGGTTAGCCAGGTATTGCGCCTGCAGGCGCGTGGCCTTGGGCAGTACCGGCGCACGCAGGCTGCGCAGGCTTTCGCGCAGGCGTTGCTGCGACAGCTGATGGGTCAGCAACTCTTCGAAGGCCAGGCGGTGTTGAGCCCAGTGCTGGCCTTCGGCGAGCTCGTCGAGGTCAGCGTCGGCCGGCGGGTTGTGCAGGTAGCGGATGGCTTCGTCCAAGGGTGCCAGCTGGTAGTCCCGGGCAAGCTCGTCAGGCAGCCAGTCGGGCAGGCTACGCGGGCCAAGCAGCGCAAGGCTCTGCTGGCACAACAGGCGCAGGCGTTGCTGGGTAAGGCCTTCGGTGGACGGGTAGATCGGCGTCAGGGTCTGCTCCACCGGCGGTGGTGGCTCGTTGCCGTTCAGCGCACGGTACTCCGGGTGGTAGATTTCCAGGCCCGAAGCGCCGGGGCGGGCTTCTCCGTAGCAGCGCAGGTGGGTGCCCCGCTTCAGGCCCTCCTTCTGCGCGTTGCTGAAGTGGTAGAAGCGCAATGTCAGCACACCGCTGCCGTCGCCCAGGCGCACCACCAGGCTGCGGCGCTTGCCCATGGTCACATCGGCACCACTGACCACGCCCTCGATAACCGCGTCCTGGCCGGGACGCAGTTGGCCGATTGGCACCACACGCGTACGGTCCTGGTAGCGCAGGGGCAGGTGGAACAACACGTCCTGCAGGTTTTCCAGGCCGACCTTGGCGAGTTTCTCCGCCATAGCCTCGCCCACGCCTTTCAGTACTGTGACCGGGACCTTCGACAGCTCACTCATGACTCAGGCCGGTTGTTCCGCAGGGTTTTTGGCGACCGAGCACAGGCGGATCGAGTCGGCGAGGATCTCGATGGCCTTTGGCCGCGGGAAGCTGGCGCGCCAGGCGATGGCGACCGTGCGGAACGGTGCCGGTGCCGTCAGCGGGCGCACTTCGATGACGCCGGGGGCATAGTGATGGCTGTGCACTGCCGACAGCGGCAGGATCGATACGCCAAGGCCGGAAGCCACCATGTGACGGATGGTTTCCAGCGAGCTGGACTCAACCGTGGTGTGCCGTGAGCCTTCACCCCCCTTGTTCAGGGTAGGGCAGGCTTCCAGTACCTGGTCACGGAAGCAGTGGCCCTCACCAAGCAGCAGCAGGCTCTTGTCGTTGAGCATGGCGGTGTCGATGGTCTTCTTCGCCGTCCATGGGTGGTCGGCAGGCATCAGGGCGCAGAACGGTTCGTCGTATAGCGGTAGCGTCAGCACGTCGGCTTCGTTGAACGGCAGGGCGATGATCACCGCGTCCAGTTCACCATTGCGCAGCTTTTCGCGCAGTACGTGGGTGAAGTTTTCTTCGATGTACAGCGGCATTTGCGGCGCTACGCGGTGCAGCTGCGGGATCAGGTGCGGGAACAGGTAGGGGCCGACGGTGTAGATAGCGCCGACCTTGAGCGGAGCGGTCAGCTGATTTTTGCCGGCCTGGGCCAGCTCGCGAATGCCTTGGGCCTGCTCCAGTACCTTCTGCGCTTGGGCGACGATGTTTTCGCCGACCGGGGTCAGACGTACTGCGCTTTTGCTGCGCTCGAAGATCAGAACGCCAAGCTCGTCCTCGAGCTTCTTCACACCGACCGACAGGGTGGGTTGGCTCACATGACAGCGCTCGGCGGCATGGCCGAAGTGCTGTTCCTGGGCGAGTGTGACGATGTAGCGTAATTCTGTGAGGGTCATAACGTGCGTCCATGAAGTTGCGAGCCCAGCATAGCGGCTGCAATTGATAGACGCACGTTATCAGACTTGCCGAATTGTGACAGAAACAAAAGTCTTAGCGGCGGTCCAGTGAGTAGACGAACGGTGCCACGACTTCAATCGTGCCATTGTTCAGCAACTCGGGTGGCGGCTTGGGTACCGTGCCGGCCCGACGGATCATTTCCAGGGTCGCCCGGTCCAGTGCGGCACTGCCCGAGCCACCGGCCATGGAGTACGACACGACCTTGCCTTCGGCGTCGACCACGAAGCGCAGGCGGTTCATGCCTTGCAGGCCACGACGGCGCGCGTCTTCTGGGTAACGCTTGTACTTGGCAAGGTGGCGCAGCAGGTCGCTCTGCCAGGTTGGCAGGGCGTTGCTGTTGGACGCAATGCTCGGTGCCGGTGCCGCGGACTTCTGCGGTGGCGAGTTGCTGGGCGGTGCGTCCACCGTTTGCTCGGTGGGTGGTGCTTCCTTCGGCGGCTCAGGCTTTTTCTCGGGCTTGGGCGGCTGGGGCTTGGCCTTTGGCTTGGGCGGCTTGGGGATGGCGATCTTGGGCTTGGGCGCTTCTGCCAGCTTCGGCAACGGTGGTTCCTCGACCGGTGCCGGTGGCTGCGGAGCTGCCTTTGGGGGTGGTGGTGGCGCAGGCTCCGGCAACGGTGCCAGTTCGACCATCATCGCTGCCGGGGGCAGTTCGATGGCCTGTGGTACCGACCAGTTGAGCGTCAGCAGCACGGCGACCACGTGCACACCCAGCACGATCGCCAGGCTGCCACCGTAGCGCGCCATGTTAGAGCGCGTTTTCATCATTTCTTGGCTGCCGTCTCGAGACCTACCAGACCGACTTTCAGGTAGCCGGCCGCGCGCATGTTGTTCATCACCTCCATCAGGTCGCCGTAATCCACGCCTTTGTCAGCCTGGAAGAAGATGGTGGTTTCCTTGTCACCCTTGGTCTTGGCGTCGAGCATCGGGCCAAGCTGGTCGGGTGCAGCAACCTGATCGTCGCCGACATACAGCTTCTGGTCGGCCTTGACGCTGACGAACACCGGTTTCTCTGGCCTTGGCGCCGGTTTGGCGGTTGAGGCCGGCAGGTCGACCTTGATGTCGACCGTGGCCAAGGGGGCGGCGACCATGAAGATGATCAGCAGCACCAGCATCACGTCGATGAACGGCGTAACGTTGATTTCGTGGTTTTCGGCGAGGTCGTCGCCACCTTCGTTGAGATGCAGGCCCATGGCTTACCCCACTTTCACCATGTGCGGGGCGGCGCGCTCGCTACCCTGGTGGTCCAGATCACGGCTTACCAGCAGCAGTACCTGGGCGGAGGCATCGGACACCTGCGCCTTGTAACCGGCAATGGAGCGGGCGAAGACGTTGTAGATGACCACGGCCGGGATTGCCGCGACCAGGCCCAGAGCAGTGGCCAGCAGCGCTTCGGCGATACCTGGGGCAACGACGGCCAGGTTGGTGGTCTGGGTCTTGGCGATGCCGATGAAGCTGTTCATGATGCCCCATACGGTACCGAACAGGCCAACGAACGGCGCAGTGGAGCCGATGGTTGCGAGGACGCCGGTGCCGCTGCTCATGGTACGGCCGCTGGCATGCACCAGGCGCTCCAGACGGAAGCTGACGCGCTCCTTGATGCCTTCTTTTTCGCGGGCGTTAGTCGAAAGGCGCATCTCTTCGAGGGCATCGTGGACCAGGGTATGGGCCAGGGTGCCTTCCTTGTTGGAAACCTCGCTGGCTTCCTTCAGGGTGGTGGACTTCTTCAGCTGGGCGATTTCACCCCGCAGGCGGCGCTTGGCGCCCATCAGCTCGAAGCCTTTGGCAATCCAGATGGTCCAGGTGATGATGGAGGCGATGGCCAGGCCGATCATGACGATCTTCACCACGATGTCGGCGTTCTTGTACATGCCCCATGGGGACAGGTCATGGGCCATGCCCAGCGAGGTGTCTTCGACCAGGGCTTGAACGCTTGGGTCTGCATCTGCCGGGTTGGTGGCAGTGGCACCAGGCGCCGGCGCATCGACCGGGGCAGCAGCGGATGCGGCCGGGGCAGTAGCAGCCGCAGGTGTGGCTGCGTTGGTGGTTGGCTCATCGGCCATGGCCACCGGGGCCAGCACCAGGCTGAGTGTCAGCGCGGCGATGGCGCGCCAGGCGCGCGACGGGGTTGGCGAAGCGGAAGGTTGAGTACGTGTCATGCTGGCCGGACCTGATGAAGAAAAAGTGAACGTTCTCCAAGGCCTCGATGTAGGCCGAGAACAATTTGGCGGCCATTATTGCAAGTAATTCTTGTTAACAAAAGTAATATTGTAGCTTTTTTCGCCTATGGTCTAGCCGCCCATCGTGTAGCGTGGCCAGGCTGATCAATTGGTCTAGGGAGTTTAGAGATGTCAGACCTTTCCGTGATGGTGGTGGGTTGTGGTGATGTGGGTGGGCGTCTGGCCAAGCAGATGTTGGCTAAAGGCTGGCAGGTGAGCGGCCTGCGCCGTTCTGTTGGTCAGCTGCCCGCAGGGGTTCAGCCGGTTGCCGCAGATTTGGCCGAACCGTCGATACCGCAGGCCTGGCCACAGGGCCCGCTGGACTACCTGGTGTACTGCGTGGCGGCCAGCCAGCACGATGAGGCGGGTTACCAAGCAGCCTATGTCGATGGTTTGCGCCATGTGTTGGCCTGGTTGGCCGAGCGTGGCCAGCGCCCGCGTCGCCTGCTGTTCATCTCAAGCAGCAGTGTGTATGCGCAGAAAGGCGGCGAGTGGATAGAGGAGGGCGCTGCCACCGAGCCTGAGGGCTATTCCGGGCGTGTGATGCTGGAGGCTGAACGGTTGGCACTGGCCAGCGGCATCCCGGCGAGCGTGGTCCGCCTGACCGGTATCTATGGCCCTGGGCGTGAGTGGTTGCTGAGCCAGGTGCGTCAGGGTTACCGCGTTGCCGAGGAGCCACCGCTGTATGGCAACCGCATTCATGCCGAAGATGCCGCCAGCCTGCTGGCGTTTCTGCTGCAGGCCGATGCTGATGGCAAGGCTCTGGACGACTGCTACATTGGCGTTGATGACGACCCGGCGCCACTGGCCGATGTGGTGGCCTGGCTGCGGGCGTATATGGGCGTTACCGAATGGTCCGATGAGCAGCGGGTGCGGCGTACTGGCAGCAAGCGCTGCAGCAATGCCCGGGCGCGGGCGCTCGGCTGGGCGCCTGAGTATCCGAGCTACAAGGAAGGCTACGCCGCGATTCTGGCAGGAAAAGCCTAGCTGGCAGGTGGCGCGGTCCCTTGTGGGAGCAACTGTCTTGCTCAATTTCTAAAAGCTGGCGCGATCCCTGTGGGAGCGGGCTTGCCCGCGAACACGGGCGAAGCCCGTGCCATCCACCGCGGTGTCTTCTTCGCGGGTAACCCCGCTCCTACAGGAACCGCGCATCATCTCAGCTGCGCTCCAGCGCCCATTGACGCTTGCCCGCTGCCAGCTCTGGCATTTCATCCGGCTGGGCACGGTTCACTGCCTGGAAAATCTCCAGCTTGTCACCATCGCGCTTGATGATGAACGGTGCGCCACGCTGGTTGCGCTCCAGCCACAGGCTGTCATTGTTGCCACCCATGGTCGCGCAATCACCTGCCAGGCACAGGGCGAAGCGGTCCGGCCCCGGTAGGCCGGTGACGTTGCCGGTATCGCTGAAGCGTACACTGGCACCTTTGCCTTGGCCGTCGACGATCTTCCAGTCACCACCCAGGTAGGCCTGGTAAAGCGCCTTCTCGAAGCTGCTGCCCAGTGGTGCATTGGCTGCCGCCGGTGTCTTGGCGCGCACGAAGGTTTGCTTGGTGCCGTTCTGGTCGACGGCCAGCAGCTCGTCGCCATCGAGCGAAAGCTGCTCGGTCTGGCCGCCTTGGAAACGGGCCTGCCATTGCTTTTCATTGGCGCTCAGCTGGCCGTCAGCGGCCTCGAAACCATTGCTATAGCTAGCTTGCTGATTGGCCACGTCGAGCTTCCACTCGAACACTGGGCCGTGCTCATTCAGCGCCTGGCGCAGGCTGCCGGCTTTGACCGCCGCAGTGATGGCTTCCTGGTTGATCCAGATGCCGTTGAAATCTTCGGGTTTGTGGCTGGTGCAGCCGCCCAGTAGCAGGGCTGCCAGCGCGAAGGGCAGTGCTTGACGCATGACGGGGTAACCTTGCAGAGGAAGGAGGGTGACGGGCAGGGCCCGTCACCAGGGCATCATTCGATGACCAGGATGGCGTCCATTTCGACCTGGGCGCCTTTCGGCAGCGCGGCAACGCCGATGGCGGCGCGGGCCGGGTAGGGCTGTTCGAAGTAGCGGCCCATCACCTCATTTACCTTGGCGAAGTGGCTCAGGTCTGTGAGGAAGATGTTCAGTTTCACGATGTCCTTGAACGAACCGCCAGCAGCTTCAGCCACGGCCTTGAGGTTCTCGAACACCTGCACGGTCTGGGCTTCGAAGCCTTCGACCAGTTCCATGGTCTTCGGGTCCAGAGGGATTTGGCCCGACATGTACACGGTGTTGCCGGCCTTGATCGCCTGCGAGTAGGTGCCGATGGCGGCAGGGGCCTTGTCGCTGTTGATGACGGTTTTGCTCATGATGACTCCTTGCGGTTGGCGGACTACGTACGCATGCGGGTGATGCGGACCACACCGGTCAGGGTACGCAGCTTCTTGATCACACGCGCCAGGTGCACGCGGTCGTGCACGCTGACCACCAGTTGGACCACGCTGATACGGCCGTCGCGTTCGTCCATGCTGATCTTCTCAATGTTGCCGTCGGCGGCGTTGACGCTGCTGGCCAGCAGGGCGATCAGCCCCCGCTGGTGTTCCAGTTCGACACGCAGTTCGACATTGAACTCGCCAGTGATGTCCTTGGCCCAGGAGAGTTGCACGCACTTTTCGGGGTTGTGGCGGATTTCACTGATGTTGCGGCAGTTTTCCAGGTGCACGACCATGCCTTTGCCGGCCGACAGGTGGCCGACAATCGGGTCACCCGGGATCGGCGTGCAGCACTTGGCGTAGCTCAGCACCAGGCCTTCGGTACCGCGGATCGCCAGCGGGCCTTCTGGCGCCGGCAACTGTTCCCCTTCGGCCGACAGCAGGCGGCGCGCGACCACGTAGGCCATGCGGTTGCCCAGGCCGATGTCTTCGAGCAGGTCTTCTATCAGCTCCAGGCGGTACTCGGCGAGAATAGACTCGATGCGTTCCTGGGGGATTTTCTCTAGGCTGCTGTCAAAGCCAGTGAGCACCTTGTTCAGCAGGCGCTCGCCCAGGCTGATGGATTCGGAACGGCGCTGTTGCTTGAGCGCGTGGCGGATATTCGTGCGTGCCTTGCCTGAGACCACAAAGTTGAGCCAGGCCGGGTTGGGCCGAGCGCCCGGGGCGCTGACGATTTCCACTGTCGAGCCGCTTTGCAGCGGTTCGGACAGCGGCGCCAGGCGGCGGTTGATGCGGCACGCGATGCAACTG
This sequence comes from Pseudomonas sp. FW305-E2, assembly GCF_058782925.1. Taxonomy (NCBI): domain Bacteria; kingdom Pseudomonadati; phylum Pseudomonadota; class Gammaproteobacteria; order Pseudomonadales; family Pseudomonadaceae; genus Pseudomonas; species Pseudomonas sp. FW305-E2. The sequence continues at coordinate 22,739 of NZ_JBYSYE010000005.1, read as the reverse complement.
TTGCCAACGTCGGTGTGCACCGCGTAGGCGAAGTCGACGGCCGTGGAGCCTTTGGGCAACTCCATGATCCGGCCTTTGGGCGTGAACACGTAGACCTCGTCCGGGAACAGGTCGATCTTCACGCTCTCGATGAATTCCAGGGAGTTGCCGGCACGTTGCTGCAGTTCGAGGATACCCTTGACCCACTGGCGGGCACGCGCGTGGCTGCCCTTGGGCTGCTCGTCGTCGTTTGACTTGTACAGCCAGTGCGCGGCGATGCCGTTGTTGGCCATCTCTTCCATTTCGCGGGTGCGGATCTGGATTTCGATGGGCACGCCGTGCATGCCGAACAGGGTCGTGTGCAACGACTGGTAGCCGTTGGCCTTGGGGATCGCGATGTAATCCTTGAAGCGTCCAGGCAGCGGCTTGTACAGGTTGTGCACGGCGCCGAGCACGCGGTAGCAGGTGTCAACCTTGTCGACAATGATGCGGAAGGCATACACGTCCATGATCTCGTTGAAGGCACGGCGCTTGCCGCGCATCTTCTTGTAGATGCCATAGAGGTGTTTCTGCCGACCGCTGACCTCGCCCTCGATGCCGTCGGCGGACAGGCAGTTGGCCAGCGAGTGCTCGATCTTGGCGACGATTTCTTTGCGGTTGCCGCGTGCGCTCTTCACTGCACGATGAATCAGCGACGAGCGCATTGGGTGCATGGCCTTGAAGCCAAGGTCTTCGAACTCCACGCGCACGGTGTGCATCCCCAGGCGGTTGGCGATGGGGGCGTAGATCTCGAGGGTTTCCTTGGCGATGCGCCGGCGTTTTTCGCCAGACAGCACTTCCAGGGTGCGCATGTTGTGCAGGCGGTCGGCCAACTTGACCAGGATCACGCGGATATCGCGGGCCATGGCCATGGCCATCTTCTGGAAGTTTTCCGCCTGTGCCTCGGCCTTGGTCTCGAAATTCATCTGGGTCAGCTTGCTGACCCCATCGACCAGTTCGGCCACGGTCTCGCCAAACTGCTGGCTGAGGGCTTCCTTGGCGATGCCGGTGTCTTCGATCACATCGTGCAGCATGGCCGCCATCAGGCTCTGATGGTCCATGTGCATGTCGGCGAGGATGCTGGCCACGGCCAGCGGGTGGGTCACGTAGGGCTCGCCACTGCGGCGGCGTTGCCCATCGTGAGCCTGTTCGGCGTAGAAATAGGCACGCCGAACCAGGTTGACCTGTTCGGGGCCAAGATAGGTCGACAGCCGTTCGGCCAAGGCTTCTATACCCGGCATGGGTTCACCTCCTGCCGAGGAAGAGGGCCTTGCGCCGTACGACGTCGACCTGGCATCAATCAGACAGCCTCGTTGTTCTCGTCCTCGAACGCGGCGAACACCGGATCCTCGGTGACGATCTCTTCAGCGGCGATGAACTCGTTGGTGACGATGCCTTCGGCAATTTCACGCAGGGCAACAACGGTTGGCTTGTCGTTTTCCCACGCAACGCGTGGCTCTTTGCCGCCGGTCGCCAGCTGGCGAGCGCGCTTGGTCGAGAGCATGACCAGCTCAAAGCGGTTATCCACGTGTTCCAGGCAGTCTTCAACAGTTACGCGGGCCATGGTCTTCCTCAGTAGCAATTGCGGTGGGCGTGCAGCCCATTAATGGGCAGGCGGACTCGATAGTATAAAAATTCACCAGCCAATAGGGAAGCGCTGTTTTGCCGGGCGGTACCTGCAAACCCTGCGATGCCTTCTTCGCGGGTGAACCCGCTCCTACAGGGACCGCGTAGCTTGTCGCGGCGGGTTTACCCGCGAAAGGGCCGGAACAGACACCCTCAGTGCATGAGCTTGACGATAACCTCAGAGCATCGCGTCACGCAACCGCGGGGTCAGCTCTTCGAACAAGGTCTGCACCGAGCGCAACGCCCGGCAATCCGGCCGGGTCAGCAACCACAGCTGAGTGTCGCAGCCGGGCAGGGGACCGCTGAGAGCATCCACCCCAGGCAGCGCATGCACCATGTAGTCCGGCAGTGCTGCCACGCCCAGGCCGGCCATTACCAACTGGGCGATGGTCGACATGCTGCTGCACTGGTAGCGCGGGCTCAGGCCCGGGTGTTGTTGGTTGCGCCAGACCACCGTAGGGTGGTCCTGCATCGAGTCGTCTGGTGCGATCCACGGCACGCTGGCGGGGGACTCGCTCAGGCGCTCGCGCCACTGTGGCTGGCCGCAGACTACATAGGAGGTCGAACCCAGGTTGCGGCCAACCAGGTGCTCCGGAGGTGTGTTGGTCAGGCGCAGGGCGATGTCGGCGTCGCGCCGGCTGAGGTTGGCGAAGGTATTGGAGGTGCCCATCTCCAGCGACAAAGCCGGGTAGTTGGACATGAACTCGGCCAGCGCCGGCAGCAACAGGCTGTGCATCACCGCCTCTGTGCAGGTCAGGCGCACCGTGCCGCTGACCACCTGCTCGCCACTGGTCATGGCAATGCGCGCCGCTTCCAGCGCCTGCTCGGCACGTTCGGCCTGCTCGGCCAAGGCCTGTGCGGTGTCAGTCGGCAGATAGCCCTTTCGGCTCTTGACGAACAAAGCAGTGCCCAGCGCTGACTCCAATCGGCGGATCGAGCGGAATACGGTCGAAACGTCGACTTTGAGCAGTTCGGCGGCTTTGGCCAGCGAGCGGCCACGTTCCAGTGCCAGGACCAGAGAGAGGTCTGCGTGGGTTATCTGATATTGCATTGATGCACGCTCTGCTTGCCAAATTGCCAATGTCTGTTGCGTCTGGGCCATTTTATAGTGAAACGGCCCCCCGGAATCAATGCGCCCGGTCGGGTAACCAGTCCCCACGATGGGAAAGTGAAAAGAACAACAGCTGCAACCATCGTCGCCCGTGAGGCGCCAGCCGTATCCCCACATCGCCGCAGCACATCAAAGGATGTACACCATGACGTCGGTAACCCCGTGCGCCAGTTCTTCCAGCGAGATGAATGACTTCCTCCAGGCCCATCCGGACACGCAGTACGTAGACCTGCTGATCTCCGACATGAATGGCGTGGTACGTGGCAAGCGCATCGAGCGGGCCAGCCTGCACAAGGTGTACGAGAAGGGCATCAACCTGCCCGCATCGCTGTTCGCCCTTGATATCAACGGTTCCACTGTCGAAAGCACCGGCCTTGGCCTGGACATCGGCGACGCCGACCGTATCTGCTTCCCGATCCCCGGCACGCTGTCGGACGAGCCGTGGCAGAAGCGCCCCACCGCCCAGCTGCTGATGACCATGCACGAGCTGGATGGCCAGCCGTTCTTCGCCGACCCGCGTGAAGTGCTGCGCCAGGTGGTGAGCAAGTTCGACGACCTGGGCCTGGATATTTGCGCCGCGTTCGAGCTGGAGTTCTACCTGATCGACCAGGACAACCTCAACGGCCGCCCGCAGCCGCCGCGCTCGCCGATCTCCGGCAAGCGCCCGCAGTCGACCCAGGTGTACCTGATCGACGACCTCGACGAGTACGCCGACTGCTTGCAGGACATGCTCGAAGCAGCCAAGGAACAGGGCCTGCCTGCCGACGCCATCGTCAAGGAAAGCGCCCCAGCGCAGTTCGAGGTCAACTTGCACCACGTGGCGGATCCGCTGAAGGCCTGCGACTATGCGATCCTGCTCAAGCGCCTGATCAAGAACGTCGCCTACGACCATGAAATGGACACCACCTTCATGGCCAAGCCCTACCCGGGCCAGGCAGGCAACGGCCTGCATGTGCACATTTCATTGCTGGACAAGAAAACCGGCAAGAACATCTTCGCCAGTGACGATCCGCTGCAAAGCGATACGCTGCGCCACGCCATTGGTGGCGTGCTGGAAACCATGCCGGCGTCGATGGCCTTCCTGTGCCCCAACATCAACTCCTACCGCCGCTTCGGTGCGCAGTTCTACGTGCCCAATGCGCCGAGCTGGGGCTTGGACAACCGCACCGTGGCCGTACGCGTGCCCACCGACAGCAGCGACAATGTGCGCCTTGAGCACCGTGTAGCCGGCGCCGATGCCAACCCGTACCTGATGCTCGCGGCGATCCTTGCCGGCGTTCACCATGGCCTGACCAACAAGGTCGAGCCCGAGGCGCCGATCGAAGGCAACTCCTACGAGCAGCTGGAGCAAAGCCTGCCGAACAACCTGCGCGATGCCCTGCGCGCGCTGGATGACAGCGAAGTCCTCAACCAATACATCAGCCCGGACTACATCGATATCTTCGTGGCCTGCAAGGAAAGCGAACTGGCCGAGTTCGAAGTGTCGATTTCCGACCTCGAGTACAACTGGTACCTGCACACGGTGTAAGCCCATGAGCGCAAATGCGGTCCCTTTGATCGGTGTCAGCGCCTGCCGTCAGCAGGTAGGGAAAAACTCCTCGCACACGGTCGGCGACAAGTATGTCGAGGCCGCCGGCTTTGCCGGCTTGCCACTGATCTTGCCGGCCCGTGATGGCGGCAGCGACACGCAAGCGCTGCTGGCCCGCTTGCACGGCATTGTTTTTACCGGCTCGCCTTCAAATATCGAGCCGCATCATTACAATGGCGCCCCCAGTGTGGCGGGTACCCGGCATGATCTGGCGCGTGATCGCCTGACCCTGCCGCTGCTGCAGGCAGCCATTGCCGTCGGTGTGCCCGTATTCTGCATCTGCCGAGGCTACCAGGAGCTGAACGTGGCCCTTGGCGGCAGCCTGCACCAGCGTGTGCAGGAGCTGCCAGGCTACCTTGACCACCGCGAACCCGAGGATGCCCCCCTGGAGGTGCAATACAGCCCTCGTCACTCGGTCAGTATCGAGCCTGGCGGGTTGTTCGAGCGCCTGGGCCTGGCGGCGCAGTTCGAGGTCAATTCGCTGCACAGCCAGGGCATCGACCGTCTGGCCCCAGGCCTGCGCGTCGAGGCACGGGCCCCGGATGGCCTGATCGAGGCGGTGTCCATGCCTGCGGCACCGGGCTTTGTGCTCGGGGTGCAGTGGCACCCGGAGTGGCGCTTCAACGAAAACCCGGTTTCGCTGCGTCTGTTTCAGGCGTTTCGCGAGGCCTGCAATGCCTACGCAGCACGGGAGGGCTCACGGCAGGAATGATTCTGGCGTCAGCCGAAGGTCTCGGATGACTCGTCCCCGATAGCAAGCTTTCAATGAGTGAAAGCGAGCCTTGTACCCAAGGCTTGTTAAAACAATTCCAAAATTTACGGCAAATACTCATGAGCAATTACACAGAAGCCGGCCGCCCACCCGATGTGGCGGCCGACGCGGGCAACACTCAGCGCAGCAAAGGCCTGGCCAAGGGCCGCTTGGGCCTGCTGGCCAGCGTGGTGCTGGGCATTTCCACCATCGCCCCGGTCTATACCCTGACCGGGGCCCTTGGCCCGACCGTGCGTGAGGTGGGCGCCCACCTGCCGGCCGTGTTCATCGTGGGCTTCCTGCCGATGCTGCTGGTTGCCCTGGGCTATCGCGAGCTGAACTCGGCGGAGCCGGACAGCGGGACTTCGTTTACCTGGTCGGCGCGTGCATTCGGCCCGATGATCGGCTGGATCGGCGGCTGGGGACTGGTGGTTGCCACCACGATCGTGCTGTCGAACCTGGCAGGTGTGGCGGTGGACTTCTTCTACCTGTTCCTTGGCCAGATCACCGGCAAGCATGAGCTGGCAGCGTTGGCCGACAACCTGTTGATCAACATCGTTACCTGTTGCGTGTTCATTGGTTTGGCAGTGTGGATCTGCTGTCGGGGTATCGCCACCACAATGACTGTGCAGTACGGCTTGGTGGCCCTGCAGTTGCTGGTGTTGATCGGCTTTGCTTTCGCCGCTTTCGGCGGCACCACCGCGCCGCCACCGCTGGCGTTCGATTTCGCCTGGTTCAACCCGTTCGGTGTCGAGTCGTTCTCGGCCTTTGCCGCTGGCCTGTCACTGTCGATCTTCATCTTCTGGGGCTGGGACACTTGCTTGACCGTCAGTGAAGAATCGGTGGGTAGCGAAGAGGTGCCGGGCAAGGCCGCTACCTGGACCGTGATGTTGATTCTCGGCCTGTACCTGTTCACCGCCATCGCGACCCTGCAGTTTGCCGGTATCAGTGAAACGGGTCTGGGCCTGAACAACCCGCGCATCCAGGAGAACGTCTTTGCCCACCTGGCCGGCCCGGTCATGGGGCCGCTGGCGATCCTGATGTCCATCGCTGTGCTGGCCAGTACGGCGGCGTCGCTGCAGTCCACCTTCGTGGCGCCGGCGCGCACCCTGTTGGCCATGGGTTATTACGGCGCGGTGCCGCAGAAGTTCGCCAGCGTCTGCCCGCGCTCGCAAACGCCGCGCTATGCCACCATCTGCGCCGGCCTGGCCGCAGGCCTGTTCTACGTGACCATGCGTACGCTGAGCGAGAACGTGCTGGCAGATACCATCACGGCATTGGGCATGATGATCTGCTTCTACTATTCGCTGACCGCGTTTGCCTGCGTCTGGTATTTCCGCGGCAGCCTGTTCGACAGCCTGCGCCACTTCATCATGCGCGGCCTGTGCCCGCTGGTGGGTGGGGTGATCTTGTCGGTGATCTTCGTGCGTACCGCCATTGACAGTGCGTCGCCGGACTTTGGCAGCGGCTCGCATGTGGGCGGTCTGGGGCTGGTGTTCGTGATTGCCGCGATCATCTCGGTGCTTGGTATCGGCCTGATGATGCTGTCGCGCATGCGTGCGCCGGCGTACTTCCTCGGGGCTACCCTGCGTCAGCAGGCTACCTTGCCACTGCAGGAATAAACCAATGGGGCCGCTCTGCGGCCCTTCGCGGGCACGCCCGCTCCCACAGGCCGGTGCTCAGCCTCAGCCCAGCGCGGTATCGAGAAACATCATCACCGCAAACCCACCCATCAACCCTAGGATCGCCGTTGTGTCCTACAGGTATGAACTGCAGATGGTCATGGTGGGGCAGCAGGACCTGGCACGGGTAATGGACTGGCGGCAGTGCTGGGCATCAAGGTCGAACCGGCGCTGGAAGCCCTAAAAGTCGCCGTCCACATCTAAAGCCTGGCGCAGTCCTTGCGGGAGCGGCCTTGTGTCGCGAAAAGGCTGCACAGCAGCCCCGGGATTTCAGCGTCGATGCAAATAATGCTGGGGCCGCTTCGCGGCCCTTTCGCGACACAAGGCCGCTCCCACTCGGATCGCGCCAGCTTTTAGAAATTGAGCAAGACAGTTGCTCCCAAAGGTGCGGCACAAGCCTCAAGGCAGTGATTAACCCGTGGGAGCGGGCGTGCCCGCGAAGGGCTGCAATGCAGCCCCCATCGATCTTTAGCCGATCATTTGCTTCAGCAGCGCCGCATGACGCTGCTGCTGCTTCTTCAACAGCAGCCGATTCGAGCGGAACACCGCTTTCAAGTCTGCCAGCGCCGCGTCGAAATCATCATTGATGATCACGTAGTCATACTCGTCGTAGTGCACCATCTCGCTGACCGCTTCCTTCATGCGCCCGGCAATGATCTCTTCGCTGTCCTGCCCGCGTCCGTCCAGGCGGTGGCGAAGCGCCTCCTGACTTGGAGGCAGGATGAACACCGACAGCGCCTCTGGCATCAGCTTGCGCACCTGCTGGGCACCTTGCCAGTCGATTTCCAGGATCAGGTCGTAGCCTTGGTCCAGGGTGTGCTGCAGCGCGCTGCGCGAAGTACCGTAGAAGTTGCCGAACACTTCGGCATGCTCCAGAAAGTCTCCTTGCGCGATCAGCGTCTTGAACTCCTCGTGGACGACGAAGTGATAGTTCACCCCGTGCTGCTCGCCCGGGCGCATGGCGCGGGTAGTGTGCGAGACCGAGACGCGAATCTGCTGGTCGTCTTTGGTCAGGGCGGTGACCAGGCTGGTCTTGCCGGCACCCGAGGGGGCCGAAACGATGTAGAGGGTGCCGCTGCTGTGGTTCATGGTCGGGGTGGCCTTACTCGATGTTCTGTACTTGTTCACGCATCTGTTCGATCAGTACCTTCAGGTTGACCGCCGCTTGCGTGCTGCGTGGGTCGAAGGCCTTGGAGCCAAGGGTGTTGGCCTCGCGGTTGAGCTCCTGCATCAGGAAGTCCAGGCGCCGGCCAGCGGCGCCGCCACCCTTGAGCACGCGGCGCACTTCGGTGACGTGGGTGCTGAGGCGGTCGAGCTCCTCTGCCACGTCGCTTTTCTGGGCCAGCAGTACCATCTCTTGCTCCAGGCGCTGTGGGTCCAGCTCGGCTTGCATGTCGCCGAAGCGGTCGAGAATCTTCTGCCGCTGCGCCGCCAGCATCTGCGGCACCAGGGCGCGCAGGGTCGTGACTTCGCTGGCCATGTTGTCCAGGCGTTCGTTGATCAGCCGCGCCAGTTCCTGGCCTTCGCGCTGGCGCCCGGCCTTGAGTTCGGCCAACGCTTCGTCGAACAGCGCCATGGCTTCGGCGTTCAGTGCCTGTGGGTCGCTGGTGTCGGCCACCAGCACGCCTGGCCATGACAGCACTTCCAGCGGGTTCAGGGGGGCAGGCTGCTTGATCAGGCCCGCCACTTCTTCGGCGGCGGCAACCAGTTGCTTGGCGCGCTCATGGTCCACTTTCAGCGGTTTGCCATTACTGTCTTCGTTGAGGCGCAAGGTGCATTCCACCTTGCCGCGTGACAGGCCCTGGCGCAGGCCTTCACGTACACCGCCTTCGAGGTCGCGCAGGGCCTCGGGCAGGCGCAGGTGCGGCTCCAGGTAACGGTGGTTGACCGAACGCAGCTCCCAGACCAGGGTGCCTTGGCTGCCGGCGCGCTCGACACGAGCAAAAGCGGTCATGCTGTGCACCATGGGGAGTACCTCGCGTAGATGAATGAACGGTGGGAGCCTCTCGGCTGCAAGGCGCAGGATTGTAGCGCAGTGTCGCCGTGGCGCCCAATCCGCCTATGTTACCGACGGGTGGCTACTGCGGTAGGAAAAGGCGACGGGCTGTGCCGGGCGCGACAATAGGCATGTCTTCCCCGGGCTGCGGGCTCTATAATGCTCGGCAGATTCAAAGTCCCAGTACAGGTATCCCAGATGAAACGTCCAAGTGGTCGCGTTGCCGATCAGCTCCGCTCGATCCGCATCACCCGCAACTACACCAAGCACGCCGAAGGGTCGGTACTGGTCGAGTTCGGTGACACCAAAGTCATCTGCACGGTCAGCGTTGAAAACGGTGTACCGCGCTTCCTCAAAGGCCAGGGCCAAGGCTGGCTGACCGCCGAGTATGGCATGCTGCCGCGCTCCACCGGCGAACGTAACCAGCGTGAGGCCAGCCGTGGCAAGCAGGGTGGCCGCACCCTGGAAATCCAGCGCCTGATCGGCCGTTCGCTGCGCGCCGCGCTGGACATGAGCAAGCTCGGTGACATCACCCTGTACGTCGATTGCGACGTGATCCAGGCCGATGGCGGTACCCGTACCGCGTCCATCACCGGCGCCATGGTTGCCTTGTGCGACGCTTTGGCAGTGATCAAGAAGCGCGGCGGCCTCAAGGGCGGCAACCCGCTCAAGCACATGATCGCTGCCGTGTCGGTAGGCATGTACCAGGGCGAAGCCGTGCTTGATCTGGACTACCTGGAAGACTCCGCAGCCGAAACCGACCTGAATGTGGTCATGACCAGCGCTGGTGGCTTCATCGAAGTGCAGGGTACTGCCGAAGGCGCACCGTTCCAGCCGGAAGATTTCAACGCCATGCTCGCTCTGGCGCAGAAGGGCATGAACGAGATTTTCGAGCTGCAGCAGGCAGCACTGGCTGACTGAAGCCAGCCACGGAGGTGCGGGGCATGAGCGATTCGAACCTGTCGATCACCCCGCCCAATGCCGAAATCCGGCAATGGGCGATGTTCTGCCACCTCTCCGCGCTGTTGGGCCTGGTAGTGCCGCTCGGGCACCTGCTGGGCCCGCTGGTGCTATGGCACCTCAAGCGCGAGCAAGACCCTTTTATCGACGCCCAGGGCAAAGAGGCGCTGAACTTTCAAATCAGCGTGACCATTGCCGGGTTCATCTGCTTTCTGCTGATGTTCGTGTTTATCGGGCTGGTGCTGTTTGCCATGCTCACGGTGGCAGTGATGATATTGATCATCATTGCGGCGGTGCGGGCGAATGAGGGCAAGCCTTATCGCTACCCGATGATCTGGCGGCCGATCAAATAGCCATTGGGGCTGCAACGCAGCCCCAATGGCCTTTTAGATGGTCAGCGTCCAGTCATAGTCGACGATCAGCGGCGCATGCTGGGAGAAGCGTGGCTGACGCGGCAGGCGAGCGTTGCGTACGAAGCGGCGCAGGCCCGGGGTGAGAATCTGGTAGTCGAACCGGTAGCCCAGGTTGAGCATCTCGGCCTGCTCGTTGTCTGGCCACCAGCTGTACTGGTCGCCTTCACGGCTGACTTCGCGCAAGGCATCGACATACCCCATCTCGCCAGTGATTGCATCCATCCAGGCGCGTTCTGGCGCCAGGAAGCCTGGCGACTGCTGGCTGTCACGCCAGTTTTTGATGTCGAGCTTCTGCTGCGCCACGTAGAACGAGCCGCAGTAGATGTATTCGCGACGCTTGCGACGCTGCTTGTCCAGGTACTTGGCGAAGTCGTCCATCAACTTGAACTTCTGGTTCAAGTCTTCGTCGCCGTTCATGCCCGAAGGCAGCAGCAGGCTGGCAATACTGACTTTGTCGAAATCTGCTTGCAGGTAACGCCCGTAGCGGTCGGCTGTCTCGAAGCCCAGGCCGGTGATGACTGCCTTGGGCTGCATGCGCGAGTAAAGGGCCACACCACCTTGGGCAGGCACCTCCGCGTCGCAGGCATAAAGGAAATAGCCATCGAGCTGGAAAGCTGGGTCGTCGAGTTCAAAGGCCGAGGCGCGGGTATCCTGAAGGCAGATGACGTCGGCATTCTGGGCTTGCAGCCAGCTGAGCAAACCACGCTCGGCCGCAGCCTGAATGCCATTTACGTTCACACTGATGATCCGCATAAATGGCCCCATAAATCTCGTGCGTGTATGATACCCGAGCTCAACCCATTTAGCTAAATCCGTGGTGTCCGGGACTATTCATGCAGCCGTATCAGCGCGACTTTATCCGTTTTGCCATCGATCGCGGGGTACTGCGTTTCGGTGAATTCACCCTGAAATCGGGGCGTACCAGCCCGTATTTCTTCAATGCCGGCCTGTTCAACACCGGTTCCGCCCTGGCTGAACTGGGCCGTTGCTACGCCGCCGCCATCGTCGACAGCAAGATCCCGTTCGATGTGCTGTTCGGCCCGGCCTACAAGGGTATCCCTTTGGCGGCGACTACCGCCGTGGCCCTTGCCGACCAGCATCAGCTGGACGTGCCATGGTGCTTCAACCGCAAGGAAGCCAAGGACCATGGCGAAGGTGGCAGCCTGGTCGGCGCGCCGCTGGCCGGTGACGTGCTGATCATCGACGACGTGATTACTGCCGGTACCGCCATTCGTGAGGTCATGCAGATCATCAACGCCCAGCAGGCCAAGGCCGCTGGTGTACTGATCGCGCTGAACCGGGAAGAGCGCGGCAATGGCGAACTGTCGGCGATCCAGGAAGTGGAACGCGACTTCGGTATCCCGGTGGTCAGCATTGTTTCGCTGACCCAGGTGCTGGAGTTCCTGGCTGACGATCCACAGTTGAAGCAGCACCTGCCGGCTGTGGAGGCCTATCGGGCGCAGTACGGGATCTGATCCTGGCCCAGGAATGAAAAAGGCGACCTTCTTCAGAGGGTCGCCTTTTTTTGTGCCGCCTGATCTGGCCCTTTCGCGGGTAATCCCGCTCCTACACGGGGATTTCCTTTGTAGGAGCGGGTTTACCCGCGAAGAGGCCAGTGCAAGCTAACCGATCAATCAGCGCGGCTTGCGGTTGGTAATCAGGGTGCCCACGCCGCTGTCGGTGAAAATCTCCAGCAGCACTGCATTCGGCACGCGGCCATCAATGATGTGCGAGCTGTTCACGCCGCCCTGTACCGCATCCAGCGCGCACTTGATCTTCGGCAGCATGCCGCCATAAATGGTGCCGTCAGCGATCAGTTCGTTGACCTGCTCGGTGGTCAGGCCCGTCAACACCTGACCCTGCTTGTCCATCAGGCCGGCGATGTTGGTCAGCAGCATCAGCTTCTCGGCCTTCAGCGCCTCGGCCACCTTGCCCGCCACCAGGTCGGCGTTGATGTTGTACGACTCACCGTTGGCACCCACGCCGATTGGCGCGATGACCGGGATGAAGTCGCCCTTCACCAGCATGTTCAACAGGTCGGTGTTCACGCTCACCACTTCACCGACGTGACCGATGTCGATGATTTCCGGGGTGGTCATCTCTGGTGTCTGGCGGCTGACGGTCAGCTTGCGGGCGCGGATCAGCTCGGCGTCCTTGCCGGTCAGGCCGATGGCGCTGCCGCCGTGGCGGTTGATCAGGTTGACGATGTCTTTGTTGACCTGGCCACCCAGCACCATCTCCACCACGTCCATGGTCGCCGAGTCGGTGACGCGCATGCCGTCGATGAAGTGGCTCTCGATCGACAAGCGCTTGAGCAGGTCGCCGATCTGCGGGCCACCGCCGTGGACCACCACCGGGTTGATGCCCACAGCCTTCATCAGCACGATGTCACGGGCGAAGCCCGTCTTGAGCTCCTCGCTCTCCATCGCGTTGCCGCCGTACTTGATCACCAGGGTCTTGCCGACAAAGCGGCGGATGTAAGGCAGTGCTTCGGACAAAACCTCGGCTACATGGGAAGCGGCATCGCGATCGAGGGTCATGCAGGGCTCCTATAAGGAACAGATAGTCGGTCAGAACGGCAGTTGCAGCTCAGGCTCTACCCGCAGCAACTGGGTGCGGAAAACATCCTTGATACGTTGCAACTCGGCGTCGCTGTCGGCCTCGAAGCGCAGCACCAGCACCGGGGTGGTGTTGGAGGCGCGAACCAGGCCCCAGCCATTGGCGTAGTCGACCCGCACACCGTCAATGGTGGTCAGGTGGGCTTCGCCCCAGTCGGCGTCGCGTTGCAGTGCATCAATGATGCTGAATTTACCCTCGTCGGTCACATCAATATTGATTTCCGGCGTGGAAATATCGTTCGGGAAGGCGGCAAACAGGTTTTCGGCGCTCTGCTGGGTCTTGCTGAGGATCTCCAACAGGCGCGCGGCGCTGTAGATACCGTCGTCAAAACCGTACCAACGTTCCTTGATGAAGATGTGACCGCTCATCTCGCCTGCCAGCAGCGAACCGGTCTGCTTCATCTTCTTCTTGATCAGCGAATGGCCGGTTTTCCACATCAAGGCGCTGCCACCGTGCTGTTCGATCAGCGGGGTCAGGCGGCGGGTGCATTTGACATCGAAGATGATCTCGGCGCCCGGGTTGCGCGACAGCACGTCCTGGGCAAACAGCATCAGCAGGCGGTCGGGGTAGACGATGCTGCCGGTGTTGGTCACCACGCCGACGCGGTCGCCGTCACCGTCGAAGGCCAGGCCGATATCGGCACCGGTTTCCTTGACCTTGGCGATCAGGTCTTCGAGGTTCTCCGGCTTGCCCGGGTCCGGGTGGTGGTTGGGGAAGTTGCCGTCGACCTCGCAGAACAGCGGGATCACTTCGCAGCCCAGGGCTTCGATCAATTGCGGTGCAACCACGCCAGCGGCGCCGTTGCCGCAGTCCACCACCACCTTGAGCTTTTTCGCCAGCTTTACGTCGCCGACGATCTGCTGGAAGTAGCGGTCGAGGATCTCGACCTTCTCCACGCGGCCTTGGGCCAGGGTCAGGTCGTTGGTTTTCAGGCGGGTCAGCAGGGCCTGGATCTGTTCGTTGGCCAAGGTGTCACCGGCGATGACGATCTTGAAACCGTTGTAGTCCGAAGGGTTGTGGCTGCCGGTCAGCATCACACCGGACTTGCCGGCCAGCACGTTGGCTGCGTAGTACAGCGCCGGGGTAGGCACCAGGCCGACGTCGCTGACGTGGCAGCCCGCATCGACCAGGCCCTTGATCAGCTGTTCCACCAGCATCGGGCCCGACAGGCGGCCATCGCGCCCTACCGAAACCTGCGGTTCGCCCTGGGCCAGGCTTTGCGCGCCGATGGCGCGGCCGATCCAGTAGGCGGTTTCGGCGTGAAGGGTCTTGCCGACCACGCCGCGTATGTCATATGCGCGGAAAATGCTGTCGGGCAATGCGGCGGGGACCAGGTGGGCCATGTCGTTCATCTCTGGAAGCTCCATTAGTCAAAGGCTTTCTGGGCAGGCGCAAACTGAACGCTTGGACGGTGGTTTCGCCAGAGAGTTCGCCATCCTTGGCCTGAACGGTCATTTGCCGGCTCAGTGGCTGCCGGAGTGGCCGAAGCCGCCAGCGCCACGCTGGCTTTCGTCGAACGCTTCGACGATGTCGAAGTGAGCCTGCACCACCGGTACCAGCACCAGCTGGGCGATACGCTCGCCAACCGCGATGGTGAACGGCGTGTTGCCGCGGTTCCAGCACGACACCATCAGCTCGCCCTGGTAGTCCGAATCGATCAGGCCGACCAGGTTGCCCAGCACGATGCCGTGCTTATGGCCCAGGCCCGAGCGCGGCAGGATGACTGCCGCCAGGCCCGGGTCGCCGATGTAGATCGACAGGCCGGTAGGAATCAGGATGGTCTGGCCCGGTTCGAGGAGGGTGTCTTCCTTGAGCAGGGCGCGCAGGTCGAGGCCGGCGGAGCCGGGGGTGGCGTACGCGGGTAGCGGGAATTCGCTGCCCAGGCGTGGGTCGAGGATCTTGGCTTGAAGAGCGTGCATGTAACTTATTGAACCTGGTTAAGCCGTTCGGCGATGAAGGCGACCAGTTGCCGGGCAATCTTGCCCTTGCTGGTCTGCGCGAAGAGGGTCTGGTGCTGCTGGCGGTCGATCACGGTCAAGGCATTTTCTTCGCTGTTGAAGCCGATGCTGGGGTTGGCCACATCATTGGCGACGATCAGGTCGAGGTTCTTGTCCTTGAGCTTGCGCGTGGCGTAATCGAGCAGGTGCTCGGTTTCGGCGGCAAAGCCGACGCTGAACGGGCGGTCGGCGCGGCCAGCAATGGTGGCAAGGATATCGGGATTACGCACCATCTGCAGCAGCATGCCGTCGCCGGTCGTAGGATCTTTCTTCAGTTTTTGTGTGGCAACGACTTCGGGGCGGTAGTCCGCAACCGCTGCCGAGGCAATGAACAGGTCGCACGGCATGGCCGCTTCACAGGCCGCGAGCATGTCTCGCGCGCTGACGACGTCGATGCGGCTGACCCGGTCAGGGGTTGGCAAGTGCACAGGGCCCGTGACGAGGGTCACCCGAGCCCCTGCTTCGGCGGCCGCTTCGGCCAGGGCGAAGCCCATCTTGCCGGAGCTATGATTGGTGATGTAGCGCACCGGGTCGATGTTTTCCTGGGTCGGCCCGGCGGTGATCAGCACGTGCTTGCCGGTCAGTGCCTGGCGCTTGAAGCTTTCCGCGGCGCACCAGGCCAGGTCGGTGGCTTCTAGCATGCGCCCCAGGCCGACGTCGCCACAGGCCTGGCTGCCGGATGCCGGGCCGAACACCTGAATGCCACGGCTCTTGAGCAGCTCGAGGTTGGCCTGGGTGGCCGGGTCGCGCCACATGGCCTGGTTCATCGCCGGCGCCACGGCGACGGTGGCGTCAGTGGCCAGCACCAGCGTGGTCAGCAGGTCGTCTGCCATGCCTTGGGCCATGCGTGCCATGAGGTCGGCGGTGGCAGGGGCGATCAACACCAGATCCGCCCACTTGGCCAGTTCGATATGGCCCATGGCTGCTTCGGCGGCCGGGTCGAGCAGGTCCATGTGCACGGGGTGGCCCGACAGCGCCTGCAGGGTCAGCGGGGTGATGAATTCGGCACCACCCCGTGTCATGACGACGCGCACCTGCGCGCCGTGCTCGAGGAGACGGCGAATCAGCTCGGCGCTTTTGTAGGCGGCAATGCCGCCACCCACGCCGAGAACGATGCGCTTGCGATACAGCCGCTGCATAGGCTTGCCTTTTTCCAGTGAGAGCGGGCGGCGACGTTTGAAAATGCCTGCGGCGGAACGTCGCATGTACGAGGCGAAATAGATTAACACAGGGCCGAAATGGGCCGCAGCAAAGGCAGGGGCGGAATGAACATCAGGGAGTGGCCGGCGGAAGAACGGCCTAGGGAGAAGTTGTTGCAGCGCGGGGCAGGGAGCCTGACAGATACGGAGCTGCTGGCCGTTTTTCTCGGCTCAGGCATACGTGGGCGCAATGTCGTGGAGCTATCGCGAGGCTTGTTGGTGAAGTTCGGCAGCTTGCGCCGGTTGCTGGAGGCCGACCGCGAGGCCTTCGTCGGCGAGCTCGGGTTGGGCCCGGTGAGGTACAGCCAGCTGCAGGCACTGCTTGAGATCGGCCGCAGGCACCTTGCAACGTCGATTGAGCGGGAGTCTGCCATGGACAGCCCGGCAGCGGTGCGACGCTACTTGAAAGCCATGCTCAGGCATGAGGCCAGCGAGGTGTTCGGGTGTCTGTTTCTCGATACCAAGCACCGGCCACTGGCATTCGAGATCCTGTTCAGGGGCACGATAGATCGGGCGAGTGTCTATCCGCGAGAGGTGGTGCGGCGGGCGTTGGTGCACAACGCTGCGGCATTGATCCTGTGCCACAACCATCCTTCAGGGATCAGTGAACCGAGTCAGGACGATGTGCATTTGACCCTGTCGTTGAAGCGGGGGCTGGCGTTGATTGATGTGCGGGTGCTGGATCACATCATCATTGGTGATGGGGAGCCGTTGTCGATGGTCGAGCATGGGTGGATTGTGGCCTGAGGGACTACTGAGAGCCTTATAGGGTCAGTACGGGCCCTTTCGCGGGTAAACCCGCGAAGAGGCCGGTACAGGCTTACTTGGTCACCGTCACCTTGCTGAAATCCAGCCGCCCGAACGGGCTCACCTGGTACCCCTCGACGCCTTGGCGCAGCAAGGTCGCCGCCGTCGGGTGCGCCAGTGGCACCCACAGCGCCTGCTGCTGGATCAGTGTCTGCGCCTGTTGGTACAGCCGGCTGCGCACGCTCTGGTCATTGGTGGTGCGCCCGGCGCTGATCAGCTGGTCGAGGCGGCTGTCGCAGAAGCGTGCGAAGTTGGTCCCTGACTCTACCGCCGCACAGGAAAACTGCGGGCTGAGGAAGTTGTCCGGGTCGCCGTTGTCGCCCGCCCAGCCCATGAACAGCAAGTCATGCTCGCCGGCCTTGGCGCGGCGTATCAGTTCGCCCCACTCGATCACGCGGATCTCCGCTTTCACGCCAATCTTCGCCAGGTCGGCTTGCAGCATCTGCGCGCCAAGGCTGGGGTTGGGGTTGAGCAGGCTACCCGAGGGCCGGGTCCAGATGGTGGTACTGAAGCCTTCGGCCAGCCCGGCCTTGGCCAGCAGGGCTTTGGCTTTCTTCAGGTCCAGCGGGTAGCCGGGCAGGTCCTTGGCGTAGCTCCAGGTGTTAGGGGGGTAGGGGCCGTTGGCAGCCACCGCAGAGTCTTCGAACACGGCCTTGAGGTAGGCCTGCCTGTCGAAGGCCAGGTTGATCGCCTGGCGCACTTCCGGCTTGTCCAGCGGCGGGTGCTGGCTGTTGATGGCGACGAAGGCAGTCATGAATGCCGGGGTGGTGGCCACCTTGAGGTTACCGTCCTTGCCCGCTTCGGCAATGTCCAACGGCTTGGGCGACAGGGCAACCTGGCACTCGCCACGCTTGAGCTTCTGCAGGCGCACGTTGGCATCGGTGGTGATGGCGAAGATCAGCGGGTCGACCGCCGGCTTGCCGGCGAAGTAGTCCGGGTTGGCGCGGTAGCGCACCACGGCGTCTTTCTGGAAACGCTGGAACACGAACGGCCCGGTGCCGATCGGTTGGTTGTTGAGCTTCTCCGGCGTACCTGCCTTGAGCAGCTTGTCGGCGTATTCGGCGGAGTAGATCGAGGCGAAGCCCATGCTCAGGGTGGCCAGGAAGGTGGCGTCCGGGTGGCTGAGGGTGAAGCGCACGGTGTTCGGCGACGGTGCCTCGATCGCTTTGATCAGGCTGCCCAGCTGCAGCGATTGGGCATGCGGGTAGCCGCCCGGCGCAGTCTTGTGCCAGGCATGGGCCGGGTAGAGCATGCGCTGGAAGCTGAACAGCACGTCGTCGGCATTCAGCTTGCGGCTTGGCTTGAAGTAGGGGGTGCTGTGAAACTTGACGTCATCGCGCAGGGTGAAGTCATACACCAGGCCGTCGGCCGATACCGTCCAGCTGGTCGCCAGGCTCGGCACCACCTTGCCTTGCGCCGCATCGAACTCCACCAGGCGGTTCATCAGCACGTCGGCGGTGGCGTTGGTGGTGGTGAGCGAATTGTACTGCACCACGTCGAAACCTTCGGGGCTGGCCTCGCTGCAAACGCTCAGCGGAGCGGCCTGGGCAACGCCGGCGGCGAACAGGGAGGTGAACAATAAGGAAAGTGCGGCGGCACGCATGGTGGCTCCTTGGCTGTCAGTGGCCCATCTGCCAGTGCAGTCTGGAAAAGGCTTACCCTAGTGCGCCCGCCGGCAAATGACCACACCCTTTTTTGCAAATCTTGCGACGAGCGGTCGACGACTGGCGGGGCCTGCCGCTATGCTGGCCCGGCGCGTTCTGGCTAGCGGTAATGTGCATCTACTGTTGTTGCAGCCAAGTCTTTCTGGTATAAAGCAGCGCTCTTTTCTAGGGGCTCGGCCTGTCGCATCAGCGGATCCGGTCGATAAGGCCTCCAGAATCACGGCGCTCAGGCGCCAAAGACTGAGAGATTAAGCGGCCAACCCATGCCGGGTTGGGCATGTGGTTTTAGAGGGCTGAGTCATGTCGAGAGTCTGTCAAGTTACTGGTAAGGGTCCAGTAACCGGGAACAACATTTCCCACGCAAACAACAAAACCCGTCGTCGTTTCCTGCCGAACCTGCAGCACCACCGTTTCTGGGTTGAATCCGAGAAGCGTTTCGTGCGTCTGCGCGTTTCCGCCAAAGGCATGCGTATCATCGACAAGCGCGGCATCGACGCCGTTCTGGTTGACATCCGTAAAGCTGGCGCCAAGGTTTAAGGGAGAGCATCATGCGTGAATTGATCCGTCTGGTTTCGAGTGCCGGTACCGGCCACTTCTACACCACCGACAAGAACAAGCGCACCACCCCGGACAAAATCGAGATCAAGAAATATGATCCGGTTGTTCGCAAGCACGTGGTGTACAAGGAAGCCAAGATCAAGTAATTGATCGGCGACCTGAAAAAAAACCCGCATCCGAAAGGACGCGGGTTTTTTTTGGGCTGCAGCAGGGTCAGTTGAAGGCGAAGCTCTGGATCATCAGGTCGGCGTCGGCCTTGATCTGGATGCGCGCGGCGTCGTAGTCGCGGGTGGACATCTCGTTGGGGCCAACCACGCGAGTGCGCCCGGTGAGGGCGCAAATGGTGCCTTTCAGCTCCGGCACGTAGCGGGTGCCGACCAGGTGAGCGAGGGTTTGCAGAACTTCTTCGTTGGTCATGCTGATTTTCCTTGTGAGGCTGAATGGCCCGAAACGGGCAGGGTCATCCTCACGCATGCCTGCAAAATCCCTGCGCTACATAATTATTTCTGCTCGAACATCACATAGATCTTGCGGCACGGCTCCAGCACCTCCCAAGTGCCTTTGAAGCCGGCGGGGATGACAAACCGATCGCCGGCACGCAGGGTTTTAGCCCCGCCGTCCTGATCGCGCAGCACCGAAACGCCCTGGACGATCTCGCAGTATTCGTGCTCCGTGTAGTTCACTGTCCACTGGCCCACCTCACCTTCCCATACGCCAGCGGCAAACTGCCCACACGGGCTGGAATAATGGTTGTAGACCGCCTGGTCCGGTTCGCCCTTGAGAACTTTCTCTGCAGCCGGGCGGTAGCGTTCGGCTTCGGTGAGGACCTGCGCGAAGTCGATGATGCTATCGATACTCATGGTTCGGCTCCTGTTGTTGTTTAATAAAATGAACATCAGTAGGCTTTTGAGCCTCTCGTGTCAAATATATTGATAGTTTACACCGGCTGGTTTAGGGTATCGCTTGCCAGTGTGCGCTTGGCGCCCGGCCAGAATTCTGACAACGCCTGTGAGTCCTCAGTGCGGCGTTGCACCTAAACAAGAGGAGGAGTTTCGTATGACCACCCTGACCCGTGCGGACTGGGAACAACGTGCCCAGCAACTGAAGATCGAAGGCCGTGCCTTCATCAACGGCGAATACACCGATGCCGCATCCGGTGAAACCTTCGAGTGCCTGAGCCCGGTCGACGGACGCTTCCTGGCCAAGGTTGCCAGCTGCGACCTGGCCGATGCCAACCGCGCTGTTGAAAACGCCCGTGCCACCTTCAACTCCGGCGTGTGGTCGCAGCTGGCCCCGGCCAAGCGCAAGGCCAAGCTGATCCGTTTCGCCGACCTGCTGCGCAAGAACGTCGAAGAGCTGGCGCTGCTGGAAACGCTGGACATGGGCAAGCCGATTGGCGACTCCTCCAGTATCGACATCCCAGGTGCGGCCCAAGCCATCCACTGGACTGCCGAAGCCATCGACAAGGTCTACGACGAAGTTGCCCCGACCCCGCATGATCAGCTTGGCCTGGTTACCCGCGAGCCGGTAGGTGTGGTCGGTGCCATCGTACCTTGGAACTTCCCGCTGCTGATGGCCTGCTGGAAGCTCGGCCCGGCGTTGGCCACCGGTAACTCGGTCGTGCTCAAGCCGTCCGAAAAATCGCCGCTGACTGCCATCCGCATCGCCCAACTGGCGATCGAAGCCGGTATCCCGGCTGGCGTGCTGAACGTGCTGCCAGGCTATGGCCACACCGTGGGCAAGGCACTGGCCCTGCACATGGACGTCGATACCCTGGTGTTCACCGGTTCGACCAAGATCGCCAAGCAGCTGATGGTTTACGCGGGCGAGTCGAACATGAAGCGCATCTGGCTGGAAGCCGGTGGCAAGAGCCCGAACATCGTCTTTGCCGACGCCCCGGACCTGCAAGCTGCCGCCGAAGCCGCCGCCAGCGCCATCGCCTTCAACCAGGGCGAAGTGTGCACTGCAGGTTCCCGACTGCTGGTCGAGCGTTCGATCAAGGACAAGTTCCTGCCGATGGTGGTAGAAGCCCTGAAAGGCTGGAAGCCAGGCAACCCGCTGGACCCGCAGACCACTGTCGGTGCCTTGGTCGATACCCAGCAGATGAACACCGTACTGTCGTACATCGAGGCTGGCCACAAGGACGGCGCCAAGCTGCTGGCCGGCGGCAAGCGCACCCTGGAAGAGACCGGCGGCACCTACGTCGAGCCGACCATCTTCGACGGCGTGACTAATGCCATGCGCATTGCCCAGGAAGAAATCTTCGGCCCGGTGCTGTCGGTGATTGCCTTCGACACCGCCGAAGAAGCCGTGGCCATTGCCAACGACACCCCGTATGGCCTGGCAGCGGGTATCTGGACCTCGGACATTTCCAAGGCCCACAAAACCGCCCGTGCCGTGCGTGCGGGCAGCGTCTGGGTCAACCAGTACGATGGTGGCGACATGACCGCGCCGTTCGGTGGCTTCAAACAGTCGGGCAACGGCCGTGACAAGTCGCTGCACGCACTGGAGAAGTACACCGAGCTGAAGGCGACCTGGATCAAGCTGTAACCCGGTAGGTCCTTTTCGCGGGCAAGCCCGCTCCTGCAGGTCTTCGCGACCGATGCAGGAGCGGGCTTGCCCGCAAATGGGCCCCTGGAAATATTGGCTGGGAGGCTGCAATGCGTTGGGGTACCTACTTCGCCGTACTGGCATCGGTGCTCAGTGTCGGGCTGGCGCTCGGCGTGAGCATGCCGCTGGTGTCCTTGCGCCTGGAGGCTTGGGGCTACGGCAGCTTCGCCATCGGCGTGATGGCGGCAATGCCGGCGTTGGGCGTACTGGCCGGCGCCAGCCTGGCCAGCCGCCTGGCAGGGTGGGTTGGCGTACCGTCGGCGATGCGCCTGTGCCTGTGGGGCGGGGCGCTGTCGATTGGCCTGCTCGCGTTGCTGCCTAGTTACCCGTTATGGCTGCTGCTGCGGCTGATGATCGGCATGTCCCTGACCGTGGTGTTCATCCTCGGCGAAAGCTGGATCAACCAACTGGTGGTCGAACAGTGGCGTGGCCGGTTGGTGGCGCTGTATGGCAGCAGCTACGCCCTGAGCCAGTTGGCCGGGCCGTTGGTGCTGGGTTTCCTCGGCTCTGATGACGACTTCGGCTTCTGGGCGGCGACCGGTCTGCTGCTGGCCGCGCCGCTGGTTCTGCTGGGGCGTGGTGGGGCGCCGAGCACGGAAGCCTGCAGTGTCACCTTTGGCGACCTGTTCGCCTTCTGCCGACGCTTACCGGTAATTGCCTGGGCCATTGCCCTGTTCGCCTCGTTCGAGGCGATGATCCTCACGTTGCTGCCGGTGTATTGCCTGCAGCAGGGTTTCAGCACCGAAATCGCCTTGTTCATGGTGAGTACCGTGGTGGTGGGTGATGCGGTGCTGCAGTTGCCCATCGGCGCGCTGGCCGACCATATGTCGCGACGTACCTTGTTTACTGGCTGTGCGGTGACCCTGCTGGTGTCCAGCCTGGCGATCCCGCTGC
Organism: Pseudomonas sp. FW305-E2; assembly: GCF_058782925.1. Lineage (NCBI taxonomy): Bacteria > Pseudomonadati > Pseudomonadota > Gammaproteobacteria > Pseudomonadales > Pseudomonadaceae > Pseudomonas > Pseudomonas sp. FW305-E2. The sequence goes on along the minus strand of NZ_JBYSYE010000005.1, from coordinate 246 downwards.
TGTTGCACACACCGGTTATCTGGCCATTGTGGGTGTTGTTCGGCGCCAGTGCCGGCGGCCTGTTCACCTTGTCGCTGGTGCTGATCGGTGAGCGCTACCGCGATGATGAGTTGGTACGGGCCAATGCCCACGTGGCTCAGCTGTGGGGTATTGGCTGTTTGCTCGGGCCATTGTTGGCGGGGGCGGGGAGCCAGTGGATCAGCGGGCATGCGTTGCTGTTCCTGATGGCGGCCGGGGCTGCGGGGT
>NZ_JBYSYE010000059.1:0-22814 GCF_058782925.1 Pseudomonas sp. FW305-E2 | reverse complement strand
CCTCGATATCGCGTCGTACAAACAAGGCGGTCGCGCGCGCCTGGCACAGAAGGGAGATCGAGCGCCGCCCGCGCGGCGCTTCGCGGGTAAACCCGCGCCTACGCTTGTTTCGGGCCAACTAGGCCTGTGGGATTAACGCGCGAACGCCTTGGCGCACGCCTCGATATCGCGTCGTACAAACAAGGCGGTCGCGCGCGCCTGGCACAGGAGAGACTGGCCAGAAACAAACGTAGGAGCGGGTTTACCCGCGAAGCGCCGCGCGGGCGGCGCTCGATCTCATAGGCGCTGCAAGGGCTGTGTCAGGCACCTTGTGACCCTCACACAATCTCTAACCCCGGTGAATCAATCCACACGCGCCAGCGGGAACAGCCGCTTGAAGTTGGCGGTAGTCTGCTCGGCCAACTGCTCATAACTGGCCCCACGCAACGAAGCCACATACTCCGCCACCTCCCGTACATACTGCGGCAGGTTCGGCTTGCCCCGGTGCGGAATCGGCGCCAGGTAGGGCGAATCGGTCTCCACCAGCAAGCGATCGACCGGCACCTGCCGCGCCACTTCCCGCAAGGCATCGGCATTGCGGAAGGTCACGATGCCCGACAGCGAAATGTAATAACCCAGGTCCAGCGCCGCCTTGGCCATGTCCCAGTCTTCGGTGAAGCAGTGCAGCACGCCCGCTTGCGGCAGGCTCGCCTCACGCAGCAGCGCCAGGGTATCGGCGCGCGCCGCCCGGGTATGCACGATCACCGGCTTGCCGGTCTGCCTGGAGGCCTCAAGGTGCAGGCGGAACGAAGCCTGCTGCAGCTCTGCCGCCTCTGGCTCATAGTGGTAATCCAGCCCGGTTTCACCAATCGCCACCACATGCGGGTGGGCCAATTCGCGCAACAGCCACTCCAACGCCGGGGTTTCGCCAGGGGCCAGGTCCAGTGGGTGCACGCCCACCGAGCAGTCGACGTCAGCGTACTGCTCGCTCAGCGCCTTCACTGCACCCGCATTCTCGGCACTGACGCCAATGCACAAGAAATGCCCGACCCCACGCTCACGCGCCGCCTGCAGGGCAGCATCGAGGGAGCCCTGGTGGGCACTGAGGTCAAGACGGTCGAGGTGGCAATGGGAATCTACGAGCATGGGATAACGGCACACATGAAAAATGGGAAATCAGCGGGCACCCGGCAGTTGCAGCCAGTGAGCCAGCAGGGATTCAAGCAACAAGGCACGGTTGAGGTTGGCCTTGCCCAGCACCTTCTGGCGCTGCTCGAGGATCCAGGCCTGCACTTCCAGCACCTTGGCCTGGCGGCTCTTCTGCGCCAGGTATTGCACGACCTTGCGCATATCGGCCAAGCCTAACCCTTCCTCGTCCTGGGTCAACTGATAGCGTAGGATCAGGTGCGACCAATCGCAGAACCAGTCGAACAGCAGCAACAACGGCACTCCGCTCCAGGCATCGGCCAGCTGGCTGGGCGATTGCTGCTGCTTGAGCAGCTTCTTCACCCCATCGGCCACCAGCGCGCGTTGCTCGCGCACACCCTGCGCCTGCAGGCTGACCGCCATCAATGGCGAGCCCGCTGCCAGCGTCAGCAGCTCATCGCGCTCGACCTCGTCGCAGTCGGGTAACGCGCCAGCCAGCCATGCCTGGCTCTGGGCCAGGCTGGGCTGCGGGCAGGCCACCTGCTGGCAGCGGCTCTTGATCGTCGGCAACAGACGGCTGGGCTGGTGCGTCACCAGCAACAACACGGTGTCACCGGAAGGTTCTTCAAGGCTTTTGAGCAGGGCGTTTGAGGCGTTTACATTCATCGCCTCCACTGGCTCGATCAACACCACCTTGCGCCCGCCCAACTGCGCGGTCTGCACCACAAAGGCCACCAGCTCCCGTACCTGGTCGACCTTGATCGGCTTGTCAGCCTCCTCCGGCTCGAGGACGAAGTTGTCCGGGTGGCTGCCGGCCTTGAGCAACAGGCACGACTTACACGCCCCACAAGCGTCCAGGCCCTGCGGCTGCTGGCACAACAGGCGCGCCATCAGGCGCTCGGCCATGGCCCGCTTGCCAATACCCTGCGGCCCATGCAGCAGATAAGCGTGGGCGTGGCGGCTGCGACCGGCCAGTTGCTGCCACAGCGCCTGCTGCCAAGGGTAGGCCTCAGCCACGGCAACGCTCCAGAATGCCTGGCAGCAGAGCGTCGATGTCACGCTGAACAGCCTCCAGGGATTGTGCCGCATCAAGCAGGCTGTAGCGCTGTGGCGCGCCTTGGGCGCGCTGCAGGTACGCCTGGCGCACTGCTTCGAAGAACGCCTGCCCTTCCTGCTCGAATCGGTCCAGGCGGCCACGGGCGGCGGCGCGGGCAAGGCCCACTTCTACCGGCAGGTCGAAGACCAGGGTCAGGTCCGGGCGCAGGCCGCCCTGGACGAATTGCTCCAGAACCGCGATACGCTCTACCGACAAACCACGACCGCCGCCCTGATAGGCATAGGTGGCGTCCGTGAAACGGTCACACAGCACCACAGCCCCGCGTGCCAGCGCCGGGCGGATGACCTGCGCCAGGTGCTGGGCGCGAGCGGCGAACACCAGCAGCAGCTCGGTGTCGGCCGCCATGCCTTCGTCGCTGGGCGTCAGCAACAGTTCACGCACCTTTTCCGCCAGCGGCGTACCGCCTGGCTCACGGGTCAGCACCACGTCCAGGCCGTGTTCGCGCAGGCGCGCGGCCAGGTAGTCGCGATTGGTGCTCTTGCCCGCGCCTTCGGGGCCTTCCAAAGTAATAAACAAGCCGCTCACAGGCAGTCCTTAATGTTGTTCGTCAGGCGTCGGCCGCTCGGCCGCTTGTGCACCGCCAGCAGGGGCATCCTGCGCGGGGGCTTCATCGGGGGCTGGCTGCGCAGTTGGCTCGTCCGCTGCTGGGGGCTCAGGGTGCTGCGCATCGTCGGCGCCCGACGCCTGTTCGGCATCATCGGCCCTTGGCTTGGCCTCTTGCTGCGGCGCAGGACTGGAGCGGTAGTCCGACCGGCGCTTGAGCTGGAACTCGCGCACTGCCGAATTGTGGTCGTCGAGGTCGTCGGAAAACACATGGCTGCCATCGCCGCGGGCGACGAAGTAAAGGCTGGTGCCATTGGACGGGTTCAGCGCCGCGTGAATCGCCTCGCGGCCGACCATGGCGATCGGGGTCGGTGGCAGCCCAGTCATGGTGTAAGTGTTGTAGGGCGTTGGCTCGCGCAGGTCGGCGCGGGTGATCTTGCCGTTGTAGCGTTCACCCATGCCATAGATAACCGTCGGGTCGGTCTGCAGCATCATACCCAGGCGCATGCGCCGCACGAACACACCGGCGATCTGCCCGCGCTCCTGCGGAATGCCGGTTTCCTTTTCGACCAGGGAGGCCATGATCAGCGCCTGGTACGGGTCACGATACGGCAGGTCGGTGGAGCGCTCGGCCCACTCCTTGGCCAGCACTTCGTCCAGACGCATGTAGGCCTGCTGCAGCAACTCGACATCGGTCATACCCCGCACGAAGCGGTAAGTGTCGGGGAAGAAGCGGCCTTCGGGGAATACACCGGTATGGCCGAGCTTGTCCATGACCTCGGCATCCGACAAGCCGTCCAGGGTATGCTTGATCTTTTCATGCTTGGCCACGGCCGCACGCACCTGGCGGAAGGTCCAGCCTTCGACCAGGGTGAGGTTGTACTGCACCACGTCGGCACGGCGCCAGGCGTCGAACAACTGCTCGACGGTCATGCCAGGGGTAAGACGGTACTCGCCAGTGTGCAAGGGGGTGCCGGCCATGTTGAAGCGCCAGTACAAACGCAACCAGACGGCATCGTCGAGCAACCCTTCTCGTTGCATGCTGTAGAACATGCGGTTGGGGTTAGTGCCATTGGGCACATCTAGCAGGCGTTCCTGCGTGACGTGCAGGGGCTGCTCCAGGACCGAGTTGACCTTCCAGGCCGACCAGCCAAACGCCAGGCCGGCAAGGATCAAGCCCATTTCCAGCAACAGCAGGAATTTACGTCTCACGAATTCAGGTTTCCAGTAACGTACGGGCAACGGCCTGCAGTTTACGAGTGAGCGGGCCCGGCGACCAGTTTAGCGCGGCTACGCCACACACGGGCCAAATGCCGTAAACGCTATTGCAAACAAATACTTCATCCGCTTGCTCAAGCGCCTCGAACGACAGGTCGCAGACGTGTGCCGCAATACCCAGCAGCGGGGCCTGTTCCAGCAGTGCGGCACGCATCACGCCCGCCACGCCACAACGGCTAAGGTCGGCGGTAAGCAGCACGCCATCACGCACCAGAAACAGATTGCTGTATACCCCTTCGATCACCCTGCCCTGCGCGTCACGCATCAGGCCTTCGGCATGGACGCTGTCCTGCCATTCGGCACGGGCCAGCACCTGCTCCAGGCGGTTAAGGTGTTTGAGACCGGCCAACAGTGGTTGTTCCCCAAGCCGGGTCTGGCAAGGGAACAAACGCACGCCATGCTCGGCATGCTCGACAGGATAACGGGGTAATGGACTGCCTTGCAGGATACGCCGCGGCGCTGCATCGACAGCTGGCGCATAGCCACGCTGGCTATCGCCACGGGTAAGGATGAGTTTGACGACACCCTCACCCAGCTGGCTGGCGTAACGCAGCAGCTCGTCGCGCACCAGCGCCAGATCGGTGTTGATCGCCAAACGCTGGCAGCCCAGTGCCAGGCGTGCAAGGTGGCCGTCCAGCAAGCTGGGCCGGGCACCTCGCACGGCGATGGTTTCGAACAGGCCATCGCCGTAGGCCAGGCCGCGGTTCTGCAGGTTGAGTGCAGTCGCCGGCTGGCCGTCGATCCAGCTGTGCATCAGTCGGCAAACCGGCGGAATACCAGCGAGCCGTTGGTGCCGCCAAAGCCGAACGAGTTGGACAGCACCACGTCGATCGGCATGCTGCGCGCCTGGTGGGGAACGAAGTCGAGGTCACACCCTTCGTCCGGCTCGTCCAGGTTGATGGTCGGCGGGGCCATCTGGCTATTGATTGCCAGCACGCTGAAGATCGCTTCCACCGCGCCTGCGGCGCCCAGCAAGTGGCCCGTCATCGACTTGGTCGAGCTGACCGCCAGCTTGTAGGCATGTTCGCCGAACACGCGCTTGATCGCCGCCACTTCGGCCACATCGCCCGCTGGGGTAGAAGTGCCGTGGGCGTTGATGTAGCTGACGTCTTCCGGCTGGATACCGGCATCGCGCAAGGCGTTGGCCATGCAGCGGGCAGCGCCTTCGCCAGAGTCAGGCGGCGACGTCATGTGGTAGGCGTCGCCGCTCATGCCAAAGCCAACCAGCTCGGCATAGATAGTCGCCCCGCGGGCCTTGGCGTGCTCCAGCTCCTCGAGCACCAGGGCTCCAGCGCCGTCGGACAACACAAAGCCGTCACGGCCCTTGTCCCATGGGCGGCTGGCCCGGCTTGGCTCATCGTTGCGGGTAGACAGTGCGCGCGAAGCGCCAAAACCGCCCATGCCCAGACCACAAGCGGCCATTTCGGCGCCACCGGCGATCATCACGTCAGCTTCACCGTAGGCGATATTGCGCGCGGCCATGCCGATGCAATGGGTGCCGGTGGTGCACGCAGTGGCGATGGCATAGTTCGGCCCTTGCAGACCCAGGTGGATCGACAGGAAACCGGAGATCATGTTGATGATCGAACCAGGCACGAAGAACGGCGAAATGCGGCGCGGCCCTGAATCGTGCAGGGTGCGGCTGGTTTCTTCGATGTTGGTCAGACCACCGATACCCGAGCCCATGGCCACGCCAATACGCTCGCGGTTGGCATCGGTGACCTCCAGGCCGGCATTACGCACGGCCTGGAAACCCGCCGCCAGGCCGTACTGGATGAACAGGTCGAGCTTGCGGGCCTCTTTGGCCGACAGGTACTGCTCAACCTCGAAGCCTTTCACCGAGCCGCCAAAACGGGTGGAGTAGGCAGACAGGTCCGTGTGTTCGATCGGACCGATGCCACTGCGGCCAGCCAGAATGCCCTGCCAGGTGCTCGGTACATCGGTACCCAGTGGCGACAGCATACCCATACCGGTGACCACGACGCGTCTACGCGACACAGTACTCTCCTTTTCTAATAACAGAGTCTCTTGCCATTGCATTCAAGTGCTGGAATGAAATGGCAACAGGCTCTTGGTGCGCGGTGAACGAAGCCGCCTGAAAAATGCGAGGCGCTCGCAAAGAAAAAACCGCACGCCGGCGAAGGCAGTGCGGTTTTCCCCGACAAGAAACGTCGACTGTAGCGTCTTAGGCCTGGTGGGCTTTGACGTAGTCGATGGCAGCTTGAACGGTAGTGATCTTCTCGGCTTCTTCGTCAGGGATTTCGGTCTCGAATTCCTCTTCCAGAGCCATCACCAGTTCAACGGTGTCAAGCGAATCGGCACCCAGGTCATCGACGAAGGACTTCTCAATAGTCACTTCTTCTTCCTTGACGCCCAGTTGCTCGGCGACGATTTTCTTGACGCGTTCTTCGATGGTGCTCATACCTAGTTTTCACTCCTAATGGATATATGTCAGGCAGCTGGCCGGTGGCTAATTTTATAGAAAGACGTTCGCTTTTCAAGCAAAACGCACCTTCAGGCTAGTCACCACACCCGCTGCCTGGAATCTGGTTGCAGCTTTATAACGGATTTTAGGCTCGCAGTATGACTCTTTTTTTACGAAACCCGTCACATTGAGTTGCAGTATTACATGTACATCCCGCCGTTGACCGGCACGGTAGCGCCGGTCACGTAGGCGGCGCCGTCGGACGCCAGGAACGAAACCACCTTGGCAATTTCGTCAGCCTGGCCCAGGCGGCCCAGCGGAATCTGGGTCTGCAGGGCTTCGCGCTGAGCTTCTGGCAGCTCGCGGGTCATGTCGGTATCGATGAAGCCTGGGGTCACCGAGTTGACGGTGATACCACGCGAACCCACTTCACGCGCCAGGGCGCGGCTGAAACCTTCCAGACCGGCCTTGGCAGCCGCGTAGTTGGCCTGACCTGCGTTACCCATGGCACCAACGACCGAGCCGATGCTGATGATACGACCCCAACGCGCCTTGGTCATGCCACGCAGCACGCCCTTGGACAGACGGTAGAGGCTGTTCAGGTTGGTGTCGATGACATCAAACCACTCGTCGTCTTTCATGCGCAGCATGAGGTTGTCGCGGGTGATACCGGCATTGTTGACCAAGATGGCCGGCGCGCCGAACTGCTCGCCAATGGCGCCCAGTACGGCTTCAACCGATTCGGCGCTGGTCACGTTCAGCTCCATGCCAGTGCCGGTAATGCCGTGTTCTTTCAGGGTGGCAGCGATGCGCTCGGCACCGGACGCCGACGTGGCGGTACCGATCACGGTCGCGCCCTGGCGGCCCAGCTCGAGGGCGATGGCCTGACCAATACCACGGCTGGCGCCGGTAACCAGTGCAACTTTACCTTGCAGGCTCATGCAAGCTTCTCCAAATCAGGCCAGTGCCGCGCGGGTGGCAGCAACGGCGTCAGGGGTGTTGAGGTTGTAGGTGGTCACGCCGTCGGCGCAACGCTTGTTAAGGCCAGCCAGGACCTTGCCCGGGCCACACTCGACCAGGTTGACCGCACCGTTGGCGGCCAGGGTCTGCACGCACTCGACCCAGCGTACCGGCTGGTACAGCTGTGCCAGCAGGTCGTGCTTGAGGGCATCGAGGTCGGCGGCGACGGCGGCAGTGACGTTCTGCACCACCGGAATCTGCGGGGCCTTCCATTCGATGGCATTGACCGAATCGGCAAAGCGCTCGGCGGCGGGCTTCATCAGGGCGCAGTGCGACGGGACGCTCACCGCCAGTGGCAGGGCGCGCTTGGCACCTTTGGCCTTGCACAGTTCCATGGCGCGATCTACCGCTGCCTTGTTACCGGCGATGACCACCTGACCAGGCGAGTTGAAGTTCACGGCGCTGACCACTTCATCCTCAGCGGCTTCGGCGCAGATTTCCACGACCACAGCATCGTCCAGGCCGAGAATGGCAGCCATGGCGCCGTGACCGGCCGGTACGGCTTCCTGCATCAGCCGACCGCGGCACTCGACCAGGCGAACGGCATCTTTCAGGCTGATGCTGCCGGCGGCGACCAGGGCACTGTATTCGCCCAGGCTGTGACCGGAAACGAAGGCCGGCTTGGCACCGCCCTCTTCCAGCCACAGGCGCCACAGTGCGATGGACGCCGTGAGGATTGCCGGCTGTGTCTTGTCGGTCTGGTTAAGTTGCTCTTCCGGGCCGTCCTGGACCAGCTTCCACAGGTCGTAGCCGAGCGCTTCGGACGCTTCCTTGAAGGTTTCGATGATCACTGGCTTCTCGGCGCCGAGCTCGGCGAGCATGCCCAGCGACTGGGAACCTTGACCGGGAAAGACGAATGCGAGGGATGCAGACATTGAACAAGCCCTTATGATCTTGTCGTCGGATAGTGTGCGCCAGGCCCGAGGCCAGGCGCGGAATCTGAAAACTTGGATGGAAACACAGACCAAGCGGTCACATTTAAGCACTTCATCGGCGAAATGCCTAAGGCAACAGGTCTTCAAGGCGGCCATGCAGCCGCTGCGGCAGGTTTTCCTGAATTTCGATCAGCGCCCGCTGGATGGCACTCTGAAACCCCTGCACGCCCGCCGAGCCATGACTCTTGATGACGATACCCTGTAGCCCCAGAAAGCTCGCCCCATTATGCCGCGCCGGCGCCAGGTCGGCCTGCAGACGCTTGAGCAGCGGCATGGCAACGGCCCCGGCAACGCGGGCAAAAGCACCGCCCTTGAACAGTTTTTCGATGCGCGCACCGATCATCGTCGCCAAGCCCTCGCTGGACTTGAGCAGTATGTTGCCGACAAAACCGTCGCACACCACCACGTCTGCCTCACCCCGGTACAGGCCATCCCCTTCGACGAAACCGACATAGTTGAGCCCGCGGGCGCTCTGCAACAGCGTGGCAGCCAGCTTGACCTGCTGGTTACCCTTGATGTCCTCGGTACCGATGTTCAACAGCGCCACGCGTGGCCGATGCACACCCAAGGCCTGAGCGGCCACCGAGCCCATTACCGCGAACTGGTAGAGGTTTTCGGCACTGCAGTCGACATTGGCGCCCAGATCGAGCAGTTGACAGTAACCTGTCTGGGTCGGGATCGCCGCCACCATGGCCGGCCGGTCGATACCCGGCAAGGTCTTGAGCACGAAGCGCGACAACGCCATCAGCGCCCCGGTATTGCCGGCACTGACACAGGCCTGGGCTTTTCCGTCGCGCACCAGTTCGAGGGCGATGCGCATCGACGAATCCGGCTTGCCGCGCAACGCCTGGGATGGCCGCTCGTCCATGCCGACTACCTCACTGGCGGCCACAATCTGCAGGCGCGCGCGATCCGCAGCTGGCAAGCCACTGATGAGATCTTCAAGGAGGGAGGGTTGACCGACGAGGGTCAGGTGGAGCGAGGGGGTAGCCGAAAGGCAGGCAATGCTAGCCTGGACAATGCTGCGGGGACCGAAGTCCCCGCCCATTGCGTCGATCGCGATGACCTGAGCGGACAAGGATTACTCGTCAGCGCCCTTGTCAACCACTTTACGACCACGGTATACGCCTTCTGGCGAAACGTGGTGACGCAGGTGAACTTCACCGGTGGTTTTCTCTACCGACAGCGCGTTTTCCGACAGAGCGTCGTGCGAACGGCGCATGTCACGGGCAGAGCGGGATTTTTTGTTCTGCTGAACAGCCATAATTGATTAACTCCTAAACGTTTGGGTCACGCTTTAACTGCGCCAAAACACTGAACGGGTTGGACCGCGATACCTCGTCCTTGCTCGATTCGGGCTCGTCTGCGCCCGCCGGCTGCTGGCATTCTTCCGGATGATGAGCAGGCACGATTGGCAAGGCGAGCAAAAGCTCCTCCTCGACCAATGCCTGCAGATCCAAAGGATCTTCGCCCAGTTCCAGCACGTCATAGCCTTTCGGCAACGACTGGGTATTCGCACCCTCCTTCACCACGGCGTATGTACATTCGCTGTGGACCGGTAGGGTGACCAGCTCAAGACAACGCTGGCAAACCATCTTGACTTCGACGTCCAGCTCGCTGTGGATGACCACCACGTGCTGTTCATCTCGTTCAAAATCGAACTTCGCCTGCACCGTACCGACATTGTCGGAAAGCGGGTCGCAGAGTCTTTCCAAATCAGCGAGTTGCAGCGAACCGTTAAGGGTTACGCCACGATCGGCTAATTTGCGCGGGTCAACGTGAGGTGGAATCGGGTCATTCAACATAGGCGCAGCATTCTAGGGATGCCCCCCGCCCCTGTCAAAGGAAATTAGGCGGCATCGTGCGTGATAGAATTGGTTCAACCGAACCCGGAGTCTACCATGCTTCCTTTGTTACTGGCTTCCAGCTCTGCCTATCGCCGCGAACTGCTCGCTCGCCTGCACCTGCCCTTCACCTGGGCAAGCCCCGATATAGACGAGCAGCGCCGGCAAGACGAGCCAGCCGTTGAACTGGTACGCCGCCTTGCCAGGCAAAAAGCCGAGGCCTTGGCGGGCAGCCATCCCAGGCACCTGATTATCGGGTCGGACCAGGTAGCTGTACTGGGCGAACAGGTGCTGGGTAAGCCGCACACCTTCGAGCGGGCTTGCGAGCAACTGCTGGAGTGTAGCGGGCAGCAGGTGAGCTTTCTGACTGGGCTGGCACTGCTGAACAGCGCCACCGGGCAATGCCAGGTGGATTGCGTGCCGTTTACCGTCACGATGCGCGAATTGAGCCGCGAGCGCGTGGAGCGCTACGTCGCGACGGAACAGCCGCTGGATTGCGCAGGGAGCTTCAAGGCGGAGGGGTTGGGGGTGAGCCTGTTCCAGAGCACCCATGGGTGCGATGCAACCAGCCTGATCGGGCTGCCGCTGATTCGGCTGGTGGATATGCTGACCAAGGAAGGGGTGATGGTTCCATAGCCTGGCTGGAGATTTTGGCGCCCGACGGATCGAGCGCCGCCCGGGAGGGTGGACGATTGGGGATATTGGCCGGCGGGTCCGGCCTATTCGCGGGTAAACCCGCTCCTACAACGCACCGTTGGGCACCCCGATCGATGAGCGGGCCTGCGCGCAACGCGCCGCGCGGGCGGCGCTCGATCTGCCAGACACCACAAGAACTGCGACGAACTCAACGCAACTGCGGCCCCTGGAACCCCATCCACATCGCCAGGTGCTCAGCCACGCTGGCCCCCACGCGCTTGGAGAAGCGATCGAAAGGCGACTCCTGAACGGTGAAGTCCACCAACTCCTTCTCCCCCACGATCTCGCGCGCCACATAGCTGGCACTGCCCAAGCCATCCACCAGCCCCAGCGCCTTGGCCTGCTCACCCGACCAGATAAGGCCACTGAACAACTCCGGGTGCTCCTTGTCCTTCAGGCGCTCACCGCGCCCCTGCTTGACCATGGCGATGAACTGCTGGTGCGTGGTATCCAGCACGCCCTGCCAGAACCGGGTCTCTTCTGGTTTTTCCGGCGAAAACGGATCAAGGAACGCCTTGTGCTCACCCGATGTATAGGCACGCCGCTCGACCCCAAGCTTCTCCATGGCACCAACAAAGCCATAACCCGCCGCCGTCACCCCAATGGAACCCACCAGGCTGGCCTTGTCGGCATAGATCTCGTCCGCCGCACTGGCGATATAATAGGCACCGGAAGCCCCAAGATCAGCGATCACCGCATACAGCTTGATGGCGGGATATTCGGCACGCAGGCGCCGGATTTCGTCATACACGTAACCCGCCTGCACCGGGCTGCCACCCGGGCTGTTGATGCGCATCACCACAGCCTTGGTCTTGTCGTCCTTGAACGCCTCTCGCAGGCTCTTGACGATATTATCGGCGCTGGCAGCCTCCTGATCGGCAATCACCCCCCGCACCTCGACCAACGCGGTATGGCTGGCACTGCGCGAAGCGGCCTTGTCCATGTCCATCAGCGGCGAGAACAACGCCAGAATGCCGAACAGGTAGACGAAGGTCAGCAGCTTGAAGAAGATCCCCCAGCGCCGCGACCGTCGCTGCTCCTGCACGCTGGCCAGCAAGGTCTTTTCCAGCAGCTTCCAGCTGCTGCGCTCTTCGCGCTCCCCGGGCTCGGCCTCAGGGGCTTTCCATTCGTCTGCCATGCTTACCTACCTTGGAAATGGAATTGCGGAACCACCCAGCCACTCGCGCAACTGGGAAAAGTGATCGATACATACCTGCGGGCCAAACTCGGCCAGCGCCTGCAGCGACATGGCACCATAACCAACCGCCACCGAATGCATGCCGGCATTGCTGGCCATCTGCAGGTCGAATGCCGAATCTCCGACCATCAGCGCACGCGACGGTTCGACGCCACAATGCCCGAGGATTTCCTCAAGCATCAGCGGGTGTGGCTTGCCACGGGTCTCGTCAGCGGCACGGGTGATGTCGAAGAAACGCTCCCAGCCATTGGCCTTGAGCACCCGATCCAACCCGCGACGGGCCTTGCCGGTGGCCACCGCCAGGCGGTAACCCTCGGCGCGAAAGGCATCCAGCGACTCGACCACGCCATCGAACAGCGGCGAAGGTTGCTGATCCAGTGCAACGTAGACATCGGCATAGTGCTGGCGGAAGCTGGCAACCTCTGCGGGCCCCAGGTGCGGGTACAAGGTGTGGATCGCCTCGTCCAAGGCCAGACCGATGATGCCCTTGACCGCATCGTCGCTGCTCTGTGCCTCGCCGGCACGCTCTGCGGCGACATTCATGGCCTCGACGATACGACCAATGGAATCGGCCAGGGTGCCGTCCCAGTCGAAGATCAGTAGCTCATAGCCTTTTTTCATGGGTCAGGATGCACTCAAACGTTCAACGGTCTTCGCCCAGACCTCATCCACAGGCGCCTCGAGCTTCAACTCGCCACCGTCGGGCAGCGGTACAGTCAACGCGTAGGCATGCAGGAACAGGCGCTTGCCACCCAACTCGCGAATTTCCCGGCTGAAGTCTTCGTCGCCGTATTTGCTGTCGCCAGCGATCATGTGCCCGGCATGCAAGGTGTGCACGCGAATCTGATGGGTACGACCGGTGATCGGGCGCGCCTCGACAATGGTGGCAAAGTCGCCAAAGCGGCGCAGCACGCGAAACAGGGTCAGCGCCTCCTTGCCTTCATCGTTCACTTCGACCATGCGCTCGCCGGAACGCAGGTTGCTCTTGAGCAACGGCGCGTTGACCTGCTTTTTCGAGGTGGGCCAGTGGCCGCGCACCAGCGCCATGTAGCGCTTGTCGACACCATCGCCGCGCAGTGCGGCATGCAGGTGGCGCAGCATGCTGCGCTTCTTGGCGATCATCAACAGGCCAGACGTGTCGCGATCCAGGCGGTGCACCAGCTCCAGCTCCTTGGCGTCCGGGCGCAACTGGCGCAGCGCCTCGATCACCCCGAAGCTCAGGCCACTGCCGCCGTGCACGGCGATGCCGGCCGGCTTGTTCATCACGATAAGCGCTTTGTCCTCGTAGACAATGGCGGCTTCCAGACGCTGCAGCAGGCCTTGGGCCACCGGCGCCGGCTCGTCTCGTTCCGGCAAGCGGACGGGCGGAACCCGCACGATGTCGCCGGCCTGGATCTTGTACTCCGGCTTGACACGGCCCTTGTTGACCCTCACCTCACCCTTGCGCAGGATGCGGTAGACCAGTGTCTTGGGCACGCCCTTGAGGGCCGTGATGAGGAAATTATCAATGCGTTGGCCGGCGAGCTCCGGCGCGACTTCGATCAGCTGAACGCCGGAAGTCGGAGGGGTATTGGTCGTCATTACGGGATCATAACAATTTTTTATGGAATTGAAGCACTTAATCATTGCTGCTATAGTCGCGAACGCCGCCAAAAGCGGCAGGCCAGCGGCACCAGGCTCTTTGCCGGTCCCTGACCTTCGCAATTCTCCAGGACGCGAGGCCGTCCTACGGGGTTTTCGCCAGTTTACCGAAATGCCTGGAATCGCCACCAGCGCCGTGTAGAGAAGACCGAAAAAAAACGACAAGTGCGGTGTTTCACCTGCTTACCCGATTCTTTTCGCTGCACCTCTGCCCGCGAGTCGCTTCCACGCAACGCCCGGCGAATGCTTCGGAAATACCTGCCTTGGACATGAATGGCGCCAGCGCAGAACCAGCGCTGGCGAAAAATGCAACCCGTTGCGGATTCAGCGCGCGGCAGCACCCGAATTATCAGGGATACGTGCAGGGTGGAGATGCACAGCCCTCGGACCGTGTAGCACCGCGTCCGGCCACCAGCCCACTGACGGTTGGTGAGCGGATAAGGTCCTGAACAGATGCCCTCCGGGCGTCCACGGCTGACGGTTGATTCCTCCTCCTGACTGAGTGCACAAGGCCCGCTTGGTTGATTCGGATACCTATTCGAAGCCACCGGGGCCTTGTTGGCACCGCAGCAAACAGGACGCGTCGTCGCGACAACGGCAGGCTGGGCAACCGGCTGGTGCCGAACGTCGCTCGACACGGGGGTGGCCCGGCCACCCTTTGCGCACCTTGGCACCGACCATGAGACGTCGTGTGTGCCGAACGCCGTTTCCGGCAGCCCGGAAACCGACGGTACAACATGAAAAGAATGCTGATTAACGCGACTCAACCCGAAGAGTTGCGTGTAGCCCTGGTGGACGGCCAACGTCTCTACGACCTGGACATCGAGTCCGGCGCGCGCGAGCAGAAAAAGGCCAACATCTACAAAGGCAAGATCACCCGCATCGAACCCAGCCTCGAAGCCGCCTTCGTCGACTTCGGTTCCGAACGTCACGGCTTCCTGCCGCTGAAAGAAATCTCCCGCGAGTACTTCAAGAAGGCCCCAGAAGGCCGGGTCAACATCAAGGAAGTGCTCAGCGAAGGCCAGGAAGTCATCGTTCAGGTCGAGAAGGAAGAGCGCGGCAACAAAGGCGCCGCCCTCACCACCTTCATCAGCCTGGCCGGCCGCTACCTGGTGCTGATGCCCAACAACCCGCGTGCCGGTGGCATCTCGCGCCGCATCGAAGGCGAAGAGCGCAACGAACTGCGCGAAGCCCTGAACGGCCTGACCGTACCGGGTGACATGGGCCTGATCGTGCGCACTGCCGGCCTTGGCCGCAGCAGCGAAGAAATGCAGTGGGACCTGGATTACCTGCTGCAGCTGTGGACCGCCATCAAGGAAGCGTCCCTGGACCGCGCCGCGCCATTCCTGATCTACCAGGAAAGCAACGTTATCATCCGCGCCATCCGCGACTACCTGCGCCAGGACATCGGCGAAGTGCTGATCGACAGCATCGACGCCCAGGAAGAAGCGCTGACCTTCATCCGCCAGGTGATGCCGCAGTACGCCAGCAAGGTCAAGCTGTACGAAGACAGCGTGCCGCTGTTCAACCGCTTCCAGATCGAAAGCCAGATCGAGACCGCCTTCCAGCGCGTGGTCGACCTGCCGTCCGGCGGTTCGATCGTGATCGACCCGACCGAAGCCCTGGTGTCCATCGACATCAACTCGGCGCGCGCCACCAAAGGCAGCGACATCGAAGAAACCGCCCTGCAGACCAACCTGGAAGCGGCCGAGGAAATCGCCCGCCAGCTGCGCCTGCGTGACATCGGCGGCCTGATCGTCATCGACTTCATCGACATGACCCCGGCGAAGAACCAGCGCGCCGTTGAAGAGCGCGTTCGTGAATGCCTGGAAGCCGACCGCGCCCGCGTGCAGGTAGGCCGCATCTCGCGCTTCGGCCTGCTGGAAATGTCCCGTCAGCGCCTGCGCCCATCGCTGGGCGAAAGCAGCGGCATCGTCTGCCCACGCTGCTCCGGCACCGGCATCATCCGTGACGTCGAATCGCTGTCGCTGGCCATCCTGCGCCTGATCGAAGAAGAAGCCCTGAAGGACCGCACCGCCGAAGTACGTGCTCAAGTGCCGATCCCGGTAGCCGCGTTCCTGCTGAACGAAAAGCGTAACTCGATCACCAAGATCGAGCTGCGCACCCGTGCGCGCATCATCATCCTGCCGAACGACCACCTGGAAACCCCGCACTTCGAAGTCCAGCGCCTGCGCGACGACAACCCTGAAGTGCTGAACAACCAGTCCAGCTACGAAATCGCCGCCGCCGAAGCTGAAGAAGCGCCGCAGCCGACCGCCACCCGCACCCTGGTACGCCAGGAAGCCGCAGTGAAGACGGCCCCGGCCCGCGCCAACGCACCGGTACCGGCCGCCGCTGAAGAGCCCCAGCCTGCCGCCCCGGTCGCCCCTGCCCCGAGCGCTCCGGAGCCAAGCCTGTTCAAAGGCCTGGTGAAGTCGCTGGTGAGCCTGTTCGCCGGCAAGGACGAGCCTGCCGCCGCGCCAGTGGTGCCCGCCGCCGAAAAACCGGCTGCCGAGCGCAGCCCGCGTAACGAAGAACGCCGCAACGGCCGCCAGCAAAGCCGCAACCGCAACGGCCGCCGCGACGAAGAACGCAAACCGCGTGAAGAGCGTGCCGAGCGCGCACCGCGCGAGGAACGCGCCCCACGCGAAGAACGTGCACCGCGTGAGGAACGTGCCCCACGTGAAGAGCGTGCACCGCGTGAGGAACGTGCCCCACGTGAAGAGCGTGCACAGCGTGAAGAACGTACTCCGCGCCAGCCACGCGAAGACCGCCGTAGCAACCGCGGCGAAGAGCGCGTTCGCGAGCTGCGCGAACCGCTGGACGCCACCCCGCCAGCCGAACGCGAAGAGCGCCAGCCGCGTGAAGAACGTGTAGCCCGCGAAGAGCGTGCTCCACGTGAAGAACGCGCACCGCGTGAAGAACGTGCTCCACGTGAAGAACGCGCACCGCGTGAAGAACGTGCTCCACGTGAAGAGCGCGCACCTCGGGAAGAACGCGCTCCACGCGAAGAACGCGCCCCGCGCCCACCACGCGAAGAGCGCCAACCACGCGCTGCCGAAGAAGCAACCGAGCAGGCTGCCGAACTGGCCGAAGAGCAACTGCCAGGCGAAGAGCTGCTGCAAGACGAGCAGGAAGGCACCGATGGCGAGCGCCCACGCCGCCGCTCCCGTGGCCAGCGTCGTCGCAGCAACCGTCGTGAGCGTCAGCGCAATGCCAATGGCGAGCTGATCGACGGCAGTGAAGAAGAAGGCAGCGAAGAGCAGCCACAACAGCACCAGGCCACCGAGCTGGGTGCCGAACTGGCTGCCGGCCTTGCCGTGACAGCTGCTGTCGCCAGCAGCAACATCAGCTCCGATGCAGAAGCCCAGGCCAACCAGCAGGCCGAGCGTGCCACAGCCGAAGTCGCTGCCGTTGCAGAAACCGACAACAGCGAAGCCGCCCAGCCGGTCGAGCAGGCCGAAGCGGTCACCAAAGCTGAAGAAGCGTCCGTGGCCCCAGCGGTCGAGCAGCCGGTCACCGAGCCAGTGGCCGCAGCCGAGGCAACTGCCGAGCCTGTGGTCGAAATGGCTCCGCAGCCTGTCGCTGAAGATGCACCTGCTGTTGAGCCGGCCGTGGTTGCAGAAACCGTGGTCACTGAAACCCCAGCAGAAGCCCCAGCGATAGAAGCCGGTGAAATCGAACAGGCCCCGGCCATGGTCGAAGTCGCTCCGGTTGCCGCACAGCCTGCCCCGGTTGTCGAAGCCCAGCCAGAAGTGGTGGCCGAGCCTGCACCTGCAGTGGTCGAACCTGCCACTGTCATGCTGGCCAACGGCCGTGCACCGAACGACCCACGTGAAGTGCGTCGCCGCAAGCGTGAGGCCGAGGCTGCTGCCAAAGCGGCACAGGAAGCTGCTGCAGCCTCCCAGGAACCAGCCTTGGAAACCGCCGATGAGCACAAACCTCATCACGGCTGATAGCCAAAGCTGAATGAAAAAGCCCCGCCAGTGCGAACTGGCGGGGCTTTTTTTGGTTTGCCTGACGGGCCTCTTCGCGGGTAAACCCGCTCCTACAATGGCCTGTGTCCAACCCCCGATGTGTGTTCACCACCAATCAGCGTGTAGGAGCGGGTTTACCCGCGAATACGGTAGCGGCGGCAACGGTGAACGGCGGGTGGAAATTGGCCACCAGGCCCGGCCCTTTCGCGGGCAAACCCGCTCCTACGGGGGTTCACAGCCGGCAAATCAGTAAAGATTAGGCTCCATCTCCAGCTCAACCCCAAACCGCTCGAAGATATCCGCCTGAATCTTGCGCGCCAGCGCATGCATCTGCGCTCCGCTCGCCTGGCCATAGTTGACCAGCACCAGCGACTGCAAGCGATGCACGCCAGCATCACCCTCACGATGACCCTTCCAGCCCGCCTGCTCAATCAACCAGCCCGCCGCCAGTTTCACCTGGCCATCCGCCTGGGGGTAAACCACAACCGCGGGATACTGCGCACGAATTCGCTCGACCCGATCAGCCGTTACCACCGGGTTCTTGAAGAAGCTCCCGGCATTGCCAAGCTCTACCGGATCTGGCAGCTTCTCGCGGCGAATGCTGCAGATTGCATCGCTGATCGCTTGCGCGGTCAGCTCGGTAACACCCTGCTCAGACAGGCGTTGGCGCACCGGGCCGTAATCCAGATGAGCGTGCAGGGTGCGGGTCAAGGCAAAGCGCACACGCAGGATCAACCAGCGGCCGGGGTTGCGCTTGAAAAGGCTGTCGCGATAGCCGAAAGCACATTCCGCCAAACTGAAGTCACGCAGCTCGCCCGTCTCACGGTCCAAGGCTGTCAGCCCGGCAAATACGTCCTTGATCTCCACCCCGTATGCGCCCACGTTCTGCATCGGCGCAGCACCCACGGTGCCGGGGATCAGACTGAGGTTCTCCAACCCGCAATAGCCCTGCGCCAGCGTCCACTGCACAAACGCGTGCCACGGCTCACCGGCCTCGGCTTCGACCACGATACGCTCGCCATCGTCACTGAGCACACGCCGACCGCGGCTGGCCATGTGCAGCACCAGTGCATTGATATCGCGGGTCAGCAGCAGGTTGCTGCCACCCCCGATCACCAGTACCGGCAAGCCCCTTTGCTGTGCCTGGCCCAGCGCCTGACGCACCTGCTGGTCGTCCTGCACCTGGCTGAAATAGCGCGCCTTCACGTCGATGCCGAAGGTATTGTAAGGCTTGAGCGATACCTGCTCCTGCCACTGCACTGTCATAGACGCCCCTTGATTTCCAGTACCAGCGCCTGGCAAGCCGCTTCCACCAGATCCAGCACCTGCTCGAAGCCGTCGGCGCCACCGTAGTACGGGTCTGGCACTTCATCCAGGGCTGCACCGTAGCGGCGCAGGAACAGGTCGAGTTCGCCCACTGCCGTTGACGGGCGCAGGGCGCGCAGATCGCGCAGGTTGTGCTCATCCATGGCCAACACCAGGTCGTATTCGGCGAAGTGCGATGCCTTGACCTGTTGGGCACGTTGCTGCGACAGGTCGTAACCGCGCGCCAGCGCCGCCTTGCAGGTGCGGCTATCTGGCGCCTTGCCGACATGCCAATCGCCGGTGCCGGCAGAAGCCACCTGCACCTTGTCAGCGAGCCCGGCGGCGTGCAATTGATGGCGCAGCACGCCTTCGGCGGTGGGCGAGCGGCAGATGTTGCCCAGGCACACGAACAGGACGCGCATCAGGCCTCCAGCAAGCGCCGTACGCGCTCCAGATCCTCAGGGGTGTCGACACCCACGGCAGGCGCCTCGATGGCATCCTCGATGTGAATGCGTACGCCGTGCCACAGGGCACGCAGCTGCTCCAGCGCTTCAGCCTGCTCGAGCCAGCATGGGCCCCAGCTGACGAAGTCGTGCAGGAAGCCGACACGGTAGGCGTACATGCCAATATGACGGCGATAGGGCACCCCTTCCGGCAGCACGTCGCGGGCCTTGGCAAAGGTATCGCGGGCCCAGGGCAGCGGCGCTCGGCTGAACGTCAGGGCCAGGCCGTTCTTGTCACTCACCACCTTGACCGCGTTCGGGTTGAACACGGTTTCCGGCTCATGGATCGGCTCGGCCAGGGTGGCGATACCGGCTTCCGGATGCGCCGCCAGGTTGGCCGCCACCTGGTCGATGATCACCGGCGGGATCAGCGGCTCGTCGCCCTGCACGTTGACCACAATGGCGTCAGCCGGCAACCCTAGGTACGCGGCCACTTCGGCCAGGCGGTCAGTGCCCGATTCATGATCGGCACGGGTCATCAGCACTTCAGCACCGAAGGCCTGGCAGGCTTCGAGGATGCTGGTGTCGTCGGTGGCGATGACCACACGGCTGGCACCGCTCTTGCGGGCCTGCTCCCACACATGTTGCACCATCGGCTTGCCGGCAATCAGCAGCAGCGGTTTGCCTGGCAGGCGGGTGGAGCGCAGTCGGGCGGGGATTACTACCGTAAATTCCAGGCTCATTTGTCAAGACGCTCGTCGTCGGTCAGGGTGCGTGCCTCGCTTTCCAGCATGACCGGGATACCGTCGCGAATCGGGTAGGCCAGGCCAGCGCCCTTGCTGATCAGCTCGGTCTTGTCGGCGCTCAGCTTGAGCGGCCCCTTGGTGATCGGGCAGGCCAGGATATCGAGCAGTTTGGTGTCCATTGGAGGCTTCCTTTAGGCCAGGTGGCCGGAAATTGAAAACGGGCTCAGGGTTTGCGCAACAAGCGTTGCAGCTGGTTGTCGAACCAGGCGCTGAAAGCCGGCGTAGGCTGCGCTTCGACGGCCAGGTACCACCAGTCGTCAGCGGCAAAGGCCCGGCATTTCACCGCGTCCTTCTCGGTCATGACCAGCGGCAGTGGCGGGCTGAAAGCCAGGCTCCGGGCACTGAACTGCGCATGGTCGGCGAAGGGATGCGGCACCGGCTGCCAGTTTAGCCCCAGCAGGGTGTTGAAGAAACGTTGCGGGTTGCCGATACCGGCCACCGCATGCAGGCGCTGGCCGGCGGGGAAATGGTCGAGCGCACGGCGCTCGCCAGTGCGCACGTTGACCAGGGCCGACGGCTGCAGGCGGAAACCAAAACCCTCGGTGCGGTCTTCGCTGGCGCCGTTGAACAGCACCGCGTCAGCCTCACGCAAGCGGTCGGCCGGCTCACGCAACGGCCCCGCCGGCAGGCAGCGGCCATTGCCCAGGCCGCGGGCAGCGTCGATCAGCACCAGTTCCAGGTCACGGGCCAGGCGGTAATGTTGCATACCGTCGTCGCACAGGATCAGGTCGAGGGGTTCGCTGGCCAGCAATGCCTGCACGGCACGGGCGCGATCCGGGTCGATCATCAGTGGCACGCCGGTGCGTTGCACGATCAGCAGCGGCTCGTCGCCCGCCTCATCGGCCGGCTGATCGGCCTGCACCCGCCAGGGCAGCCGTGGAGGCCTGGCACCATAACCGCGGCTGACTACGCCCACCTTCAGCCCTTGCTGGCGACAGTGTTCGATCAACCAGAGAATCATCGGCGTCTTGCCGGTGCCACCGACGGTGATGTTGCCCACGACAATGACCGGTACCGGTGCCCGGTAGCTGGCACTGTCACCCCTTAGAAAACGTGCCCGCTTGCGCGTGACCACGCGGCGATACAAGGCCTCCAGCGGACGCAGCAGCGCCAGCGCCGGATGCCCGGCGTACCAGGCAGCGAGCAAGCGGTCGGCGAAAGCCATCAAGGCGTGCCCTGGGCCGCCTCGACGGTGGTCATGCGCAACTGGCTGAAACCGAGCTTGCCGGCAGCATCCATTGCGGTGACCACAGCCTGGTGCGGGGTCTTGCCGTCAGCGCTGATGGCCAGCGGCAGCGTGTTGTCGCCACCCGACTCGCGCGCTATGGCCTCGCTCAGGGTGGCCAGGTCGCTTTTGGGCAGCAGGTGGTTGTTCACCGAATACACGCCTTCGGCGCTGATGGTGATTTCCACCAGCTTGCCCGGGTCGGTCGGCGCCGGCTCGGCGCTGGTGGCTTCGGGCAGCTCGACGCGCAGTTGCGTTTCGCGGGTGAAGGTGGTGGTAACCACGAAGAACAGCAGCAGGACGAACACCACGTCGATCAGCGACGCCAGGTTGATGTCGACGTTCTCCCGCTGGCGATTGCGCCGGAACTTCACGCCTTGCCTCCGGCCACTTCCACTTCACGGTCGCCCTGGATCACTTCCACCAGCTTGATCGCCTCCTGCTCCATGCCGACCACCAGCTCATCGATGCGGCGCAGCAGGAAGCGGTGGAAGAACACCGCCGGGATACCAACCATCAGGCCTGCCGCAGTGGTGACCAGGGCCTTGGAGATACCACCGGCCAGCACGGCGGCGTTGGCAGTCATCTGCGAGCCCATGAAGGCGCTGAAAATGTCGATCATGCCCAGCACGGTGCCCAGCAGGCCCAGCAGAGGCGCCATGGCGGCAATGGTGCCGAGGGTGCTGATGTAGCGTTCCAGTTCGTGGATGACGCGCGAGGCGGCCTCCTCGATGCACTCTTTCATGATTTCGCGACCATGGCGCGAGTTGGCGAGGCCCGCTGCCAGGATTTCGCCCAGTGGCGAATCGGCCCGCAGTGCCTTGAGCTTGTCACTGGTCAGTTGCTTGTCCTTGATCCACATCCACACCTGGCCCAGCAGGTGGGGCGGGGTGACGCGGCTGGCACGCAGGGTCCACAGGCGCTCGACGACGATAGCCATGGCAACGATGGAACTCAGAATGATCGGCAGCATCATCCAACCACCGGACTTGACCAATTCCCACACAGTAAACGCCCCTTCGGAAAAAGGCCGCCACTCTACCATAGGCGCGCCGAGGGCTCATCTGCCGGAGGTCAGGGAATTAGCCTGTCGGGCTACCGGGTCGGCCCTCTGGGCCTTGCAGTACCTGTGGCAGCGGCTTTACCCGCGAAAGGGCCAGATCAGCCACCCCCCACATCACGCCAGAATCGCCGTTGTCGGCGCACACCCTCAACCTCCCCATGCCGCCCCAGCAC
>NZ_JBYSYE010000058.1:0-23859 GCF_058782925.1 Pseudomonas sp. FW305-E2 | reverse complement strand
CACTCCCCCAGCACCAGCATTGACCCGCCCGGCCAAAATTCGCTAAATCCTATTTATCCGCATAAATATGAAAAATAGCGAAATGCTCAAACCCAAACGCAAGCGCCAGAAGCTGTCCGATGTGATCGTCGAATCAGTCAAGCGCTCGATCGTCACCGAAGCGCTGCACCCCGGCGACCGCCTGCCCACCGAGCGTGAACTGATGGAGCATTTCGAATGTTCCAAGGGCACCGCCCGCGAAGCGCTCAAGGCGCTCGAAGTCGAAGGCCTGGTCAGCACCCGCACCGGCCCGACCGGGGGCGCCTACCTGAACGAAGTGGGCACCGAGCCAGCCAGCCGCGCGCTGCGCAACTACCTGCATTTCCAGCACCTGGACGGCGAACAGGTGTACCAGCTGCGCAAAGTCATCGAGGTAGAACTGGCGGTGTCGGTGATGGGCAAGCTGAGCGAGGCCGATTATGCCGCGCTGCAGGCCAACATCGACTTCTGCAGCGCGCCGGAAGACAGCGAAGAAGGCCAGCGTGAGCAGCGCTTGGCGGAGCTTGAATTCCACACCCTGCTGGCCGACCGCTGCCCCAACCCGTTGCTGCGTTTCATGGCGGTGTTCCTCAACGACCTGCTGCGCGACCTGGTGGTGCTGAAAAAGGCCTACCTGCCCAAGCGCCAGCAGTTCGCCGCCGCCAACATCGGCTACCACAAGCAACTGCTGACCGCCTTGCGCGCCAGCGACGAACCCGCCGTACGCCGGCTGATGCACGAACACATGTGCGACGCCGAGCACCATATGACCGCGCTGGAAGGCGAGGTTGCCCGTAACTTCCTGCTGGAGTTCGATCACCACCACTGATGCGCCTGTAAAGAGGCCTGCACACAGGCCCGGCCGTACCCGCTTTGTCATTGCCACTCCTGCCTAATAACCACAAACAAGGAGTTACTCATGCAAAGACGTACCCTGCTCAAGGCAGGCCTTGCCCTGGGTGCCTTAGGTAGCCTCCCCTTGGGGGCACACCGGGCATTCGCCGACCAACCGCTGACCTTCTATGGGCTCAAGTCCATGTCGGGCGCCTTCGCCAGCTACGGCAAGTACGCCGACATGGGCTCGCGCCTGGCCATCGCCGAGCACCCGCAGTTGCTCGGCCACCCGCTCAAGTACAAAGTCATCGACACCGAAGGCAACGCCGGCAAGGCGGTGCGCAAGGTGCAGGAAGCCATCGGCCAGGATGGCGCACGCTTCTTCCAGGGGTGCACCCTGTCGTCATCGGCACTGGCGGTGTCCAAGGAAATCCACAAAGCCGGCGGCGTGTTCATGACGCCTGTGGGCGCCGATGAAATCACCGGCAAGGACTGCAATGCCTCAACCTTCCGCTGGTCGGTGCCCACCTATGGTGCCATCCGCGAAACCCTGGTGCCGATGAGCCGCCAGCTGCCCCAGGCCAAGCGCTGGTACACCATCACCCCGCAATACGTATTCGGCGATGCCCTGCTGGACAACGCCCGCAAAGTGTTCGCCGAGCTCGGCGTGGAACACATCGGCAACAGCTACCACTCGCTGCAGGAGCAGGAATTTTCCGGCTACCTGACCAACGCCATCGCCGCCAAGCCCGACGTGCTGGTGCTGCTCAACTTCGGTAGCCAGGCCTCCAACGCCCTGCGCCAGGCGGTCAACTTCGGCATCAAGGACCGCATGAAAGTGCTGATGGTGTGGTCTGCCGGCCTCGACCAGTTCCAGGAGCTGGGCAGCGACGTGCTCGAGGGCGTGTACCTGGGTGCGCAGTACTGGCACCAGGTCGACACCCCGCTGAACAAACAGTTGGTCGCCGCCACCCGCAAGGCCTATGGCATCAACCCCAACTACCCGCTGGCCGCCGACTACATCGGCACCAAGGTGATGCTCGAGGCCATCGTCAAGGCCGGCAGCCTGGACGGGGCCGCCGTGTCTGCGGCATTGCAGGGCATGCGCTTCCAGGGCCCGACCGGCGAAGAACTGATCCGCCCGGGTGACCACCAGGTGCTCAAGGATTACTACCTGCTGCGCGGCAAGCCCCAGGGGCAGATGCGCGACGAGGACGACCTGGCCGAAGTCATCAGTTCGGGCCGCTCGTTCGTCGAGGTCGATCACACCGGTTGCGCCCTGGCCTGAAGCTGCGGCGTTAGTCACAAACACTTGTACAGGCAGCCGCCCGGCGCGCTGTCGAGGGCACGCTCATGCTCGATTTGTACCTGTTCCAACTGCTCAACGGCCTGGGCCTGGGGATGATCTACTTCCTCATCGCCGTGGGCCTGACGATCATTTTCGGCCTGCTCAACTTCGTCAACTTCGCCCACGGCGCGTTTTTCTTGCTGGGCGCCTACCTGTGCTATACCGCCGTGGCCGTCACCGGCAACTTCTGGCTGGCGCTGCTGATTGCGCCACTGGTGGTGGCCGCGCTGGCCTGGGCGGTCGAGCGCCTGTTGATCAAACGCATCTACCACCTGCCGCACACCTTCCAGATCCTCGTCACCCTCGGCATCGCGCTGATCATCCAGGAAGCGTCGGTGCTGATCTGGGGCCCGGTGGGCAAGAACATTGCCGTGCCACCTGAACTGCGCGGGGTGCTGATACTCGGCGACTTCATCTACCCCTACTACCGCTTGTTCCTGATCGGCTTCGCGGCGCTGATCGGTATTGGCCTGTGGCTGCTGCTGGAGCGCACCCGCTTCGGCGCACTGGTGCGGGCCGGTAGCGAAAGCACCGAGACCGTGTCGCTGTTGGGCACCAACATTTTCCGCCTGTTCTCCCTGACATTCGCCCTGGGCGTGGGCCTGGCAGGTGTGGCGGGTGTGCTGTTTGCGCCGCTACGGGGCGCCCAGCCCTTCGTCGGCCCGGAAATCCTCGGCATTGCCTTCGTGGTGGTGGTGATTGGCGGCATGGGGTCGTTCGGCGGGGCGCTGGTTGGCGGCCTGCTGGTGGGTGTGGTGCAAAGCATGATGACCAGTCTCTGGCCGCAAGGCGCCAGCCTGATGATCTATGGCGCCATGGCAGCAGTGATTCTGGTCCGTCCCTACGGCCTGTTCGGGAGAGCCTGAGATGAGCGAGAAAAACCCATTGCCAGTCGCCAAGGGCCGCGCCCCGGCGCTGCTGTCGCTGGTAGTTGCCAGCCTGGTGGCGCTGCCGCTGTTGCTGCCCTCGGCCACCCTGGCCACCGAGATCCTGATCTTTGCCATGGCCGCACTGGCCTGCAACCTGCTACTCGGCTACACCGGACTGCTGTCGTTCGGCCAGGGCATCTTCTTTGGCGTGGGCGCCTATGGCGCAGCGCTGCTGATGATCCACCTGCAGTGGGGCATGTTCGCCGCGCTGCTTGGCGCAGCTGTGTTCGGCGCCTTCCTCGCGCTGCTGGTGGGCGCACTGGCAATTCGGCGTACGGGCATCTACTTCGTCATGCTGACCCTGGCCTTCAGCCAGATGGCCTACTTCCTGGCCTATACCCTCAGCGGCTGGACCGGCGGTGACAACGGCCTGCTTGATGTGCCACGGCCGAATATCGAAATCGCCGGCCATGTGCTGGTCGACCTGGCCGACCCACGGCACTTTTATGTGTTCGTCGCGGTGCTGTTCCTGTTGATCTTCGCCGCAGCCCTGCGGGTGATCCGTTCGCCATTCGGCAGCACCCTGCTGGCTATCCGTGAGAACGAGACCCGCGCCGCCGCCATCGGCTACGACACCCGCCATTTCAAGATTCTGGTGTTCATGCTGTCGGGCGCCATCACCGGCATCGCCGGGGCGCTGTACGCCATGCTGCTGCACTTTGCGCCGCTGTCGAACATCGACCTGATGATGAGCGAGAACATCCTGATCATGACCATCGTCGGCGGCACCGGCTCACTGTTCGGCTCGCTGCTGGGGGCCGGCGCCATCGTGCTGCTGGGTGACGTGCTGTCGGAACTTTGGCCACGCTGGCTGATGCTGCTGGGGGTGATCCTGATTCTGGTGGTGGTGTTCATGCGTGGCGGCCTGTGGGGTGGCCTGACCGAACTGGGCAAGCGCCTGCTGGCCACCCGCAATGCCGATGACAAACCCCAGGCCAAGACCAAGGAGACCCTGTGATGAGCGACTACCTCCTGGAAACCCGCCAGCTGGAGCTGGCCTACGGGCCGTTCAAGGCGGTCGCGGGCGTTGACCTCAAAGTGCGCGCCGGCACCATCCACACCATTATCGGCCCCAACGGCGCCGGCAAGACCAGCCTGTTCCACTGCCTGACCGGCGAACGTCAGGCCACTGCCGGCAAGATCCTGTTCAATGGCCAGGACATCATTCGCAAGCCGTCCCACGGGCGGGTGGCGCTTGGCATGGCGCGCTCGTTTCAGCTCACCAGCCTGTTCCAGAACCTTTCAGTGCGCGAGAACCTGCGCCTGGCCGCCCAGGGCCGTGATGGCCTGGGCGCGCTGAACTTTTGGCGCAGCGTCGAGCACAAGCGCAGCCACTGGAACACCGCCGATCAGGTGCTGGAGCGCCTGAAGCTGAGCGCCCGTGCCGAAACACTGGCGGGCGAGCTGTCGCACGGCCAGCAAAGGGTGCTGGAAGTGGGCATGTCGATCTGCGCCAAGCCCACCCTGCTGATGCTCGACGAACCCACTTCGGGCATGGGCATCGACGACATCCCGGTGATGACCGACCTGATCAGCGACCTTGGGCGCGACCATACCGTGCTACTGATCGAGCACAACATGAGCATTGTCATGTCGATCAGCCAGCGCATCACGGTGATGAGTCACGGCCAGATCCTGGTCGAGGGTACCCCTGAACAGGTGCGCAACGACGAGCGCGTACGCACCGCCTACCTTGGAGAGGCCGCCTGATGCTCAATGTCGATTCGATCCATTCCTACTACGACAAGAGCCATGTGCTCGAAGGTGTCTCGCTCAAGGTCGAGGCAGGCGAACTGGTAACGCTGCTGGGGCGCAACGGTGCAGGCAAGACCACCACCTTGCGCAGCATCCTCGGCATCGTCCGCCCACGGCAGGGGCAGATCAGCTTCAACGGCCAGCAACTGGTCGGCCGCGAAATCTTCGATATCGCCCGGCAGGGCATTGCCCTGGTGCCGGAGCACCGCGGCATCTTTCGCCAGCTCAGCGTCGAGGAGAACCTGAAGATTGCCGTGCGCAAGACCAGCCGCTGGCAGTTGGAGGACGTGTACAGCATGTTCCCGCGCCTGAAGGAGCGTCGCCGCAACGGTGGTTTTGCCCTGTCCGGTGGCGAGCAACAGATGCTCGCCATCGCCCGCGCCCTGCTCAACGGCCCCAGGCTGCTGATCCTCGACGAGCCCACCGAAGGCCTGGCCCCGGTGATTGTCGATGAACTGGTGAAGATCCTGCGACGGATCAAGGACGAAGGGCTGTCGATCTTGCTGGTAGAGCAGAACCTGATGGTCTGCGATGCCCTTGCTGATCGCCACTATGTGCTGGAGCAAGGCCGCGTCGCTTACCAGGGCAGTGCAGCGCAGTTCCGCGAGGACCCGAGCATCAAGAACCGTTACCTGGCCCTTAGCGCCTGATCAGCAGAGAAGCACGCCCGCAAAGACCTCTGGCCTGTGGATGACCTGTAGGAGCGGGCTTGCCCGCGAAGAGGCCAGTACAAGCAACTGATTACTTTCAGGAGAGCTGAACCATGAACACCCGCATCGATCCCCCGCTGCACCTGCTCGGCCAAGGCCCTCTGATCAACCGCGAGCGCCTGTGGCAATCATTGATGGACCTGGCCCAACTCGGCGCCACCGCCAAGGGCGGCGTATGCCGCCTGGCCCTGACCGACCTCGACCGCCAGGCGCGCGACCTGTTCGTCCACTGGTGCGAAGAGGCCGGCTGCACGGTTAGCGTCGACGCCATCGGCAATATCTTCGCACGCCGCCCCGGGCGCAACCCTGCCCTACCGCCCATCATGACCGGCAGCCACATCGACACCCAACCCACCGGCGGCAAGTTCGATGGCTGCTACGGCGTCATGGCCGGCCTCGAAGTGATGCGCACGCTCAACGACCTGCACCTGACCACCGAAGCCCCGCTGGAAGTGGTGGTATGGACCAACGAAGAAGGTTCGCGCTTCCCGCCCTGCATGATGGGCTCGGGCGTGTTTGCCGGTAAGTTCGGCCTGCAGGAAACCCTGGAAAAGATCGATGACCAAGGTCTGTCGGTCGGCGCTGAGTTGCAACGCATCGGCTACGCCGGCCCGCGCGTGCCCACCGGGCATGCCGTGGGCGCCTACTTCGAAGCGCATATCGAGCAAGGCCCGGTGCTGGAAGACCAACGCACCACCATCGGCGTGGTCCAGGGCTGCCTGGGGCAAAAATGGTTCGACCTGACCCTTACCGGCGTCGAGGCGCATGCAGGCCCCACACCCATGCACCTGCGCAAGGACGCATTGGTCGGCGCAGCCGAGGTGGTGGCTGCAGTCAACCGCGTCGCTCACGCGCACCAGCCACATGCCTGCGGCACGGTCGGCTGCCTGACCTTGCACCCAGGCTCGCGCAACGTCATCCCCGGCCAGGTGCACATGACCATCGACCTGCGCCACCTCGACCCTGGGCACCTCGACGCCATGGTCAGCGAAGTGCGCGCAGCCATCGAAAACAGCACGGCGAAACATGGCCTGAGCTATCAGCTGACCCCCACAGCCGACTTCCCGCCTCTGTACTTCGCCGAGCAGTGCGTGGATGCCGTGCGCCAGGGGGCGCGCGCGCTGGGCCTGAGCCACATGGATATCGTCAGCGGCGCCGGTCACGATGCAATCTTCCTCGCCGAGCTGGGCCCGGCCGGGATGATCTTCGTGCCATGCGAAGGCGGCATCAGCCACAACGAAATCGAAAATGCCGCGCCCCAGGACTTGGCCGATGGTTGCGACGTCCTGTTGCGCGCCATGTTCCAGGCCGCCAACCCGGGAGCCCGTTGAAATGACCCAGAAAACCGCGATTGGCGAACTCACCGCCGTCGAACTGCTCGAACTGTACCAGCGCCGCCAGTTGTCACCCGTCGAGGTGGTCGACGATGTGCTGGCGCGCATCGACCTGCATAACCCGGCGGTCAACGCCTACTGCCATGTCGACGGCGAAGGTGCCCGCGCCGCCGCCCGCGCCAGCGAACAACGCTGGCAGCGCGGCGAGCCCTGTGGCCGACTGGATGGCGTACCCGCCTCGATCAAGGACCTGACCCTGACCCGCGGCATGCCCACCCGCAAAGGCTCGCGTACAACCTCGGGTACCGGCCCGTGGGAAATCGATGCGCCCTTCAGCGCCTTCATGCGTGAAGCCGGTGCTGTGCTGGTGGGCAAGACCACCACGCCGGAGTTCGGCTGGAAAGGCGTGACCGACAACCCGCTGTACGGCATTACCCGCAACCCTTGGGATACCAGGCTGACTGCCGGTGGTTCGTCTGGTGGTGCTGCGGCAGCCGCCGCGCTGAACCTGGGGGTGCTGCATCAGGGCAGCGATGCCGGTGGTTCGATTCGCATCCCTTGCGCCTTCACCGGCACCTTCGGCATCAAACCGACCTTCGGCTATGTGCCGCAATGGCCGGCCAGCGCCATGACCGTGCTGTCGCACCTGGGGCCGATGACGCGTACCGTGGACGACTCGGTGCTGATGCTTGACTGCGTAGCGCGCCCCGATGCCCGCGACGGTTTGGCCGGCGCTCCCCGGCAGGCGCCGTGGCTCAGCCAGCAGCAAGATCTGAGCGGCCTACGCATCGCCTACAGCGCCAACTTCGGTTACGTGCAGGTCGCCCCACAGATCCAGGCACTGGTGGCGCAAGCGGTGCAGCGCCTGGCGCGGTTGGGTGCACAGGTAGAGGAAGTGGACCCGGGCTTCAGCGACCCGCTGGAAACCTTCAATACCCTGTGGTTTGCCGGTGCGGCGCGGTTGGCCAGTGCCTTGAGCGATGAGCAGAAAGCGTTGCTTGACCCGGGGCTGCGCTGGATTGCCGAACAAGGCGCACAGATCAGCCTTGGCGAATACACCCAGGCGCTAGAGGCACGGGCAGAATTGATTGCGAAGATGAATGCCTTTCATCAGCGATATGACGTGCTGGTAACGCCGATGCTGCCGTTGGCGGCGTTCGAAGCCGGACACAACGTGCCGCCTGGGTCGGGGATGGCGCAATGGATGGAATGGACGCCGTTCAGCTATCCGTTCAACCTGACCCAACAGCCGGCAGCCTCGGTGCCCTGCGGGTTTACCCGCGAGGGGTTGCCGGTGGGCCTGCAGGTGGTGGCCGGGCGCTTTGCCGATGAGCAAGTGCTGCGGGTGTGCAAGGTGTATGAGCAGCATTATCCGAGCCGGCACTTGCAAGCACCGATTACTGGCTGAAATCTGTATGGGGCTCTGTGGCCCTTTCGCGGGTGAACCCGCTCCTACACGCACCGATTACTGGCTGAAATCTGTATGGGCCTCTGTGGCCCTTTCGCGGGTGAACCCGCTCCTACACGCACCGATTACTGGCTGAAATCTGTATTGGCCTCTGCGGCCCTTTCGCGGGTGAACCCGCTCGTGTGGGAGCGGGTTTACCCGCGAAGAGGCCCTCAGCCCAAACGCCCTTCTGGCGCATACGGCGCCGGATCGATAATCGGCTCGGCCCCTGTCAGCAAATCGGTAAACAGCTGGCACGAAGCCGGCGCCAACACCAGCCCATTGCGATAATGCCCACAATTCAGCCACAACCCTTCATGCCCTGGCACAGGCCCAATGTAAGGGATGCCTTCTGGCGACCCCGGCCGCAGTCCCGCCCAGTGCGCCACCACTGTGGCGCCTTCAAGCTCTGGCAACAACTCCACCGCCGATGCCTTCAGACTTTCCAACGCATCCCCGGTCGGGGTCTTGTCATACCCGGCGTGTTCCAGCGTGCTCCCCACCAGAATGTGCCCGTCACGTCGCGGGATTGCATAACGTCCCTTGGCCAGCACCATGCTCGGCAAGAAGTCTTCAGCGCACTTGAACAGGATCATCTGGCCCTTCACGGGCTCCACCGGCAGTTCAAGGCCAAGGGTACGCAACAGGTCGCCACTCCAGGCGCCAGCACTGAGCACAACCTCATCCGCCGCCAGTACGCCATCAGCCGTCTGTACACCGGTCACGCGCCCCTTTTCCTGCACGAAGCCGGTGATCTGGCAGTGTTCGCGCAAGGTCACGTTTGGCAACGCCAGCAACGCCGCTTTCAGCGACTTGACCAAGCGTGGGTTGCGCACATTGGCCACGCCAGCCATGTAGATGGCGTGCTTGAAGCCCGGGCCCAGCACCGGCACCGCATCGTAGGCCGCCGAAATATCCACGGCACTCAGCGGCCGCTGCTCGCGCGCGGCCCAGGCCAACGCTTCAGCCTCGTCGTCCAGGTCGAGCCAGTACAGCCCGGTGGTGTGAACTTCGGGGTCGACGCCAGTGCTGGCGAACAGACGCTCGCCCAGCTGTGGATAAAAGTCC
Source organism: Pseudomonas sp. FW305-E2 (assembly GCF_058782925.1). NCBI lineage: Bacteria > Pseudomonadati > Pseudomonadota > Gammaproteobacteria > Pseudomonadales > Pseudomonadaceae > Pseudomonas > Pseudomonas sp. FW305-E2. The sequence continues at coordinate 14,416 of NZ_JBYSYE010000058.1, read as the reverse complement.
TGCGACCAATGCGCCAGAGCGGTCACTGCGGCGCTGTAGCGCCACGGGTACAACGGCGAGACAATGCCTCCGCCAGCCCAGGACGACTCTCGGCCAACCTCACCCTGATCGCACACCACCACCTGGCCGACCTTGGCTGCCAGGTTGAATGCCGTCAGCAGGCCGATCACCCCGCCGCCGACCACCACTACTTGCTTGCTCATCTGTCGATCCAACACCTGAAGTAAAACCGCGATGCACCGGGCATCATTGAACCTTCAGCTTCCCCAGCAGTGCCTGCTGTGCTCAACGGCACCCGGATTGCGCTGCATGCCAGCCTGGTCGAGCTGGAAATCGCCACAGCCATCCTGCGCCATCAGCCCATGCGGTAGCCGCCGGGCGCGCAGCGTGAAGGTGTCACTGTCGCGCTGGGCCTGAAGGCTGTAGTAGCGGGTACCTTCGGGCAAGACCAGGTCGCCCTCGGCGTATTGGCCAGTGCGCACGCGGTGGCGCTCCAGGCGCAGGGCGGCATCATGCAGCAGGCCAACCACTTCGCTGCGCGCGGCTCGCCGAAGCTGGTCGCTGTAACTGGGGTAGGCAATGGCTGCCAGAATGCCGGTCACGGCCAGCACAATCAACAACTCGATCAGGCTCAAGCCTTGCTGCATGTCAGTCTCCTCGCAATCTTTGCCGCCAGGTGATGCGTTGGGTTTGATTGCCAGCCACGGCGTAGACCGCTTCCAGCACATGCCGTGAGCGGCTTTGCTTGCTGACGGCGGTAATCCGGAACAGGCTAACCGGCTGCCCTTCGGGCATGTGCGCGGCACGTTTGCTGACACCCAGGTTCTGTAGCTGGAAAAAGCCGGTCTGGGTACCTTGCCACTGCCCAACCAGATCGTGCGGCCTGGGCGGCGGCAGGCACGCGTTACAAACGTCAGGGGGCGCCCGTTCAAGTTCGCGTACCCCGGCCAGCAAAGTGGCCTCAGCCTCTTCCAGCGCCAGCAGGCCATCGCTCAGGTAGCCGGTCATCCGCGTTTCCACCAGCGCGTCACGCAGGGCAGATGTGGCAAGCAGGCCCAGCAGGACGCTGAGCACCAACGCCAACAACAGGACAACACCCCGCTGGCGGTTCATGAAGCCGGCACCGGGTTACGCAATGCCACGCTCAGCGTATGGTGCTGCTCAAGCTGCAAGGTCGGCTCATACAATGTCAGCTGAAGATCGATCCGCTCTCCAGCCACCTGCACCACACGCAGTTCGCGCACGTGATCGACCAAGGGCTGATTGCGGCCGCGCCGCTCGAAGTAAAGCGTACTTCCAACGTGAGCATAGCGATGCCGGCTGACAGGCACAGCCATAAGCGTGTCGCTACCTTGCGCGCGCTCCTTGTGTACCTCCACCGTGTTGATACAGTTTGTCAGCAAGGTCCAGTCGGGGTCGCCGGCATACCCTGGTAACTCAGCGACGACCAGGCTCAAACTTGACGGGCCGCTCGCCAAGGGCCGGGTAAAGGCCTGCTCCGCGCCGGAGACCAGAAAGTCGTCTGGGCTCAGGCGCAGGCAACCGAACATCCCGGCCATGCGGATATCCTGCGCCATGCGCAGCAATGCAAGCCGCGCAGAATCCTGCATGCGCACTGCCGTACTTTGCAGGCGCCAAGTCTGGTGCGCGGAGACAAAAAGCTGGCTGGCCGCCGCCAGCAGCATCAATCCGATCGCCAGCGCCACCACCATCTCAAGCAAGCCAAACCCTGCCTGACAGCGCCTCATCGCCGCCTGCGCTCATGTTCGCTGTGCAGCGCCATCGCCGCCAGGCCATCCCGGCGCGCGCTGTCCGCAGCCTGCAATGCCTGCAATTGCATCGCAGCCGTTGCGAACAGACCTGCGGCCACGATCACGATCGCCAACAGCACTTCCAGAAGCGTCATGCCCCCTTGCCTTGCGTGCATCCCTGCACCTCCTGCGACTTTTCCGGTCATTGCTTTCAACTTGGGCGACTGGACCTCTTGTCCAACCGCCAGGAAGCTATAGCCAAGCACGTCCAGGGAGGAATGCACGGTGAAGCAACGCGGCGTAACACTGATACAAATGTTGTCGGCCTTGGCCGTGGCGGTCTTGCTGACCCAACTGGGCATGCCGGCCTACGCCCGAATGAGCGATGACCTGCACCGGGCGGCGGCTGCCCGTGATCTGGCGCAGGCGCTGCGCAGTGCACGCAGCCATGCGCTGTTGCAGGGTCAGCCGGTGCTGGTGCTGGCGCTGGACGGTAATTGGGGGAATGGGTGGCGGGTAGTGCTGGAGCATAACCGGCAGCTGCTGCGCGAACAGCGCCTTTCAAAGCCGCTGAAAATAACCAGCAATCGCGGTGAGCAGTTCAAATTCAGTGCGCTGGGCGTGCCCATGACGTCGGGCAACAGCTGGTTGGGCGCAACACTGGAAATGTGCGAACGCGCCGCTGCTCGCAGCCGATATCAGGTGGTGCTGGCATCAAGCGGCAGAGTCAGGTTGCATACGGAGGACCTGAGCAATGACCGCTGCTAGCGCGGTCATTGCAGGAGCGGTCTTGTGTCGCGAAAGGGCTGCAAAGCAGCCCCTGCATTGGCGGCGGTGCTGCCCGTCAGATCAGCGAGCGAACCCGCAGCTCTTTGGGCATTGAAAAGGTGATGTTCTCTTCGCGCCCGTCCAGCTCTTCAGCGCCAGTGGCGCCCCAGGCCTTGAGCTGTTCGATCACGCCACGCACCAGCACTTCGGGCGCAGAAGCACCGGCGGTGATGCCGATGCGCGCGGCCTGGTCAAACCAGCCGCGTTGCAGGTCCTCGGCACCGTCGATCAGGTAGGCCGGGGTGCCCATGCGCTCAGCCAGCTCACGCAAACGGTTGGAGTTGGAACTGTTCGGGCTGCCGACCACCAGCACCACGTCGCTCTCGCCGGCCAGTTGCTTGACGGCGTCCTGGCGGTTCTGGGTGGCGTAGCAGATGTCGTCCTTGCGCGGGCCACCGATGTTCGGGAAGCGCGCACGCAGCGCATCGATGACGCGGCTGGTGTCGTCCATCGACAGTGTTGTCTGGGTGACGAAAGCCAGGTGGTTCGGGTCGCGCACCTGCAGGTTGGCAACATCTTCCTCGTCTTCGACAAGGTAGATGGCGCCGCCGTTGCTGGCATCGTACTGGCCCATGGTGCCTTCGACTTCCGGGTGCCCTTCGTGGCCGATGAGAATGCACTCACGGCCATCGCGGCTGTACTTGGCCACTTCGATGTGAACCTTGGTCACCAGCGGGCAGGTAGCATCGAACACTTTCAGGCCACGGCCAGCAGCTTCCTGGCGCACAGCCTGGGAAACACCGTGGGCACTGAAGATGACGATGACATCGTCCGGCACCTGGTCCAGCTCTTCGACAAAGATGGCGCCGCGGTTACGCAAGTCTTCCACCACGAACTTGTTGTGCACCACTTCGTGGCGCACATAGATCGGCGGGCCGAAGACTTCCAGCGCGCGGTTGACGATCTCGATCGCCCGGTCGACCCCGGCGCAGAAGCCGCGCGGGTTGGCGAGTTTGATTTGCATGCTCGGCTCCAGGCTTACAGGGCCTTCACCTCGAGGATCTCCACCTCGAAGGTCAGGGTCTTGCCAGCCAGTGGGTGATTGAAGTCGATGGTGACCTGGTCGTCATCGAACGCTTTGACCACACCCGGCAGCTCGGTGTTGGCGGCGTCGTTGAAGATGATCAGCAACCCTTCGGACAACTCCATGCCTTCGAAGTTGGACCTCGGCATAACCTGTACGTTCTGCGGGTTAGGCTGGCCGAAGGCGTTCTCCGGGGCAACCACCACGGTGCGCTTGTCACCGGCCTTGAAGCCGAACAGGGCGTTTTCAAAACCCGGCAGCAGGTTGCCATCACCCACTTTGAAGGTGGCCGGGGCTTTATCGAACGTGCTGTCGACGGTGTCGCCGTTTTCCAGGTGCAGCGCGAAGTGCAGGGTGACTTCGGTGTTCTGGCCGATACGGGTGTCAGTCATGGACCGGATCCTCGGACTTCTTGCTCTTGAACATATCCAGCGCCAGCATCACCGCACCAACGGTGATGGCGCTGTCGGCCACGTTGAAGGCCGGGAAGTAATGACGGTTCTGCCAGTGCACCAGGATGAAGTCGACCACATGGCCCAGCACGATGCGGTCGTACAGGTTGCCAATCGCCCCACCCAGCACCAGCGCCAGCGCCACGGCCAGCCAGGTCTCGTTGCGCCCCAGGCGTTTGAGCCACACCACCAGCACCGCGCTGACCACCACGGCGATCAGGGCGAACAACCAGCGCTGCCAACCTGCACCATCAGCCAGGAAGCTGAACGCGGCACCGGTGTTGTAAGCCAGGGTCCAGCTGAAGTAGTCAGGAATGACCACGATCTGCTGGTACATGGTCAGGGCGTTGTTGAAGTACAGCTTGGTGGCCTGGTCGATGACCAGAACCAGCAAGCTCAGCCAAAGCCATGCAAGGCGCCCGAAGCGCCCCGCTGCAGGGTTAGGCATAGTGGCGCACCTCACCCTGGCCGCTCAGGTTGTCGACACAACGGCTGCAGATTTCCGGGTGCTCCGGGTGGCTGCCGACATCGGCGCGGAAGTGCCAGCAACGGCCGCACTTGGCGTGGCCGGACTTGACCACTTTCAGCTTGAGGCCTTCGACTTCGGTGGCTACGGCTTCGGCCGGCGCCTGTGCGAACGGCACCACGCTAGCGGCCGAGGTGATCAGCACGAAGCGCAGCTCGTCGCCCAGCTTGCCCAGGTCGGCACTCAGGCCTTCGTCGGCGTACAGGGTCACTTCGGCTTGCAGGTTGCCGCCGATGACCTTGGCGGTGCGCTGGTTTTCCAGCTCCTTGTTGACCGATGCCTTCACTGCCATCACGCGGTCCCAGTAGGCGCGGTCCAACTCGGTGCCTTCCGGCAGCTCGCTCAGGCCTTGGTACCAGCCGTTGAGCATGACCGACTCGTTGCGCTCGCCCGGCAGGTACTGCCAGATTTCGTCGGCAGTGAATGCCAGGATCGGCGCGATCCAGCGCACCAGCGCCTCGCTGATGTGGTACAGCGCAGTCTGGCAGGAACGGCGGGCGACACTGTTGGCGCCGGTGGTGTACTGGCGGTCCTTGATGATGTCGAGGTAGAAGCCGCCCAGCTCCTGTACGCAGAAGTTGTGCACCTTGGAGTAGACGTTCCAGAAACGGTACTCGCTGTAGTGCTCTTCCAGTTCGCGTTGCAGCAGCAGGGTACGGTCCACGGCCCAGCGGTCCAGCGCCAGCATGTCTTCCGGGGCCAGCAGGTCGCGGGCCGGGTCGAAGCCGGACAGGTTGGACAGCAGGAAGCGGGCGGTATTACGGATACGCCGGTAAGCATCGGCGCTGCGCTGCAGGATCTGCTCGGAAACCGCCATTTCACCGGAATAGTCGGTGGCCGAAACCCACAGGCGCAGGATATCGGCACCCAGGGTGTTGTTGACCTTCTCCGGCTCGATGGTGTTACCCAGCGACTTGGACATCTTGCGGCCGTTCTCGTCCACGGTGAAGCCGTGGGTCAGCAGCTCGCGGTACGGCGCGTGGTTGTCGATGGCGCAACCGGTCAGCAAGGACGAGTGGAACCAGCCGCGGTGTTGGTCGGAACCTTCCAGGTACAGGTCAGCGCGCGGGCCGGTGGCGTGGCCGATGTCGTGCGAGCCACGCAGTACGTGCCAGTGGGTGGTACCGGAGTCGAACCACACGTCGAGGGTGTCAGCGATTTTGTCGTACTGGTCGGCTTCAGCGCCCAGCAGTTCGGCGGCGTCCAGCTTGAACCAGGCCTCGATGCCTTGCTGCTCGACACGCTTGGCCACTTCTTCCATCAGTTCGACAGTGCGCGGATGCAGCTCGCCGGTCTGCTTGTGCAGGAAGAACGGGATCGGCACACCCCAGTTGCGCTGACGCGAGATGCACCAGTCCGGGCGGTTGGCGATCATCGCGTGCAGGCGCGCCTGGCCCCAGGCCGGGACGAACTTGGTGTCTTCGATGGCTTTCAGCGCACGCTCACGCAGCGGCTCGCCGGTGCTCGGCTGCTTGTCCATGCCCACGAACCACTGCGCGGTGGCGCGGTAGATCAGCGGGGTCTTGTGGCGCCAGCAGTGCATATAGCTGTGGCTGATGGTTTCGGTGTGCATCAGCGCACCGACTTCGCTCAGTTTCTCGACGATGGCCGGGTTGGCCTTCCAGATGAACTGGCCGCCGAAGAATGGCAGCGACTCGACATACACGCCGTTGCTCTGCACCGGGGTAAGGATGTCGTCGTTGACCATGCCGTAGCGCTTGCAGGTGACGAAGTCGTCTTCACCGTAGGCTGGCGAGGAATGCACCACGCCGGTACCGGCACCCAGCTCGACGTAGTCGGCCAGGTAGATTGGCGACAGGCGATCGTAGAACGGATGGCGGAAGTTGATCAGCTCCAGCGCCGAACCTTGGGCGGTGGCAACAACCGAACCTTCCAGGTTGTAGCGCTTCAGGCACGACTCGACCAGCTCTTCAGCCAGCACCAGCAGGCGCTCGCCGGTGTCGACCAGGGCGTACTTGAATTCCGGGTGGATGTTCAGGGCCTGGTTGGCCGGGATGGTCCACGGGGTGGTGGTCCAGATCACGATGGCGGCCGGCTTGGTCAGCGAGGCCAGACCGAAGGCGGCGGCCAGCTTGGCCTCATCGGCAACCGGGAAGGCCACGTCGATGGTCTGCGACTTCTTGTCGGCGTACTCGACTTCCGCTTCAGCCAGCGCCGAACCGCAATCAAAGCACCAGTTCACCGGCTTCAGGCCCTTGAACACGAAGCCTTGCTTGACCATCTCGGCCAGGGCGCGGATTTCACCGGCCTCGTTGGCGAAGTTCATGGTCTTGTATGGGTTGTCCCAGTCACCCAGCACGCCCAGGCGGATGAACTCGGTCTTCTGCCCTTCGATCTGCTCGGCAGCGTACTCGCGGCACAGCTCGCGGGTGCGGTCGGCGGAGAGGTGCTTGCCGTGGGTAACCTCGACCTTGTGCTCGATCGGCAGGCCATGGCAGTCCCAGCCCGGTACATACGGCGCATCGAAGCCGGCCAGGGTCTTGGAACGGACGATCATGTCCTTGAGGATCTTGTTCAGCGCATGACCGATGTGAATCTTGCCGTTGGCATAGGGCGGGCCGTCGTGCAGGACGAACTTGGGACGATCCTTGCCAATTTCGCGCAGCTTCTGGTACAGGCCAATGCTGTCCCAGCGCTGCAGGATCTGCGGTTCGCGCTGAGGCAGGCCGGCCTTCATGGGGAAGGCGGTGTCCGGAAGGTTAAGCGTGGCTTTGTAGTCGGTCATTTCAGGCTCTTCGTTAGCGGTTGAGCGTGCCAATGTGCACGTGCGGCGGCGATATCCGCATCGATCGCCGACTTCAGCGCCTCCAGGGAGGCGAATCGCTGCTCTTCACGCAGCTTGTGGTGGAACTCCACCGTCAGGCGCCGGCCGTAAAGATCGCCGGCAAAGTCCAGAAGATGAATCTCCAGGTGCGGGCGCCCATCACCGGCAACGGTGGGGCGCACGCCGATATTGCCGACACCCGGCCAAGCTTTGCCGTCGATCACGATGCTGGCCAGGTATACCCCGGACAGCGGCACGCGACGGCGCTTGAGCTGGATGTTGGCGGTTGGTGTGCCGAGCTGGCGGGCCAGCTTCTGGCCGTGCAGCACGCGGCCTGTAATGCGGTACGGGCGGCCCAGCAGGTGTTCGGCCAGCTCGAAGTTGCCCTCGGACAAGGCCTTGCGCACTTCGGTGCTGCTGACCCGCAGGCCGTCCTGGATGACCGTGTTGGCGGCCTCGACGGTAAAGCCGTACGCGTTGCCGGCCTCGACCAGGAAAGCGAAGTCGCCAGCGCGGTCGCAGCCGAAGCGGAAGTCATCGCCCACTTCGAGATGACGCACGCCCAGGCCGTCGACCAGGATGGCCTTGACGAAGGCATCGGCACTGAGCTTGCTCAGACGATGGTTGAACGCCAGGCACAGCACCCGGTCGATACCTTCGGTCGCCAGCAGCTCTATCTTGTCGCGCAACCGGGCCAGGCGCGCTGGCGCGGTATCGGGTGCGAAGTACTCGCGTGGTTGCGGTTCGAAGATCACCACGCAGGTCGGCAGGCCCAAGGCCTGACCGCGCTCGCGCAGGCGCGCCAGGATTGCCTGGTGGCCGCGGTGAACCCCGTCGAAGTTGCCAATGGTGGCGACACAGCCCCGGTGCTCGGGGCGCAGGTTGTGAAGACCTCGAACCAGCTGCATAACGCGCTTCTTGCTCATAAAGTGGCCGATTATAACCACACCCGGGCGCTGGTGACAGGCAGCAGCGCCCAAGGGCGGCGTGGAATGCGAAAAACCGACGCCTGACCCGCCAAAAGCCTCAGTGCAAGGCCTTGCGAGCGAAATGCCGGGGCCTGAAGCCACACAGGTACAGGCAGCCAAAATACGTCACGACGCCCGCCAGGATCAGCGCCCCAAGCCGCAGGAAGCGCTCAAGCATAATGCCCTGCTCCCAGGCCGGCATATAGTGCATGCCCGCCAGCAATACTGCCGACATCAGCGTCACTGCCAACACAAGCTTGAGCAGGAACACTGCCCAGCCAGGCTGAGGCTCGAACAGCTGCTGACTGCGCAGCTTCCAGAACAGCAAACCGGCATTCAGGCAAGCACCGAGGCTGATCGCCAATGCCAGGCCGGCATGTGCAAGCGGGCCGACCAAGGCAAGGTTGAACAGCTGGGTGCAGACCAAGGTGAAGACTGCGATCTTCACCGGCGTGCGAATATTCTGCTGCGCATAGAAGCCAGGTGCCAGTACCTTGATCAGAATGATCGCCAGCAAGCCCACGGAATAGGCGATCAACGCCCGCTGGGTCATGGCCGCATCAAACGCGCTGAACTTGCCATATTGAAACAGCGCAACGGTCAGCGGCTCGGCAAGAATGGCCAAAGCCAGGGTGCAGGGCAGCACCAGCAGGAAGCACAGGCGCAGGCCCCAGTCGAGAATCCGTGAGTACTCCTCGCGGTCCTTGTTGGCGTAGGTCTTGGCCAGGGTCGGCAGCAGGATGGTGCCCAGAGCAACGCCCAACACACCGGAAGGCAGCTCCATGAGGCGGTCGGCGTAGTACATCCACGACACCGAGCCGGCCACCAGGAAGGAGGCGAAGATGGTGTTGATGATCAGCGAGATCTGGCTCACCGACACCCCCAGGATCGCCGGCAGCATCTGCTTCAGTACCCGCCACACACCCGTGTCCTTGAGGTTCAGACGCGGTAGCACGAGCATGCCGATCTTCTTCAGCGCTGGCAGCTGGTACAGCAACTGCGCCAGGCCACCCGCCAGCACGCCCCAGGCCAACGCCATGATTGGCGGGTTGAAGTACGGCGTCAGCAACACGGCGAAGGCGATCATCGCCACGTTCAGCAAGGTAGGCGTGAAGGCCGGCACCGAAAAGCGGTTCCAGGTATTGAGGATCGCTCCGGCCAGGGAAGACAGCGAGATCAGGAATATATAAGGAAACGTCACCCGCAACAGGTCGGTGGTCAGCGCGTATTTTTCGGTGCTGTCGACAAAACCCGGGGCCGTCGCCCACACCACCCACGGTGCAGCGAGGATGCCGATGGCGGTCACCAGGGCCAGCACCAGGGTCAGAAGGCCGCTGACATAGGCAATGAAGGTGCGCGTCGCCTCCTCGCCCTGCTGGGTCTTGTACTCGGCCAGAATCGGCACGAAGGCCTGGGAGAATGCGCCTTCGGCGAAGATGCGCCGCAACAGGTTGGGCAGCTTGAACGCGATGAAGAAGGCATCGGTAGCGACACCAGCACCAAAGATGCGGGCCAGGATGGTGTCGCGAACAAAGCCCAGCACCCGCGAAATCATGGTGATCGAGCTTACTGCAGCCAGGGATTTGAGCAGGTTCATCGAAAAGATTCACGCCAATGACAGAGGACGCTGCCAGACAGCGTCCGAATGTGCGATACTCCCGCGCCTTCGCAGGGGAGCCAAAAATTCCCGAGTGTACAGGTCGCGCAGCAGAAAGGAATCTTTCCCGCTTGTTGGCGCACCGCTCGGCGGAACCTTGCAGGTGGCCTTGACATCCGCTCGACTGATCGGCATGATTCGCGGCCTATTTTGTTTGCTATTTACCTAAAGTCTTTCGAGGAGCTCGACGGTGGCCAACACACCTTCCGCCAAGAAACGTGCAAAACAGGCTGAGAAGCGTCGCAGCCACAACGCCAGCCTGCGTTCCATGGTCCGCACCTACATCAAGAATGTAGTTAAAGCCATCGACGCAAAAGACGCCGAAAAAGCGCAAGCCGCTTACGTTCTGGCTGTACCTGTAATCGACCGTATGGCCGACAAGGGTATCATCCACAAGAACAAGGCTGCTCGTCACAAAGGCCGTCTGAATGGCCACATCAAGGCGCTGAAAGAAGCTGCAGCTGCCTAAGCGACGCGCTAGTCGAAAAACCGACCCTAGGGTCGGTTTTTTGTTGCCTGCGATTTATGCTTGCGGGCACAGCTCCATGTGGGACTCAATCTCTGTGTGGCGCGAAAGGGCTGCAGAGCAGCCCCGGCAATCTCAGCTTCTGCGCTGAGACTGAGGGGCCGCTACGCGCCCCTTTCGCGACGCAAGGCCGCTCCCACAAAAAAGCGGGGCCGCGTTTGGCGGCCCTACTTTTACATCACTTGGCGATTTGAATCTTCGGTGCCCACTGCAGCCATTCATCCTCGGCCTTTTCGAACAAGGCAAAGGTCTGTTGCGGCCGTGCCGGGTTACCCATCTGCTCGCCATCTGGCGTTGCAAAGGCGATACCGCCATCGATCAGGGTTTCCACCGACTCGGTACGCACTGTAGCGCCCTTGAACAGACCCCAGTCGAAACCGAAACCACTGCTGTTCCAGAAGCGGCTACCGCTGCGCACCAAGGCGGCATAGCGCGGCTCGATGAGGATATGAATCAGCACGCGGTCAGCGCTCTGGCCCAGCTCGAAGCCTGTCACCTTGCCCACCGTAACCTCACGATAGGTAACCGGCACACCCGGCTTGATCGAGCCGCGGCGTGGCGCACTGAGCGTCAATGGCAGGCCGACCTCTGGCCCTGCTACCTGCGGTGCTTCGGCCAAGGCGATGAAATCGCGCTGTGGCCCACGGTTCTTGGCTGCTGGCTGCACTTCCAGGTACTGCCCACCTATCAAGGTGTCCAGGTTTTCAGTGCGCACCAGGCCCAGGGCCGGCTTGACCACCCAGAACTGCGTACCGGCACGGGCAATACGATCCGCCGCTTCGGTAATGCGCGCCCGTAGCAGCACCGCCTGCAGGTCATCGGTGAGGTCGACGCTCTCGATGCTGCCCACATCCAGGCCGCGGAAGCGGATGGCCGTGCCCGGTTTCAGGCCATCGGCACGCTCTACACGGATGGTGATCAACGTACCCGCACGGTTTACCGCCTCCTGGCTGTCATGCAGGCGGAAGCGTGGAATGTGTCGCTTCAGCGGTACATCGGGCCGTGGCGTATCGAACGCAATACCGCCGGCCATCAGTGTTTGCAGCGACTCACTCTTGATCTTGATGCCCGACAGGCCGCCGGTCAGGGTGATCCCACTGACGTTCCAGAAGCGCGACGAACCATTGACCAGCTTCTCGTACTCCTTCTCGATATGCACACCGATCAGGATGCGGTTGCTGTTACGGGCGAACTGATAGCTCTGCACGCTACCCACCTTCACCTGGCGATACATCACCGGGCTGCCGATTTCCAGCGAACCCAAGGTGTCGGCGAACAACACCATGTGCAGGCCCGGCGCTTTGAGGTCGAGCGGCGGCGCCTTGGCACGCGCCTCGAACTCACGCTCTGGCCGTGCGCCCTTCTCACCAGGACGAATGGCGATGTAGTTACCTTTGACCAGCGCCTCCAGGCCCGTGATTCCCGCCAGGGAAATCGACGGTTTGACTACCCAGAACTGCGTCCCGTCTACCAGGTAGTCCTCAGTCAGCGGGTCGAGTGTCAACTCGGCCGAAGCGCTGGCCAGGTTGTCTTCCATCTTCAGGGCTTTCAGCGAGCCCACCTGGATACCCTTGTACATGACCGGCGTGCGACCCGCCTGCAGGCCTTCATAATCGCTCAGCTTCACTTTTACCCGGATACCCGCCTGGGCTGCATCGAAGTCCTCGTACAGGCGGAACGGCAGGCTTGGATCGGTGGGCGGGCTGTCCTTGCGGTACTCCGGCGTGGCGAAGGCGATACCACCCGCCACAATGCTCGACAACGACTCACTGCGCACCTTCACACCCGAAAGCGAAGCATCGATGCTGACACCGCTGGCGTTCCAGAAACGCGTGTGCTTGCGCACCAGGCTGGCGTAGGCCGGCTCGATGAAGACTTTCACCTCTACGGTGCTCTGGTCCTCGGACAGGCGATAGCTTTTCACCCGGCCAACCTGAATCTGCTTGTAGAACACCGGGCTGTCACGGTTGAGCGAGCCTAGCCTGTCTGCCTTGAGGGTCAGGTGTAGGCCTGGTTCAGAATCCGAGAGCGGTGGCGCCACCTTCAATGCCACAAAGCGTTTGGTACGCTCCCCCTCACCCGGGCTAACAGCGATGTAGTTACCCGACACCAGTGTTTCAAGGCCAGATATACCAGCCAGGCTGACACTCGGCTTCACCAGCCAGAAACGCGTGCCTTTGGTTAGATGGGGCTCGGCAGCCTTGTTCATCTCGATGGTAGCGATCACCCCCTGCGTGTCGCCCTTGGCGTCGAGCACCAGGCTTTTCACCTTGCCAACCGGCATGCCTTTGTAGATGACCTCAGTCTTGTTGGCGACGATACCCTCTCCCGACTCGAAGCGGACCTCAATTTCCACGCCAGCGTCGCGGTAGGCCTGCCACGCGAGCCAGCCACCGATCATCAGCGCAATCAAAGGCAGGATCCAGATGGCCGACCAGTTCGAGGCTGGGCGGGTTTTAGCCGTTGGCAGGTCACTCATGGTCGTCATCCGACTCCGTGTTATCCCAAATCAGTCGGGGATCGAAAGTTAAAGCGGCAAGCATTGTCAGGATCACCACAGTTGCGAAGGCGACAGCGCCCAGGTTGGCTTCGACACTGGCTATTCGGCCAAAATTCACCACTGCCACCAGGATGGCAATGACGAAGATATCCAGCATGGACCAGCGCCCAATGAATTCGATGAAGCGGTACATCAATATCCGCTGCCGGGCCGAAAGCGGTTGCCGCCGCTGAACGGAGTACAACAGCAAGCCGATGCCCACCAGCTTGAACGTGGGGACCAGGATACTGGCAATGAACACCACAGCCGCAATGGGCACCATGCCATGCTTGAGCAGGGTGATGACGCCGGACATGATGGTGTCCGGGCTGCCCTGACCGAGGGTACTCACGGTCATGATCGGCAGTATGTTGGCCGGGATGTAGAGGATCGACGCCGCAATCAGCAACGCCCAGGTGCGCACGATACTGTTCGGCCGGCGTGCATGCACGACAGCGCCGCAGCGTGTGCAGGTTTGCGAAGTGCTGTCTGGCTCTTGCCTGTTCAGCTCGTGACACTCATTGCAGACAACAATGCCTGCGTCAATCGCCCGCATGCAGGTCCTCCCCCGATAGCGCACTCCAGATCTGGTGGGGCGACATCACCACCTCGAGCCACACCTGGATCAATAACAGACTGATGAAACAGAACAGCCCAAGGCCCACGGTCAGTTCGGCCAGGTCCACCAGCTTGACGATGGCCACCAGCACCCCCATGAAATAGACCTCGAGCATGCCCCAGTCACGCAGATGGTGATAGATGCGGTAGAAGACCAGGCCGTAGTCACGCCCGAAGTTCAAGCGGATGCTCAACAGCACAGCCAGCTGACAGAGCAGTTTCGCCAGCGGAATGACCATGCTGCAGAGCAACACCACTACGGCAACACCGCGCATTCCCGAGTTGTACAGGCCTAGCACGCCACTCCAGACCGTATCGTCCGAAGTCTGACCAAGCAGGTGCAACTGCATGATCGGCAGGAAATTGGCCGGCACGAACAGCAAAAGGGCCGACAGTACCAAGGCCAGGCTGCGATTGACCACATTGTGCCGGTGGGCATAGAGCTCGTAGCCGCAGCGCGGGCATTGGGCTTTCTCATCATGCTGCAGCACGGGCTTGCGCAGCAGCAGGTCACATTCATGGCAGGCGACAAGCTCGTCCAACGGCAGCTGGTCCAGGGTTTCAGGTTCGACAGAATTGGACATATGGCGCTTCTGAATAGGTGCGTGGTGGCTATTCTAGTGTTCTGGCTCGAATTGTGGGAGGCGACATTGGCCTGGAGGGTATGCGCCCCTGCCTGGCGTTGCCCCCTTCCCCGTAGGAGCGGGTTTACCCGCGAACACCGGCGAAGCCGGTGCCATCT
>NZ_JBYSYE010000057.1:0-23951 GCF_058782925.1 Pseudomonas sp. FW305-E2 | reverse complement strand
AGCTGGCGAGCAGCTTCCGTCCTGCCAAGCGTTTCAGCCAGCGCAACGGCCTGAATCTTGAACTCATCGGTGTAATTACGGCGAGTGGTTGGGTACATGACAACCTCCAAGATAGCGATGTAAGTATCGCTTCTTGGCGTCTGTTGTCACGGGGCAGGCCCACTATGCTCCTGAAGTTGTCCTTCTGATCACCCATGATCTGGGAGAAGCATTCTCGCAGCGCTGTTAGGTTAGCTGACGTGCGGGGCATGACATGGCCTCAGAGATGGAATGCCTCACCTGCTAACATCGCGAGGCCACCAGGAAGGTTAACCAGCAGCACGGATCAGTCCGATGAGCCGACGGGAGTTGATCTCAAGACTGAGAGTTACCTCATCCACTGATAGCTCCCAGGCCTCTGCAAGCAACACAGCCGTTTGTCCTGAGCTCCAAGGCATAACGGTTTCACCATTCACCTGGGCAAATGGCCCATCGCTTTCAGGCACTACACGATCACGAGGCAACTTCTTGGCCAATGCTTTCCCAGATGCGGAGTTGAAGGCCGCCGGCCCAATGCTGAACCAGCATCCCATATCGGAGGCTGTCCTGAGCTCTGAGCCAGTTCCGGTAAACCAGTGAAGCACGGCTGTTCCGAAACCTGGATGACCATCAAGGATGGACAACACATCTCTCACAGCCTGGCGCGAATGAATGCTCAACACCCGCCCGCCCATGTTCGCGCATTGGGAGACGACGGCAGTGAACACCTTTCGTTGAATGTCGTAGCTTTTCTGGAAACGCTTCGAACCGTCCAAGCCAACCTCTCCGACGGCGCGTGCATGCTTGATCTGCTCGAGCAGACTCTTGAGCTCGCCATGCCGGTCATGCACCAACTCTGGATGCAACCCAGGCGTGATCAAAAGGTTCCCATGCCCACCCAGGATTCGATTGGTAGCCGTGAAAGCCCGGGGGCTGGTGGTGACCAACCAGGTAAACTCGTTTTTTTTCACCGCCTGCGCGCATACATCACGCGCGTTGGGGTAAAGGTCGAGATGGCAATGGAAATCCATCAAAGCAGTCCGTCTCCGGTCAGAAGGGCCTCCAGTTCCTGAATGCCGTTGCTAAGTACCGCGCGATAGTGAGGTCGTTCAGGAACGGAAGCAAACGCCAGTGATGCCCCTAGGAACCTATCGATTCCCTTCTCTCTTGCCGTGAGCACTGCCAACGCTACAGCCATAGGGTCGTCAGGCCCGCTGGACTTCTCACTGGTCTTCAAGTTCGGGTAAACGTAGTCGGTTTGGTCTGCCCCACCTGTCCAAGCAGTAAAGGCGGCGCGCCGAATCATGCAGGGGACACACCTTCCACAATGTGTTCGATTATAGGTACGGAACCGACCACAACTGGTGGTATCAGAGGCCAGCCGAAGTAGCCGCGGCTGATCCAAGCATTCGTTCATCATCTGCCCTTTTGTCTTGTACCGATAGGGCAATTCCAGCTGAACAGAAACTCCGACACCGTCCAAGACGCGCTGCAGCTTACTAATGAAGAGCGGATGCGTCGTACGGGTACTCAGGCTCGACACTCGGCCCGGTACCAACGGCGGGTTAACACAGATAAAGCCGTTCTCCGGGATGAACACTGTAGGTCGAGGAGCACCCAGCCGGGAAGCAGCCAGAACTGCGAAAGCATAAAATGCCAACGACCGCCCCCGGGTCGAAGGCTCCCGAGGGCCTTTGAAACTGATCCCGTGGCTCCACTGATAGTGAGCGCCGGCACCGCCCAGGAGGTGTGCGTAATCACGCTGACGCTGGGAATCCTCATGAGCAAGTTGGGAAACGAAAAGTGGACGTCGCCCTTGAGCAACAAGATTCAAGCCGCCAATGAGGCTGTCGAGGCCACCTGACAGCAAGGAGACACAATCTTGATCCTTGGCGGTAAAGCGACCCTGGGGAGGAGGCAGGCCTGCGTCGGTAAAAATCAGCGTCCAGTAATCACCTGTCAGAACCTTCAGCAATTGCTCAAGCTCAGTCTTCCAGGGCTCCCAGCGCATCGGGTCAAATAACCCTACATTCAGCTCAATCGTCCTCGTCCAGCCATCAGAGCTTGTGCTCCTCAGCGCGCAGAGATCAGTCGCGCATACAGCCAGACAGAACTGCACGAAATCCCAGGTCTCTGGACTTGGGCGGAAACCCTTTCGTTTCAGGGAGCCGTGCCAGCTCTTCGCGATAGTGCCAACACCCTCACGCCTCGCACTTTTGAAATAGGTAAAGGCCCGCTCACTTTCCCCGAGTTGGGCTGGAAGGCGGTCGACGCTGGTGCAAATGACCTTGATCATTCTGCAAATACCTCCAGCGCGGTTTGAAGCACCGCTTGGGCGAGCGTTTGAGGATCGACTCTGCGCCCTACAAGACCTTCCATGATTCGCTGTACCTCTCCATGAACCCATTCTTTGATGTCATTGCGAAATTCCTGGATCTCAACCGGTGAATACTTGAGCTTCTCGTAGGTTTGGCCCAACTGGAGGTCCATGCGGTTGCAAACCTCATTGGCGATAGTGAAACCAATGACGGAAGTGATCTGCTGATCACTCAGCTGGAGAATATCTACATTGGGGTCTTGCTCGTACAACTGACCAAGTGCGTCAGTTGCCGCGTTTCTAAGAGACTCGTCGTCAACGCTACCCGTATCGGGCATGACCTTTTTGATAACTTCCAGCGCAAGATCATTGGCGGAAAGGTTGAGGCCTCGAATCCATTGAATCCAGTCCACGACTTGAGGGTCGGTACCGGCTCGCACTGCTTCCAGAAACGATCCAAGACGTCCTGCGCCCTGGGCAACCCCGCGCATCGTGCTGGTCGCGCGCCGTGAACCGCCCATACCTTTGTTGATCATGCTACTGGCGGCGCCACGCAGCGCGTCACGACCACCACCAGAAAGGTACTTACCCATTTTGGAGCGAGCCGGCATGAACCTGCGGTCAGGGGCTAGGTCATGCTCCTGCGCAGGGCTCTGGCCATCGTCAGGCGCATCCTGTGGTTGTCCACCATCGTCATCTGGAGCGCCATCCCCTGCCCGGTCTCCCGGGCCTCCATCCCCAGCTGAATCGCCTTGGTCTAGCCACTCAGGGTCAAATGGAGAACCTGCTTTACCACCACTGCTTGATGTCGAGGTACCCATCAGGCCTCACTCCTTAACGCCGATTCGATGGCCCGCTTAGTAATCTCACGAATACCCGCTTCTTCCGCCCAAGATCTCAAAACGTCCTTTGCCCAAGGCTGAGAAGCAAGCGTAGGAATGAGTCCAGGCCCGAGCGTCTCAACAGGGGCAAGGCTCAGTAGCCCGGCTGCGCGCTTTCCAAGCGAAGGATGCACTTTGCATGGCTCAATCAAAATGACCATTTCGGCAGCGGCCTTCCATGTCCGCGACGAAGCATTCCCTTGCCACGCCTTAACCATCGCAAGCTCGGTCTGCTCGCTGTCGACGGCGCTAATAGCTCTGGTTAAGTGCTCATTCGCGCCCGTAGCCACCTTCAATGCATCTCGAAGCTCACGAGCGGCGGGAGTCATGTTGTCGTCGCCAAAATCGCGGGTCGCTGTATCTCTGCTGAGGTGGAGTAACGGGCGCAGGTCGGCAGCACCCAGGGGCGGTGCCAGCTGCAACCATTCGAGGACAAACGGGTCGTCGCCAAATAGCTTGGATTGGGTGCCTCCAGCCCGGGCGACCTCCTCAGCCTGCAGGAGCTCCTGCACCTTGCCATCGTTCTCAGAACTAACCATCGACGACAACGTATCAGCCAGCTCCTCCTTGTAACGCTCCAGCAAGTGCCACTTGGCCAAGGCCGGGATATCTAGGGTGATACCTTGAGGTAACGCTAACGACTCACGCAGGTACACCGTGTTCAAAAAGCGCTTCATCAGTCGCGGATTTGCGCTGATGCTGGTCGACTGGAACATGAGCGTGGCCAACCCCTGCGCCAGATCCATGAGCTCTTGAAGTCGACCATCCGAGCCTACGAGTTCCCGCAGGAATGCGGACGATATGGTTTCCCCAAGCCAGCTTCTCGCCAGACGCTGAGGGATTTCCACCTTCGCACGGTCGAATCTTTCCTGAGGGAAGCCGCCGCCTCTGGCTTCCTTTTCGAGCAAGAGCAGCACCAGGTAGGCCTTGGCCTCGTTCACCCCGATGCGGGGCACATGAAGAGGCACCTGAATCAGCTTGTCGAAATAGTTGGTAGCGATGTTGCTCTTGATCCCCGTGCCTTCGAAATGCTTCTTCACCGCACCATGGATGAAGTCATTATCCGCAGCAATCACGAAGGCAGTGCGCTTGAGGAAAAGCAGTAACCGGATGGACTCGAGGGTTGAAATGGCGGTCTCCGGCAGACACCGATCCAGGTCATCCACGAACACCACGAGGGTGATACCGAGCTCTTCCAGCAATTTTTCAAGGGCAAGCCGGAAAGCATGAATTTCGTTCGGCAGGGAAAGAGGTTTTGCTGGGTTCAACAGGCCGCCGGCCTTCAAATTCAGCGATCCCTCTTCATCTTTCTCATCATCCTTCTCGTTGTCCACTGTATCTGCCGCCTGGGGGGCATCGCCCTCTGCAGTGAAGGCGTCCCAGAGGTTCGCCGCCCTTCCGATCGCCTTCCCGACCACACCAACGGGTACACCGGTCGTCAACGTAATCGCGGCTTCACCACCGATTTGAACGAGGCGTAAAAAGTTGATGCGCTTCAAGAGCTCTAGAGCTTTCTTCTGTAGTGGTGCGTTGCCCTTGGCGAGCTCGAGCACCTGGTCGCCTACGATTTGCAGTAGGGCACTACGTGCACTTTCGAAGTCCTGATACAACCATGGGTTGAACGTAATCACGACATACCGGCACTCCGCAGAGGGCTGCTGGGCACCAGCGGATTCAGGCTGCTGGCTACCCCCGGCTTCAAGCCTGGCTGCAATCATCTTAACCAGGGATGATTTGCCCGCTCCCCACCCACCTGAAACACCTATCGAGATCGGCTCGCCGTGACTCTGCCGGAGGAGGCTTGCGCAGGCATCGGCAACCACGCCAAAGTTTAGGTAGTCGACGGTTGTTTCGTTGTCATGCCACATGCTTTGAAGTCCGTTTCGCTCTATTTGGAAAGCGCTTGGAGCGCCTCACCGCCCTGATCACTGCGTGAAGCGGAATCGATGATGCGTCCACACGTCTAGGTGATGTGTGGCCAGCGTGAGTGACTCAATCACCTGAAATGCCGCTGGGTGGGTTGTAGCTACGCAGGGATACTAAATCGCCTGATGCCAATTAGCCATACTTCAACGCACTAAGCAGTTACGGTTTGTGTATATGTCAAAAAAGAAAAATTGACGCCAATAGCTGGGCGCTTCTCACGATTTGTTACGCCTCAAACCGAGCCCGAGGCGACACATATTGTCCCCGGACTCAGGTCCTGCGCATGTCAAAAAAACGTATCGATATCTTGACTGATCAGCTCAACGGGTGTTCGAGATGGATTTTATTCGAGCCGAGCAACGTCTGCAGATACGCCAGCTCTTCGGCATCACACTTCAGCAAACGCTCGTCAAATACAGCCTGGAAGCCCCCACCGAGATCGGTGCTCACTTTTTGGATTTTCATTCCCATCCAAAGCATCGCAAGGTTTTTGTCCCGCGTGAGCAGCGTAGAACGATGTACAGGACTGTGGAGCTGGAACTGCCTCAGCAAAAACAGCAGGAAAATATCCCACATGGCGTTGTAGGCCTGCTCCGCCCCGTAGACGATCGCCAGCTTCAGTACTTTCTTCGCAGAGTTAAAGTTCTGTGAAGCTGTAAGCGCGCTAAGCGCCATAACTACGCTCATGTGCTGAGGTGAGATACCAGTTTTCCTCGCAGCCTGAATGAGCATTTGCCAGGCAGCACGGCGCTTTGATCGTCCTGTGGTCGCCATCAGGGATGGCCCGACCTTTTGAAGGAATTCCATGCCCTCAGAAAAGTAAGGGCGATAGCTGTCAAGAGTGGCTTGGGTTTGCGCTCGATCACAAGATTTCGGCCACACTTTCACATCAGGGATGGCTCCCGCAAGATCAGCTAGGGCAATCCGAAGCTGTTCATGTACGAGATCTACATCGGGGAGGCCTTGGATATTGCCCTCAAGTCCATAAGGGAGGGGATTGAGCGAGCTGCTGCAAGGCTGCTGAACCAGAAGATCGAGAAAGTCCTTCTCCGACGCTACACCTGGCTTGATCGTACCCCCATCAAACCTTGCCTTGATTTCGGCGACAACATTCTTGTCTACGAAAATATTCGTGCCAGCCAAGCAATAGATTAACGGGAGCCAGCCACCATCAACTAAGCAAATGCTTTCATTTTTGATCGCTGGGTCAATCTGCAGACTTCTACAGATCCAGGTGCCTACCGGAGGCGCGCCAGGCTTAGAGGTGTTGCTTCCCACATCGACTCGCCCCCTAATTTCTACGAACAGAGGCTCACCCTTTTGGTACTTGAACCAGTCGTCCAAAGTGAGGGGTTCCCTATGTACCGGTCGATGGCCAGAGGCGAAGAAAAGGAATATTCCACCAAGATTGTCGAGCTCAGTCAGATTCTTCACACTGGCGACATCATCTTGGTAGCGGGTAAGAAGTTTAAATCCAAAGCCTTGGTGGCGGCTCAGATCCCATTTTATGCGAAAGCGCGGGCCAGCCATGTTGCGATGGTGCCTGCGAACCTCGTCTGCATCGATGCCAACCTAGGTGTCGGAGTTAACCATCACACCATCGCTGAGGTGCTGAATGGTGTAGAGGATAACTGGCGGATCATTCGTTTCAACGTGGTCACCGAGGAGCATCGGGATCGAATGCTCATACGAGGTGCATACTATCTTCAGCAGCCCTTAGCATCAGGCCTACCAATGGTGCTAGCACCAAATTTTCTTACTGCTCGGAACTGGTAAGCAAGATCTATCGGGACAGCAAGGTGCGATCCATCAAAATTTCCAAGGGGGCCTTGGTAAATCCGTGCCACTTTGACCGTCTGGCTGACAAGGGCGAAGTGTGTCAAGACATAACCGATAGCGTCCGTTCCTTCATCCCCTTCATTCGGGAATATAAGGATATGATCGCCATGCAGGCACGCGCCATGATTGCCGGCCTCAAGCTAAACCGTTCTCGGGATAAAGAGCGTAAAGATCTCCTGGCAACGGTGCAGGCCCAAGCACGAGCTGCCAACCTGTCGCATGAGACTTTGGTTAAAGTCGCGCAGGGTATTCAGGGCATGGAAGAGAGAATGAATTTCAGATTCTGGGACTCAATACCCCGGTAAGAGCAGCATTGCTGCCAGTAAAGCCTGACAAGTTTTCAAAACAACCGCCGTTCAGGCAGTTTTCAGAGGGCTAGCTCGGGGTCTCCGCCTCTCCACCACGGGGCTAAAGGTGTGATTGAAGGTGTCTTTTCCACACCGCCCTAGGCGAACTGGATATCAAAGTCGCTGTGTTCGATTCCGTGCTTCTTCTCTGTATCAACAAAACCGGTAACCGTATCAAGGTGTGTGACTGGGTGCGCATAAGCCTCTGCTTTTGGCTAAAGCGGCTTGAATCTCAACGGTTCAAACGTCGCCAGACGCAACCGACGAGTCCACCGTCCGGCCGTTCAGGAACTGAACTGGTTATTCTTTGGTTTCGACCTGTGGCGCAACCGCCCGCATCAGATTCTGACGCTCCGCTTCGTCGCTTGACCCGCTATTATCCTGGCCATGGCTCCAGTGCCCCATGACATTACTGATGACCCTGCCTTGCTCAAGCAACTGCTTGCGCAGTTGCTGGCTGACCGCAAGGTCGACAAGGGCTACGTCGTCGACCTGGGAGAACAGATCAAACTGCTGGGTCGCCTGATCGACAAGTGGCGCAACTCAACTAAACCCCAAGGGTGCTGCGGCCAGTGCGCAGATCTACAGCCTGGTCAAGACTGCGAAGGTCAACGGCCAAGAGCCCTATACGTGACTACGCCACGTGATTGAGCGGTTTACGCATACCTCGTCAGTAGAGGACTATGAGGCACTGCCGCAGTGGAATTGCTCGCCGCAGATACCAGGGTAACTCGAAGCCCCACCTGGTGAAAGGTGGGGTTCATGTATCGGATACGATATTTTTGAGATGACCGCCGGTGAGTCGCCGTTCGCGGCATCAGTGGAATGTACTTCGGTGAGCGACTTCACGAATTCTCGGAGAACTCGATGATCTAGATGGTTTGAGTTCACGGCTGCGGCAGCTTGGACGACTTGTCGGGAATTAACGGTGTCGATGCGTTTCATATGCCCCATGGCCACATATGGATTAGCAGTGTGCTCGGAAAGGTATCCAAGGTCTCGACCACTCAAAATAAGAGCCAATTGTGCGTCTCCGCCAAGCCCCACGTCGATTACTTTTTCGCCGCGACCTGTCCGTATTACTTCCAAATTACCTCGACTACAGTATGGGTACTTGGCTATGAGCTGCTCGTCAAAATCCCTACCTGCCAGCTCAAATGCAGGATGGCCCTTAGCACAGTATAAATTCAACACCTCATCAAACAACTCAGTGTAACTAAGATTATCTACACGATGATTGGGCAATCCAATCCCCACTCCTAGAAAACCCTCACTGAGCTTGGTGATGATCTGATTACCGAGCATCAGCTCAACTTTGAGTTTGACTAGCGGGAACCTAGATGTAAAGTTTTGTATGGCCAGAGGAATTTTGGAGCGCGGATTATTGATTATTCCGTCCTGAATTATGATATTTAGCTCTCCTGATACAGTCTCCCCAATGTCAAGAACCTTATTTTTAAAATGATCTATGCTTTCAAATAGAACTTGTGCGGCCTGATAAACTTGGCGCCCCTCTTCAAAGAGAACAAACCCTTTGGGCCCACGTTGACACAAGGTAAGTCCAAGTCGAACTTCAAGTGACTTGAGGTACTCACTGAGGCTAGACTGAGAAATATTGAGCTTAGCCTGCGCTGCAGTAAAACTGTTCTCTTCGACAATGGTGCAAAAATATCGGAGAAGTTTTAGATCTACTTCATGCAATTGAGCGAGCCTAGCCATCGCATACCACCTACTAGAACTATTTTTAGACACAATTGCTAAGCAAAATTCAAGCCACACTATGGGTTGCGATCTATGAGCCAGAAATGACGAAGCCCCTGCACGATAGAGGTGCAAGGGCTTAGAAAATCGCCTGCTGATGGTGCTGCGATCTTATTTTCTACGCTTGTTGCGCAGGATGTCACCAATAACGGTGGCCGTCAGTCGTGCGGCAGCGTTGGCTGCAATACCTGATGGGTCACGCTCTTCAACATACTCTACAACCGCGAAGCTGACGATGTTGGCCTTTTCTGCCACTCCTCGGAATAGTTTCATTGCCTGCCAGTAGGTTAGTCCGCCAGGCGTAGGAACCCAGACGGAAGGCATCACGGAAGGATCCAGGCCATCGAGGTCGAAATTCACATGAACGTTCGCACCTTCTGGGATAGCGTCCAAAATAGGCTGGATGCCATCGTCGTGAACCATTTCTCCGGTGAAAATCTTAGCGCCCCATTTGCGAGCGTCCTCAATCTCCTGAGGCCCGGCAGAGCTCGGCCCGCGAGTTCCTACCTGAACAATGTTCTTAACGTATGGGAACTCAGATGCGCGGCGCATACCGCTAGACAGTCCCCAGCGCTCGCCGCCGTTTTCTTCACGCCAATCCATGTGAGCATCGATCTGAAGGACGGTGACTTCATCGAACTGGCTCAGCCCCATTAGCATTGCGGTGGGCACCGAGTCCTCACCGCCCAGACCGATGGCTACTGCCCCTTGAGCTATGACCTTCTCAACAGTCGCCTTGATTACCTCGCGGTTCTTTTCAGCCTCGTAGAAGCTCACCGGGAGATCACCGATATCAATGACGCGATCCTGCTGGTTATCGAGCATCGGAGTGCCAACATCCCAGTCAATACGATCATGCATTTTCGCCCATTGTACGGTAGCTCGCCTCAGTGCTAGGGGGCCAGCCAAGTTGGAAAAGCCGTATTGTTCAACGAACAGGTAAGGTGTGGCGCAAGGAATACCCATCACAACCACATCGGCATCAATTGTATCGAGGTCATCTACTGCTTTCACACCCAAAAAAGTCAACGAGGACGGGATGCACTTAATATCACTCATATATTCACCTGCTTTTAGAGAATTATAAAACTAACAATCAGAAATCAGAAATCAGGGACCGCTGCTATCAATGATTGAGTATATGGATGTTGCGGGCGATGGAAGATCTCGTCCGAAGTTCCGATTTCTACTACTTTCCCCTTGCGCATGACGATCACACGATCTGCGAAAGCACGAACGACAGGAAGATCGTGACTCACAAAGATGACTGACGCACCGTTAGCAGCGGTGAGTTCAGCCAACAATGTCATAACACTCGCTTGCACTGAAACATCTAGCGCCGACGTGATCTCATCACAGAGAACGAGTTGCGGCTCGGCTAGAAAACAGCGGCCAATCGCAACTCGCTGTCGCTGACCGCCTGATAGAGCGGATGGTGATACGTCTAGAACGCGCTCGGGTAGTCCAATGAGACTGAGCATGCTCAAGATGCATCTGTCATAGCTGGACTGTTTTACCTCAGGCCTGAACAGCGTCAAAGATCGTCGCATTAGCTTCCTAACCGTATGCTTTGGGTTCAGTGAAGAGTCTGCATTTTGAAAAATCAACTGTATGGAACTACAGAGCTGTTTTGATCTATTGGTTACCAATCCGAGGCGTCGATTATCAAAGGAAAGGTAGCCATCAGAGGCCGCGGAGATACCAGCAATAACACGAAGCACCGATGACTTCCCGCTTCCGCTTTCTCCAACAATGGCGACTCTCTCTCCACGCATCAGCTTGAACGACAGCTTATCTATGGAGAGAAATGTTGCTCCCGGGTACCGCAGCTCCAGCTGATCGACAATGAGCAACGGCTCATCGCTCGAGGTAATCGGGCGAGCCAAGCTCGAACCCTCCGGGGGAGTCGATGGAATATCATTGACGCGTATACATCTGATATTACAATTGTCTTTAGCTACCAGCGGAATAGCACCGGCTTCACAGGTAGGCCGAGCATGCTCGCAACGGGGAGCGAAGGCACAGCTATCTAAAACAGAATGGGGAGGTGGGGCTCCAGGGATACCAGGTATCAACCTTGAGTCGCTGAATTTCGGCGTGATGCCCACCAGCAATCTGGTATACGGATGTTTCGGCGTCTCTAGAACTTTATGGGCGACACCCGACTCAACTATTTGGCCCGCATACATAACAGAAATGTAGTTAGCAATGGACTTCAGAAGAGCTAAGTCATGGCTAATGTATAAAATGGAGATACCATCATCTTGGGCGATTTTTTTCAGAAGTGCTGAGATTACCTCCTGCGTAGTTACATCCAAGCCAGTCGTAGGCTCATCGAGGATTAACACCTGCGGCCTACACGCCAAAGCCAACGCAAGCGCAACTCGCTGAAGCTGCCCCCCACTAAACTGAAACGGATAACGCTTGATGGCTTGCTCTGGCAGAGGTACGCCCATATCCGAAAGAAGACTCAAGATACGAGCAGTAATCTCACTGCGATTAAGCTGAGTATGTGTTCGTAGTACCTGATCAATTTGACGCCCGATGGTTAGGCTGGGGTTGAGAGCCTGAAAAGCACTCTGCGCAACATACGCAACTTTACCACCCCAAAGGGAAAGTAGTTCAGTGTCAGTGTAAGCGAAAAGGTCCTTTCCCTCGAACAAGGCCTTGCCAGTGATTATTTCGTGTGATCGCCGAAACGCAATGGATGCAAGAGCAGCTGTAGACTTACCGCATCCGGACTCGCCCATGAGCCCATGAATAGTACCTTTGACAAGTTCAAGATCAACACCACGAACAGTATAGGTTCCCTCCTCCATCTCCGGATAGCGGACGCCCAATCCTTCTATTTTGAGCACAACGTCTCTTTCAGTTGGCGCTACAATCTTCGTAATCGCTTGAATACTCATACTCATCACCTTTTAGCCGGGCTGTCCCAGTGAGCTGAAATCGCGTCCGCGAGAAAACTAAAGCCCAACGAAAGAGCTCCAATAGCCAGCGCAGGAACCAACGCTGCCCAAGGATTATCCTGAAGTGAGGCACGAGCTTCCTGGATCATGAGTCCCCAGTCGGGAGTAGGTGGCTGCACCCCCAACCCCAAAAAGCTCAACGTGGACAGCGCAATAATTGCCCAGGTGATCCGCAGTGAGTAATCGGCGGCAATAGGCCCGAGGATGTTCGGAATAATCTCTGAGAATATTATGTATGTCAGCGATTCTCCCCGTGTTTTGGCAGCCCAGACGTAATCTCTAGATATCTCGTCTAACACAACTGCGCGAACCACACGATTGGCACCAGGCATGGTCGAAATGACCAACGAAGTAATCAAGACCCAAGTGTGCGCACCGAAAGCAGCAACAAATAAAAGTGTTTTGAGCAACGTAGGAAAGGCCATCAAAATTTCAAATATTCTCGTGACCAAGGAGTCGATAGCCCCTCCCTTATAGGAGGCATAAACAGTCAAGCTGCCAGCCAGAACATATCCGATGGATACCGACACCAGAGGCAATACCACGATACTCTGTCCTCCACACAACAGCCTGCTAAGTACATCACGGCCGAGTCCATCAGTTCCTAGCCAATGAACCGTACTCATAGGAGCCCTTGCAGGAGCCAAATTCACTGCAGTCGGATCAAACGGAGCAAAGTAGGGACCGAATATAATGAGAGCCAAAACCGATGATACTAGGATCAGGCCGTAACGCCCCTGTCCAGAGCTCATGAGGGATGTCATCAGGCCGGCCATGCTAACTCCTCAAAAGTTGAATAGTCTTTGCTCATTTAGAAAACCTAACTCGCGGATTCAAGAAATAAGTTCCCACATCCACAGCAATATTCGTGAAAGCAACAAGCACTCCGAAAACGAGGAGCAGTGACATTGTCGTGAATAGTTCGCCACTCCCAATTGACTCGACAAGTAACGCTCCAACCCCAGGGAAATTGAAAAGATACTCAATAGCTACCGCACCTGAAAATGCGTAAACAAGACTTAAACCAACGGCACCCATAATTGGTGTAGCACAATTGATAAGTGCATGCTGCCACACAACTTTATGCTCAGGTAGACCCCGCAACTTTGCAGACATAACATATTGTGACTTGAATGCTTCCGACATAGTCGCTCTTGTAACACGAGATATGTGAGGCAGTATTATCAGAGCGATACTCAACGCCGGAAGGATGTAGGCCACTGCTCTATCGGAGGAATTTCCAAATGCAAACGCGAACGAGGACTGCGCCGGGATCCACTCTAGCCATACCGAAAATACTGAGTAGATCATCAGAGCCACCAAGAACTCAGGTACAGACGCAAGCAGTAACAGCGCACTGGTCAATCGCAAGTCAGTTGGGCTGCCGAATCGTCTCGCTAGCAAGGTACCTATAAGTACTCCACTCGCAATTCCAATGAGGGCACCGACTGTTGCCAGTATGATACTGCGGGTAACCCTAGGCGCAATAATGTCGATAACCGGCTGCCCCGTCACGATAGTCGTACCAAAGTCACCATTAATCACGCCTAAAGACCAACTTAAAAAACGCAAAGCCGTGGGGTCTCCCAGGTGGTGATCTTTCACGAACGCTTCAATTTGGTCAGCAGAAGCTTCCCGCCCCAAAGACGACATCGCAATCTCCTGAGGTCCTTTAAAGTTCAAAAGAGCAAAGGAAATTGCACTGAGTATCACCAGGGTAGCGATGTTTGAAAGTAGCCTTCCAAGCAAGCGAGCGACCAGTTTCATAAAATGACCTTTCAAGGCTACAAAACTCCCGCGGGCATCACTGACATCTGCTCTGTTAAGACTGGTCATACGCTGACTCAGACTGTGCCAGCACGGCTTGCAACCGCAGCCAGGAGAACCTGGGCTCCAGCGGTCACATGCTCTTCTGAACACCATTCTTCTTCGCAATGAGACAGGCCGCCCTCACATGGTACAAAAATTATGGCTGTGGGACACACGTGATGCATTTGCAAAGCATCATGGCCAGTGAGCGTCGACAGACGCATGGACTTGTAGCCCATACTCTCTGCAGCGCTCTCTGTCAGCTCCAATAGTTCAGGAGAAAAATCGAGACGATCGAGACTCAACTCAGAATCATCGTCGACTAGCAGGCCTGTTTCTTGTTTAACTGTCGCGATGATGTCTGTGATCTGTTTAATGATCTGCGAACGCCCTGCCTCGGTGTCGTGTACGATCAAGTATTTGAGGTTGCAATAGTGCGGTAAGTTGATCATGTTATTAGGAAGGCACTCAATTTCAGTAACGCTCACCATTCCATGAGGTTCATGATTAAGTCCGACTTGCTCGATTTGGGAAATGAGCTGAGCAGCTCCGTATAATGCATTCTTACGATGAGACATCGGCGCGGTCTGTGCATGTCCGTTAGAACCATGCACGGTCAAGTTCCCAATAGCCCACCAAGAACTATTAGTCACTGCTCCAATTGTTACATTGGCCTTTTCAAGTAAAGCCCCTTGTTCAATGTGGAGCTCGATGTAACTGTCCAGAGCCCTACCGCCTACCGGCTCTTTACCAGCATAACCGATCCGCTTAAGCTCCGTAGCGACGGAAATTCCGTTCTTATCTACATCAGACAGAGCCTGATCAACACTCTTTAGTTTTGCGAACACGGACGATCCCATCAGGCCAGGAAAGCGAACACCTTCCTCGTTCGTCCATACTGCGACCTCTACAGAGCGTCGGAATGAAAGTTTGGATCGATTCATAGCCCGGACAACTTCCAGTCCGGCCAACACCCCAAGAATGCCGTCAAACTTTCCGCCCGGAGTCTGGGTGTCGAGATGGCTTCCGACCATGACCGGTGGAAGCTCCGGCTCTTGCCCTTCTCTCCGTGCGAAAATATTTCCAATGCGATCAACCTTGATGGTCATCCCGGCTTCTTTGGCCCAATAAACAAATAGGTTTCGAGCATCTCGATCAGCATCGGACAGCGCAACTCTCGAGCTTCCGCCCCTTGGCGTAACACCAATAGCGCCCAACGTCATAAGATCAGACCACAGCCGGCCAGGTTCTAGATTTTCTTTCAAAGATTCGATATTCATAGTTTTAATCACCTCAATTTACATTCTTGAATAGTGTTTCCACCATCAACGACGATTAACTGACCCGTAATGTAACTGGAACACGGCGACGCCAGGTAGTGAACGAGAGAAGCCACCTCAGATGGATACCCCGCTCTTCCTACAGGCGTATGCCTGCCATTATCAACGATTATTTGCTCGTAGCCGTTGTCGATCCACCCAGGAGCGACAGCGTTCGCTGTAATGCCAAATCTCGCCAACTCCAAAGCAAGTGCCTTGGTATAGCCAGCCACGGCTGCTTTAGCTGCACAATAGCTCGCGCCACCCTCGAATACAGCTACAGTCCCAGAGACTGAAGAGATATTAACAATACGCCCATATCCAGCGGCGACCATATGAGGCACAGTAGCTGTAGTAACGTTAAAGCATGTGTCTAGTGAGCACGAAAACGTCTTATGCCAAGCGTCTAGAGTTAACTTATCTACAGGAGACCAATCTGTGTTAACACCGGTCTGAGCCATTCCTGCGTTGTTGACAAGGGCATCGATACGTCCATATTTCGCGATTACATAGGCTACAAGTGCGGCACCACCAGCGGCAGAGCTCAAGTCGCCTACCCATGAATCCACTATGCCGCCAAACTCAATCAATTCGTTTTTTCTGTCCTCGATCCGCTCGGATGTAGAGCAGACGACCACAATCATTCCTGACTCGCTCAAGGCTCGGGAGATAGCGAAGCCTATTCCTTTAGGGTTTCCGGCACCTGTTACAATTGCAACCTTCCTATTCTTCATCATTCGACTTTCTCCCGGCAATGATTAGTCAAGCTTTCCTCTAACCTCTCTAAAAAATAAGAGACATGCGAACTCTTGATGGTGAGCGGTGGACGGATTTTTAAAACATTGTTACTAACGCCGGTTGCACTGACCAATATACCGCGAACTTTGAGATCCTCAACTACAAGGACACCAATATTTTGTGAGGCTTGATGAGCGCCAAATTCTTGCAACTCAACACCGAAAAACAACCCTTCCCCCCTTACTTCCTTAATCAACGCGAAGCGATTTTTAAGCTGAATCAAGCCGTTACGCAACTCTTCACCTACAGCGGATGAGTTTTTGGCTAATTCGTCACGCTCAATAATGTCCAACACCGCCAGTGCGGCTTCTGCCGCAACATTCCCACCTGCGAAAGTATTAAAGTAGAGAGATTTTTTACAGAAAGCATCGAATATTTCAGAGTTCCCAATGACGGCAGCTATTGGGTATCCATTCCCCATGGGCTTACCCAGAGTTATAAGATCAGGTTCAAAGCCGTGATGCTGAAAGCCCCACATGGTGGTACCAAACCGATGAAAACCAGATTGCACTTCGTCCGCAACAACCAGTCCCCCTGCCGCGCGTACCAGCTCTGTAGCAATTTTTAATTCTGAACCCAGATGTGTATGGATACCATCACTCGAGAACGCGCTATCCAAAAAAATTGCAGCCGGCTTAATTCCGCGTCCCTCCATAGACACAAGCGCTGCTCGGACTGACTCGATGAACTTACCGGGCATCTCACCTATACCGGATGCTAAAAACGTATTCGACCCCACCCCTTCTATGCCACATAGCGAAGGCGATAACTCCACAAGGGCCGCTGTTCCACCGTGATACGCATTGCTGGTAACTATGAATCCTTCATTATCAGTCACTGACTTGGCGATTCTGTACGCCAAATCATTAGACTCGCTTCCTGTACAGGTGAAGATAATGCGGTCTAGGGGGGCTGGCACCTTGGACAACAGGCGCTCCGATAGTTCTATAATATTTCGAGTCAGGTAACGAGTGTGTGTATTAACTTGAGTGAGCTGATTAAAGACACGGGTCGCAACGGTTGGATTGCAATGCCCTACGACCGGTACATTGTTATAGAAGTCCAGGTAAGCTTTGCCTGTCGAATCATACATCCAGACATCATCAGCTCGGACGATTTCTAAAGGCTCTGCATAAAATGACGTATATGTTGACGCAAAAGCTCTTTCCCTACGTTGAAGTAGTGTCTCGAAGGAGGTCTGGGCATTTACAAAAGACATCTCTATCTCCCAGCGACGCAGTGATCACGCAGGCTTGATTTACCTAGGACAAGTTTTTGCCATTGGGCCACTCTGGAATAAGCTTGCTCGGGAGAAATCTCAGGAAAGTGAGCACTCTCCGGAAACTTCTTCTTGTGTGAAGCAAGAAACAATATCCCGGCAGCAAATCGGGCGCCTATTTGATACGGCAGTGCGTTAGCCTCCACCTCAGTAAGAGGTTTTTCAGGGCGATAACCATCAAGCACCTCGAGAACGCCCTTCAACGCATCGTCTTTGTAGTCTAGCTGCCCAGTACAGGCAATCGCTAAGTCACCAGATCGCGACGACAACACAATATCACCAAAGTCAATCACTCCCTTGATGTTCTTTTTTACTGGATCTATCAGTATGTTTCCAGGATGTAAGTCTCCATGGATGATTTGCTTGGGCAGCTCATTAATAAGTGGCATTACATTTTTCACGTATCCATCGACCATACTGGCAATTAGGCCCCGTAAGTTCTGATCCTCGATAACGTTCAAGTAGTCTGCCAATGCGTGAGAGTTCTTGATATCCCATTTTACGTACCGGGATGCACGGCAGTGATAAAAATTCTCGGTGGCATCATGTAGCCTTGCGACCATACGCCCTATCTTAGGTCTTAAATCCTCATAGCAGAGAGCATCAGCCAACAAAATGCCGGGGAGATAACTATAAAGACGAAATATGAAACCTTCATCCTCCCTCGTTTTACCCTCGACCACATCAGCCCCACTCACCGAGGGTATAACCTCAGGAGTAGAAAATCCTAAATCATGACTACCTAGCCATCTCAGCGTGTCTGTTTGGAAAGCGGCATCCAGATGATTGTCTCGACTGCGGCGACTCATTTTCAACAAATAATCGTTTCCATCGCTGCAGCTGACCCGGTAGTTAACGTCCGATTCTCCCGTTAACTTATAGATATTTGCTTCCATCCCGTACTCACGGAATAGCATCGAGACAACTACATCACTCGGTGGATATTCAGACATGACTGTGAGTCTCTTTGTTCTACTTACGAGCGAGCACTTGCCCAAGTGACTCATCCATTATATGAACAACATGATCAATATCAGCATTTGAGAACGCTAATGACAGATAGAACTTACCATGTGTTAGCACGCCATTCTCTACCATCCGCGCCATCAATCTTTTTTGTAGATTGATGTCGCCTTTTACACTTGTACGGTAGTCAGTAACCTCATCCTTGGATATTACGACTGTAGTAAGGGGGCCACTGCCAGGCAATTGGACATCCATTCCTCTGTGTCGAAAAACATCTCGGACACCAGCCCTAAAACGGTCCCCAATCTCGTATAGGCGTTCGTACACACCATCCCGTGAGAGTACGTTCAGCGTGGCGATGCCTGCTGAAGCCGGAAGTGCGTGCCCGCTCATTGTGCTGCTGATGTAGCAGTAATCCGGATTACTCGCCTTATGAGGGTCACAGCGCGAAAGGAGCTCAGCACTTCCAGCAACTGCCGAAAGAGGCATTCCGCCGCCCACGACTTTCCCGTATGTCGCGAGATCCGGTACCACGCCATAACGCTGCTGAGCTCCACCATAGGCAAGGCGGAAACCAGTGACTACTTCATCAAAGATCAGAAGAATGCCGGCTCTTTTTGTGATATCGCGAAGAGATTCTAAAAATCCAGGAGCCGGATCAATGCAGCGATGCTGGGCCTCAATAATCACAGCAGCTATTTCGTTGCCATTGCGCTGAATGACTTCGCGAACAATTGCTATGTTATTGAAAGGAACTACAAATACTTCCGACTCTAAGCTCGCAGGAATGCCTGCACTGTCTGGTACAGCCTGAGGATAATGAGGCTCGATGTCAGGGGAAGGGCCCATTCCCATTAGGGCATAATCATTAACACCCAAAAACCCACCCTCAAACTTCAATATTTTGCTTCGGCCGGTGACTGCTCGTGCAATCCGCATCGCAAAAAAGGTAGCATCGGATCCGGAGACGCCATATTTGATTTGCTCAGCGCAAGGAATCGCCTCGACCAGTTTCTCTGCAAGTTCAATGCCCTTGTCGTTTAGAACATAGAAATTTGATGGGCATTCAGCCGCTTTACGGACAGCCTCAACAACCTCAGGATGAGCGTGGCCAAGCAACATAGGGCCCGAGCCGTTTATACAGTCGAAATATTCTCGGCCAGAAATGTCGGTGACTTTGCAACCTAGGCCACTTTTGACGATGACGTTGCTTGCAGCACCGAAGGCAACAGAGTTGAAACTACCACCAGGAAGCACTCTATTTGCAATATCCATCGCATCTTTTAATTCACCCATCTTACTCACCCTCGAGTTGCTGCTGGCATTTATCGGAATAATTAGAAAGTGGAAATCTTTGATCCCAATCTAGCTCATCAAAAGCAACATCAATGGCTAAAAGGTCAATCAAGTGCGCCAGACCGGTATACATGCCAACAAGACCGGCAAATTCAACAAAAAACTTCTGACCTCTATCCCTGATGACGTACTGGACATCTGCATCATCTACGATCTTAGAATTTAGTTTTTTATCCACAATGGCAAGTAGAACCTGCTCAATTCTACTAATGCTCTCTACTGACTGTTCCGCGCCTTCTGAAATTGCCTTAACTTCAATTTCAGAAAGTATCTTGTTACTTAAGGAAATTCCGACGTGGGCCGACCATTCGAACCGAGAACCATGGATTGACGCCACCTTCAGAATTACAAGCTCCTGAATCCGCTTCGACAGCGAAGAGCGTGTATTTAACCAGAAACCATAGGTAGCGAAGGTTGCAGCAAACTCTGGCGAATTTGCTAATGCTCGGTAAAGGTTTCCCCGGCGCCATATTAGTTGCCTGTCAGCATCTGGGAGATCATCTGGGCTTAAAAGCGATACTCGTGCCATTCGGTTACCATTTCTAGATCAGGCGGAGATGTTATGTGCTCCGGATTCCACTAGGTAACCATGCAATTTGAAAAATTACCATCGGCTGCAACCGATGCTTGCTTCGGAGAATCACGAAGCACATAGACTCCCCCATTGGTATATTAGCTATTCAACAATAAGCCGACCGGCATTAGCACCATAGAGTTTAAACATTAACGCCCTTACTTAATCCCTGCCCGTCAACATCAGATCAAGGATACGTAAATTGTCTAGAGATTATTTAACGTTAGGGGTTGGGCGTCGACGCTTTCTCCGCGATGCGGCGCTATTAAGCTCGGTTTTTGCGTTGCCGAGCCTCAGCTTTGCTGAAGGCCTTCTGTCCAAGGTAAAGGGCGGGATACTCCGCTATGGAGCCGCGGATGGTAGAAGTAGCGAGAAGCTAGATCCGGCTACGGCTACGAACGGTAGTTCGACCCTGATCACCCAGCTTATTTTCGAGACATTGGTCGTTCGCGACCCAAACCTCGCCGTCGCCCCCGGGTTGGCCGAGTCTTGGAATCTGTCCGAAGACGGGCTCAGTTGGACATTCAAGCTTCGTCCAGATGTGCTATTTCACGATGGGAGCGCTTTCACCGCAGACGATGTGAAGTGGTCGCTTTCTCGTATTCTGGACGAGAAAATCGGCTCGCCTTCTCGCGGCAGACTTATCGCAAGCTTTGATGCTGACGGCATTCAAGTAAAAGATAGCCTTACACTCACGATCCACACAAAACGGGTGGACACCCTCCTTCCACTCGCGCTGACTAGGCCCTATTGCGCAGTCGTCAAAAACAACACGACACCTCTTGCATCGGTCGCTAGCGCTGTGGGCACCGGGCCTTTCAAAGTCAAATCGTTTACCCCGGGACAAGCGTGGGAGACATCCCGCTGGGAGAAGCATTGGCAGGTGGGATACGCTTCCCTTGATGCCATCCAATGTGTTGCCATTCTTGATCAGAATACACGTGTGCAAGCGGTTAAATCCGGAGCGGTGGATATTGTAGATGGCATCGAGCCGGTCATCCTAAAGAAGCTCGCCAATGACTCAACTGTCACGTTGGCTCGTATGCCATCCAACCTTTGGTATGGAATTTTTCTAGATGAAACGGTTAAACCTTTTGACGACATCCGAGTTCGACAAGCCATCAAATACGCATTGGATCGTAACCTGCTCCTAGATGTCGTATATGGAGGGTTCGGATCAGTAAGCCCCGACGTTCCTGTCCCTAATTTCGACAAGCTATTCCCATCGGCCGCCACGCTCCCAAGCTATGACATAGCTAAAGCCAAGGCACTGCTCTCCGAGGCTGGTTACCCCGACGGGTTAGAGTTTGAAATTTTCACTTCCGACACGACCACCGGCTTTGTAAACCTGGCGATCGTATTTGGAGAATCCCTCAAGGCAGCGGGTATCAAGGTAAAAATCAATCAATGGCCTAAGGAAACGTACTGGGATCAAGTATGGGGTAAGCGCCCAGCCTATATCGATTTTATGCTTCGCCGTCATGCGCATGACACATTGGACGCTGCCTATGTCAAAGGTGCCCCTTTCAACGGATCAAAATTCGACGGCAATGGGGCAATGCGGTCGGCCATCAATGATGCACTGGCGGAAAGAGACGAGCAAAAGCAGGCCATTGCCTACAAAAATCTCTTGGCCGAGGCCGCAAATAATTCAGGTGTGATAATCCCTGCATTCATAGATCGGACACTAGTTATGCACAAAGGGGTAGAAGGTAATCCATTTGCCACTGAAGACCCCATCGCACTTGGGTCAGTTTGGAAAAACTAGTTTACAAACCCCCATCCTCGTCGGGAATTTATCATGCGCCTGTCCTCCGAATCACTTACTCCGCTTCTTGCTTTTGGGTTGATTTCGTACGCCGGAAATATACTTGCAGAACAGCCCGATGGTTTTCTTCAGGATAGCTCTCTTACACTAAATTTGAAGAATTATTACTATAACCATGATGGAAAAAATGGTGGAGCTGACGGGCGGGATTGGTCGCAAGCAGCACAGATTAGCTACACATCTGGCTTTACCACGGGTACGGTTGGTTTGGGTATTGACGCTTTCCTCTACTCCGGCTTAAAACTGGATAAGCGTTTCAGTGGCGCAGGTAATGTCCCCAACAACGATAATACCACCTGGAGTCAAGGGGGTGGTTCCCTCAAGGCGAGGGTCTACAATACAACGCTGAAATATGGAACTCAGCAGACATCGGCTCCTGTGTTCGCGGTTGCTGGCTCACGCATTACTCCGCAAACAGCTACTGGCTTTAGCCTTTTTAGCAAAGACATCAAAGATTTAACTCTGGATGCAGGCCACTTTACATCTGGCAACGGACCGAGAGGGACAACTTCTGGAGGCGAGCTAGGCGCCGCCTATGCGGGTGTCAGCGCGTCGCATATTGACTATCTTGGCGGAAACTATTCACCCTTTCCAACCGTTTCATTTTCATTGTACGGAGCAAACTTAGAAAATATCTGGAACCAATACTATTTCAGCGCTCAGCATGTATATACAATCGACACGAAACAAGCTCTGACGCTGAACTTTAATGGCTACCGCACCATGGACTCTGGATCTGCCAAAGCTGGCGAAATCGATACCAAAGCGTTCTCATTAGCGGTTAGTTATAGCTATATTGGTCACAAGCTAATGCTCGCCTATCAAAAGGTAGGTGGGGACACACCGTTTGACTACATCGGGGTAGGCAACGAGGGAAGCTTTGGGGATTCCATCTATTTAATGAACGCCGTGCAAGTCTCCGATTTCAATGGTCCCGGTGAGCAATCCCTACAAGTGCGCTATGACTATAATTTCAGAGCCTCAGGCTTACCCGGCCTGACGTTTTTGGCTCGCTACCTGAAAGGTTGGGGATCCGATGGACGGAATATGAGCTTGAACAGCGAATATCAATACCTTAATTACGGATCTGACGGAAAAGAACAAGAGATTGACGTCGAGTTCGGTTATGTGGTTCAGACTGGACCGGCCAAGGATCTAGCCTTAAGACTCCGCCAGGCGTTTTATACCGCAAATGGAGACTTAAACGGTGTGACACCCGACACCGTTCAGACACGGATCCACGTGAGTTATCCACTAAACATTTTTTAAGCCTTTCTGGCTAAGGCTAGTCGTCTTAGCCAGAGCTCTGGAAAGCTCATTATCATGCTTAAGACTTTTCGATTATATCTTGGCGCTTTTATTTTCCTTGCCGGAACATCGTTACTGCTTTTCAATTTTTTAGGCATACTGCTTGCAGATTAGTTGGAGCCGCCCTGCCATGTCTGGCACCACGAAGATCTGGCGCAATCCCCATGTAAAGCGGATTAAGAGTTGATTTCTGCATTCCAGCTACCAATGAGACAGTGGCGCCTACTGACGGCATATCCTGTTCGGCCCTTGGTAGTGTAGTTAGCCGCCACTTACTACGGCCTCGGCTGACTCTGCACGCTCATCCCGTCGCCTCTCGACGCTCGGTAGCACAGTGGCAGCGTGCAGATCGCCCAAGGTAATTCGCGCGACATTCCTGCTTATGCCTGTCGGATTTACGTCGCAGCGTTCTGTGCAAGTATCGAGCTTTGACGATGTTGGCCTTATCCCCCCGCTGCGCCGCCTCTATCCGCTTCCTGTTCTTGAGCCCAGCATTTTGCCTAGGGCTTCCTTCAGATTCGCAGTCGCCCGCGACACCCTTGCCTCTAGCTAACATCTCCCCTTCAGAGGCCAAGCCCTAACGAAAAGATCTTGTGCAAGAGGCGAATCATGTCAGCAGACAACCAAACCGTAACGCTGTGCGCTGAGGCTCAAGC
>NZ_JBYSYE010000056.1:0-24367 GCF_058782925.1 Pseudomonas sp. FW305-E2 | reverse complement strand
CCCCCACTGCCCCCGCCGCCCCGACCACGGATGTCGCGGCTACGAGGAAGCGGCGCCGGCCTGCGTTGACGCCGTCATTGCTCATTCAGTCCTCTCCCATCAGCTTGCTTGGCCAGTTGGACCTGGCCTGTACTTAGGTTGTGTCAATGGCACTAAAAATTGGCCGCCATGGTAAGAAACAAATCCACACACTGACAAGGTGATTACCCCGGCAAGGGCGACAACCCACGCTTTGCTTGATCTACGTCTATGCGACAAGCGGCCACTGACTGCTGACAGGTTAGTTCAAGGCTAAAAAAAAAGCCCGGTTCCAAGGAACCGGGCTTTTTTCGACTGCCGAAGCGGTATTAACGCTTGGAGTACTGAGGACGCTTACGCGCTTTACGCAGACCCACTTTCTTACGCTCAACTTCACGAGCGTCGCGGGTGACGTAGCCAGCACGACGCAGAGCGCCACGCAGGGTTTCGTCGTATTCCATCAGAGCGCGGGTGATACCGTGACGGATCGCACCGGCCTGACCGCTGACACCACCACCGGAAACGGTGACGTAGATGTCGAATTTCTCAACGGATTCAGTCAGCTCGAGCGGCTGGCGAACAACCATGCGAGCGGTTTCGCGACCGAAGAACACGTCCAGAGAACGGTTGTTGATGGAAATGTTACCAGTACCCGGACGCAGGAATACGCGAGCGGTTGCGGTCTTGCGACGGCCAGTGCCGTAATTTTGAGTCGCCGACATAATGAACTATCCCGTTAGATCTTCAGTTCTTGAGGCTGCTGAGCAGTGTGTGGGTGAGCAGCACCCGCGTACACTTTCAGCTTGCGGTACATGTCGCGACCCAGCGGGTTCTTAGGCAGCATGCCTTTGACCGCAGTTTCGATAACACGCTCAGGGGCCTTGGCGATCAACTTCTCGAAGTTGATTTCCTTGATACCGCCTGGGAAACCGGAGTGGGAGTAGTACATTTTGTCGGAAGACTTGGCACCAGTCACACGAACCTGCTCGGCGTTGATAACGACGATGTAGTCGCCGGTGTCAACGTGAGGGGTGTATTCTGGTTTGTGTTTGCCACGCAGACGGGTAGCGATTTCGGTAGCCAGACGACCCAGGGTCTGGCCAGCGGCGTCGACTACGAACCACTCGCGCTTTACTGTTTCCGGTTTAGCAGTAAAAGTTTTCATTCTCTAAAGCCTCAGAGGCCGCCCAGCGAAAAATAGACGGCGAATCTTACTGGATAGTGCACAGCTTGCCAAGGGCAAGCGCGCAGCCGAACACAGACGCTTTTGGGGGCTCGGGTCGGGCACGCCAATGTTCGACGGGGTTCTTCCTGCGTGATGGTGCATCACTTCCGCCACGCGGAGAGGGGCTGAATTATCCAGATTGCGCGAAAAATTTCAACCTGCTTTGATTGGCTTCTATTGCCAAGGAGTGACTAACCGATGGAATACCGCCAGCTCGGCCGTACCGACCTCAACGTCAGCGCCCTGTGCCTGGGCACCATGACCTGGGGCGAGCAGAACATCCAGGCCGAGGCCTACGAGCAAATTGCCCGGGCCAAGGCCGCCGGGGTCAACTTCATCGACACCGCCGAGATGTACCCGGTCCCTCCCCGCCCGGAGACCTACGCGGCCACCGAGCGCATCATCGGCAACTGGTTCCGTGACCATGGCGACCGCGACGCGTGGATCCTGGCCAGCAAGGTTGCAGGCCCGGGCAACGGCATCAGCCATATCCGTGACGGGCAGCTCAAGCACAACCGTCAGCACATCGTCGCGGCGCTGGACGAAAGCCTCAAACGCCTGCAGACCGACCGCATCGACCTGTACCAGTTGCACTGGCCAGAGCGCAGCACCAACTTCTTCGGCAAGCTGGGCTACCAGCACCTGCCGCAGGATCACTTCACCCCACTGGAAGAAACCCTCGAAGTGCTCGGCGAGCAGGTGCGTGCGGGCAAGATCCGCCACATCGGCCTGTCCAACGAAACGCCGTGGGGCACCATGAAGTTCCTGCAACTGGCCGAGAGCCGTGGCTGGCCGCGGGCGGTATCGATCCAGAACCCGTACAACCTGCTCAACCGCAGCTTCGAGGTGGGCCTGGCAGAAGTGGCCATACGCGAGCAGTGTGGCCTGCTGGCCTATTCGCCGCTTGCCTTCGGCATGCTCTCGGGCAAGTACGAGAACGGCGCACGGCCGGACAATGCACGCCTGACCCTGTTCAGCCGCTTTGCCCGTTACTCCAACCCACAGACCGTGGCGGCCTGCAGCCGCTACGTGCAGCTGGCCCGCGAGCACGGCCTGGACCCGGCGCAAATGGCCCTGGCGTTCGTCACCCGACAGCCGTTCGTGACCAGCAACATCATAGGTGCCACCAGCCTGCAGCAGCTGGACAGCAACCTGGCCAGCCTTGAACTGAACCTGAGCGCCGATCTGCTGACAGCGATCGAAGCCATTCATCAGGAGCAGCCCAACCCGGCGCCTTGAGCCAAACACTGCGCCCCGCTTCGCGCCGCTGTTACATGGGGTAGACACAATCGCCAAAAAATAAGACGATCCAGCCGGTGATTGACCACTCTACCCTATAAGAACAATGACAATGATGTTTACCCAACCCTCAGCGTCGCTGCGGCGCGTCAGCATCCTGGCCATTGACAAGGTGTTCGCTTCGACCTTGATGCAGGCCAAGGACTTCTTCCACCTCGCCAGCCTGCGCTATAGCAAGCAGCTGGGCCTGGGCTTGCAGCCCATGTTCGACATCCGCCTGGTGAGCCCCGACAGCCAGCCCGTGGACAGCTTCAGCAATGTGCAGTTACCGGTTGACGGCGGCCTGGACGACGCCGATGTGATCATCCTCCCGGCCTACTGGGATGATTTCGACAACTTGCTGCAGCGTTACCCACAGGTGCTGCCGTGGCTGCGTGAACAGCACGCGCGTGGCGCGGTGCTGTGCGCCGAGGCCAGTGGTGTGTTCTGGCTGGCCGAATCCGGCCTGCTCGATGGCAAGGAAGCGACCACCTACTGGCGCTTCTTCAACAGCTTTGCCGAACGCTTCCCGAAGATTCGCCTGAACCAGGACAAGCACCTGACCGATGCCGACAATATCTATTGCGCCGGCGGTGCAACCTCGGCCTGCGACCTGTACATCTACCTGATCGAACGCTTCTGCGGTGCCAACGTGGCCCGTGCAGTGTCCCGCGATATCCTCTACGAAGTGCAACGCAACTACACCCCGGGGCGCATGGGCTTTGGCGGACAGAAGCTGCACCAGGACCTGATCATCCTGCAGATCCAGCACTGGCTGGAGGAACACTTCGCCGACAAGTTCCGCTTCGAGGATGTGGCCCGCAACCACGGCATGAGCATCCGCAACTTCATGCGTCGCTTCCAGGGCGCAACGGGTGACAAGCCGCTGCATTACCTGCAACGGTTACGCATCGAGACAGCCAAGGGGTTGTTGTCGAGTACGCGCAAGAGCATCAAGACCATCAGTTACGAGGTGGGGTATGACGATGCCAGTTTCTTTGCGCGGCTGTTCCGCCAACACACCGAGTTGTCGCCGAACCAGTATCGGCAGCAGTTCATGCAGGAAGCCTGAAAGGCTTCCAGAGCGGCAGGTTTCGAGCTTGAAGCGACAAGGAAAAACCAGAGCGGATCGCGCATTGCCCTGAACTTTCCTTGTCGCCTGACGCTTGCCGCTGCCGTCAGGGCTTGTGTGCGCGCGCCAGGAATTCGTGCGATTGCATCTCCAGCAACCGGCTCAGGGTACGCTGGAACTCGAAGCTCAGACGCCCACCGGTATACAGGTCCTTCAACTCCACCTCGGCCGAGATGATCAGCTTGACGTTGCGATCGTAGAACTCGTCCACCATGTTGATGAAACGACGGGCGATGTCGTCGGTGGTGACGCCCATCTGCTCCACGTTGCTCAGCAATACGGCGTGGAAGATCTTGCCCAGCTCAATGTAGTCGTTCTGGCTGCGCGGCCCGTCGCACAGGGCGCGGAAGTCAAACCAGGCGACGTCGTCGCAAGTACGCAGGGCATTGATCGGGCGGTTCTCGATCATCAGCACGTCGTTTTCGATCGCCTGGGTGCACTCAGGGGTGAGCGCCTTGAAGCTGGCGCGCATGCTCTGGTGCGCCGCGTCATCGAGTGGGAAGTGGAACAGTTCAGCCTGCTCCAGGTGACGCAGACGGTAGTCGACCCCGCTATCGACGTTCACCACGTCGGTGTACTGCTTGATCATGGCAATGGCCGGCAGGAAGCGTGCACGCTGCAGGCCGTCCTTGTAGAGGCCGTCCGGCACGATGTTGGAGGTGGCCACCAGCGACACGCCATTCTTGAACAGCTCTTCCATCAAGGTGCCGAGGATCATGGCGTCGGTAATGTCCGACACGAAGAATTCGTCGAAGCAGATCACCTTGGCTTCTTCGCTGAAGCGCTTGGCAATGAGGGTCAGCGGGTTCTTCTCGCCCTTGAGGGTTTTCATCTCCTCGTGCACACGCTTCATGAAGCGGTGGAAGTGCGTACGCATCTTCTGCTTGAACGGCAGCGCTTCGTAGAAGGTATCAACCAGGTAGGTCTTGCCTCGCCCCACCCCACCCCAGAAGTACAGGCCCTTGACCGGGGTCTGCTCCTTCTTGCCGAACAGCTTGCCGAACACGCCCGGCTTGTTGTTCTGCGCGTGCACCAGGTCGTCGTACAAGCGCTGGAGGTGACGCACCGCAGTTTCCTGCGCCGCGTCATGGAAGAAGTCGGGACGTTTCAGATCTGCTTGATAGCGTTCTAAGGGAGTCATGATTCGTTAGCGAGGCAACAAAAAACGGGC
This sequence comes from Pseudomonas sp. FW305-E2, assembly GCF_058782925.1. Lineage (NCBI taxonomy): Bacteria > Pseudomonadati > Pseudomonadota > Gammaproteobacteria > Pseudomonadales > Pseudomonadaceae > Pseudomonas > Pseudomonas sp. FW305-E2. Next base: position 19,543 of record NZ_JBYSYE010000056.1, on the reverse strand, counting down.
CGTCACTGTAGCGACAGGCCCGCTTAATGGCAATCAGTCTGTGGGAGCGGGCGTGCCCGCGAACACCGGCAAAGCCGGTGCCATGCACCGCGGCGCCTGTTTCGCGGGCACGCCCGCTCCCACCGTTTGGCAGCCTCAGTCCTGCTGAGGCGCCAAGGCTTCGTTCAGGCTCTGAATGGCAGCATCACGGGCTTCGACGCTGTCGAACTGCGGCCCGTCGGCAACCTGCTCGCCATTGAGCCACAGGCCGAAGCTCAGGCCTTCGACGCGCACATTAACCTCGCCACCTTGCTGCAGCTGCTTGCTCACGGCGCCGGCACTCTTGCCGTCGGCGAAGCTGCGCGACAACAGCAGTTGCTCGCCATCAGCGGCCAGCAGGCGGAAGCGGAAGCTGCCGTCTTCATCACGGAAGCTGACAAAACGCGCGCTCTTGGTGGCTTTTTTCTTCACTTCGGCGGTGGCCTGCACGCTGCTGCGGAACGAACGCAGGCCAACGGCCTCGCGCAACTGCTCGAGGAACGGCGTGGCGATCTTGCGGGCCTTGGCAGCGCCGGCCAGCAGGATGTCTTCCAGGTCCGCCGGCCGGGCGATCAGCTGGTGATAGTACTCGCGCTTCTCGGCCAGTTGGCCGTCCAGCAGCTGGAACAGGCGCTGTTTGGCGTCGCCCCAGCCCAGGCCCTGCAGCAGCTCTTCGCGGAAACCGGCGCACTGCTCAGGCGTCGAGAAGGCCTGGTACAGGGTGAACAGGTGCGCGTTGTCCGGGTCTTTCGCCTCACCGGGCGCGCGCGAATCGGTGACGATGCGCGAGATGGCGTCTTTCATGTCCTTGGCGCTGGTGAACAACGGGATGGTGTTGTCATAGCTCTTGGACATCTTGCGCCCGTCCAGGCCCGGCAGGGTCGCCACGCTTTCTTCGATCACAGCCTCCGGCAAGGCGAAGAAGTCCTTGCCCTGGCCGAACAGGTGGTTGAAGCGCTGGCCGATATCGCGGGCCATTTCCACGTGCTGGATCTGGTCACGACCGACCGGCACCTTGTTGGCGTTGAACATCAGGATATCGGCGGCCATCAGCACCGGGTAGCTGAACAGGCCCATCGTCACGCCGGCGTCCGGGTCTTCGCCGTTCTCGACGTTCTTGTCCACCGAGGCCTTGTAGGCATGCGCACGGTTCAGCAGGCCTTTGGCAGCAACGCAGGTCAGCAGCCAGGTCAGCTCGGGGATTTCCGGGATGTCGGACTGGCGATAGAAGGTCACCTTGTCCGGGTCCAGGCCACCGGCCAGCCAGGTGGCGGCGATTTCCAGGCGCGAGCGCTGGATGCGCAGCGGGTCGTCGCACTTGATCAGGGCGTGGTAGTCGGCCAGGAAGTAGAACGAGTCGACACCGGGCTGCTGGCTGGCACGGATCGCCGGGCGGATGGCGCCGGCGTAGTTGCCCAGGTGCGGAGTGCCGGTGGTGGTGATACCGGTAAGAATGCGCGTGGTCATGGGTGTTCGCTTATTCAGGCTTGGCTCAGTTCGAAAGGCGCGGCAGCAGCAGATCCTTCAGATCGGTCAGCTTGCCATGGAAGAAGTGTCCGCATTCTGCCACTTTCAGCAGCTCATGGGGACGCGACAGGCTGTCGGACCATTCGTAAACCAGCTGCGGCGCGACGACTTCATCGGCGTCCGGCTGCACCACGGTGAGCGGGCAGCGCTGCGGCAGCGGGAATTCGGCGGTCAGGCGCATGACCGCCGGGGCGATCATGAACAGGTGCTGCAACTCGACGCCTGCCGTTTCAAGGCGCCCGGCCAGGCTGGTGGCAACGAAACCACCGAACGAAAAGCCCATCAGCACCAGCGGTAGCCCGGGGTGCCTGGCGCGCAGCCATGCTGCAGCGGCCTCGGCATCGGCCACTTCGCCAGCGCCCATGTCGTGGCTGCCGGCGCTCTGGCCGACGCCACGGTAGTTGAAACGCAGGGTCACATAACCGGCATCACGTGCAGTGCGCTGCAGGGTCGAGACAACCTTGTTGAGCATGGTGCCGCCCTGGACCGGGTTAGGGTGGCAGATCAGCACCGCGCCACGGGCTTGCGCCACGTCCAGGTACAACGCTTCCAGCTGGCCGCTGGGGCCATCGATGAACAAGGGGGTTTCGCGGACAAGCAAGGCACTACTCCGTGACCTCGAGAAGGGTCGATTCGTCTAGGTGTGAAATTCTGTTCTGATTTGCGATCGCTCGCGGTATACAGCGCAGGTCTGAGCCGTTAACGTAAAGCAAAGCCGTTTATAGAGGAAGGACTCGTGGAACTCTCGCTCCTTGTTTGGTTGTTGCCAACCCTGGCCCTGGTCATCGGTGTGGCAGTCGGTTTCATTGTTGCCCGCCTGCTGCCCAATGCGGCCCCGAGCAACACCCAGCGTCAACTGGATGACATCCAGAAGCGCTTCGACAGCTACCAGAACGAAGTGGTCACCCACTTCAACAGCACCGCCATGCTGGTCAAGAAACTGACCCAGAGCTATCAGGACGTACAGGATCACCTGGCTGAAGGCGCCAACAGCCTGGCCCTCGATGACGTCACCCGCCAACGCCTGCTGGCTGCGCTGCACTCCGATGCACCGCAAGGCCCGCGTGACCGCCTGACCCCACCTAAAGACACCGCCGAAGTGCCGCGCGACTATGCGCCGAAAGTGCCTAACTCGCCGGGCATGCTGGATGAGAGCTACGGGCTCAAGCGTTGATCTGCTGAACATGCAAAAGGCCTCGCAAGAGGCCTTTTTTGTGGATGCTGCCTATGCCGGCCTCTTCGCGGGTGAACCCGCGCCTACAGGGGCCGCGCGGGCTTCAGAGCGTGCGCTGAACCTGTGCGGGCGTGCCCGCGAAGGGGCCAGTGCAGGCAACCTAGCAGCAGGCCTGCAATGCCTGTTCGACATCTGCCAGCAGGTCCTCCACATCCTCCAGCCCCACCGACAGACGCACCAACCCCTCCGATATCCCGTGATGCGCCCGCTCCTGCGGCGTATAGCTGGAATGCGTCATGCTCGCCGGATGCTGCGCCAGCGACTCGGCATCCCCCAGGCTCACCGCCCGGGCAAAGAGCTGCAGCGCATTCATGAAGCGCCGCCCCGCCTCAATGCCACCCTTGAGCTCAAACGCAATCATCCCGCCAGGCAAACGCATCTGTCGCTGGGCCAACGCGTACTGGGCAAAAGACGGTAGCCCCGGGTAATGAATCAATTCCACCTGCGGCTGCCGAGCGAGAAACTCGGCCACCTGCTGGGCATTGGCGCAATGCCGGTCCATGCGCAGGGCCAGGGTCTTGATACCGCGCATCAGCAACGCCGCGTCATGCGGTGACAGCACCGCGCCGGTCATATCCTTCAGCCCTTCCAGGCGGATACGGTCGACCAACGCCTTGCACCCCACCACCAACCCGGCAGTGATATCGCCATGCCCACTGAGGTACTTGGTTGCCGAGTGCACCACCAGGTCCGCCCCCAGCTCCAGTGGCCGCTGCAGGTACGGCGTACAGTAGGTGTTATCGACCACCACATGCACATCATGCCCCCGCACCGCCTCCACAACCGCCGCAATATCCACAAGTTGCATGTTGGGGTTGGCCGGTGTTTCGAAGTAGATCATCCGTGTTTTACTGCTGATCGCCGCTTTCAGGGCCTTGGCATCGTTGAGATCGACATGGCGAACTTTCACCCCGAACTCACCAATACCGTGGTGCAGAAAAGCGAAGGTACAGCCATACAAGGTGCGCCCGACAATCAGCTCATCGCCAGGCCTTAGCAGGGTCCAGAGGGTTGAGGTAATCGCGCCCATCCCCGAGGCCAACGCCAACCCCGCTTCACCGCCCTCCAGCGAAGCCATGCGCTGCTCCAGCAAGGCCAGCGTGGGGTTGGAAATGCGGCTGTAGAAATGCCCAGGCTCCTCCCCGGCGAAGCAGGCAGCACCGTACTCGACAGTGGGAAAGGCATAGGTAGCCGTTTGATACACCGGTGGCACCAGGGCGCCACCATGGGAAAGCGGGTCATAGCCATGATGAATGGCCCGCGTGGAAAAACCGGTGTTGTGGTGGGAGTCGCGCATGGCAACAGCCTCTTGTGGTTTGCTATAAGCTTATGCCACCGAGCTGCCCGATTTTTTCCAAAATAGCCTACGCATACACGTGCTTGCTGGAACAAAAACAATAATCAACGGACCAGGAGGGCAAAAAATGCCTTCAAGCCTCGACCGCACCGACCGCGCCCTGCTCGCCGCCTTGCAGGACAATGCCCGTCTCACCGTTGCCGAACTCGCCGACCAGGTGGCACTGACTACCTCGCCCTGCTGGCGACGGGTCAAGTTACTGGAGGAAAACGGCTACATCACCGGCTACCAGGCCATCCTCTCGCCCAAGTCGCTGGGGTTTGGTGTGACCGCGTTCGTCAGCATCATGATGGACTCGCACACCAAGGACATGGCGCTGGCGTTTGAACAGCGCCTGATGGAAATCCCCGAGATCGTCGCCTGCCACAACATCTCCGGCCGCTATGACTTTCTGCTGGAGATCCTGGCACGGGACCTGGAGTCGTTTGGCGAATTTACCCGGGAAGTGCTGCAGCGGTTGCCGGGGGTGAAGGAGATCTATTCGAGTTTTTCGTACAAAGCGGTGAAGGAAAGACGGGTGATACCGGTGTCGGAGAAACATATCTGAGACGGATCTTTCCGAGCAACACGAAGCTTCCTACTGATTGACAGGCTGCAGCTGACATACCGCAAATTCGATATACGTAAACCTAGCCCATGTAGTGATCAGGAGAACCTACATGGCACGGGACAATACGTATTATCTCGATGAGGCGCTATACATCAGTGCGCAAGCACCTACAGGTATTGAACTGAGTTTTATCGGTGGCGGTGGGCCGGGCTCAGGTGGCTGGGGGCTAAGCGATGGTTATCCACGCGGCACCAGCCCAACCAAAAATGATATTGCTCGGGTTATTTCCACGCGTAGGGTGCTGACAGAAGAATTTCAAATCATCGAAAAGGACTATTCAGATAAGTATGCTCATGAAACAAACCAGCTTCCTGAAACTATAAATGCACTAAAAGCCCAGATCAAAGCCGAGGCGAGCAGTACAAACGGCGCGGCATCACCATTCGTAACAGAGCAACAAATCCTGTCGTCGCGCATCAGCCAGATTCGTGATGGTTATCTGCAGATTTTACCCGACGCCAACAACTACTTTGGCGTACCCGCATTCTACAAGCGGGGCGACTCAATGATGAGCCGGTTTCTAGACCCGGGTTTCTTCGCAGCAACAACAGGCCAGGAATTAGGCGTGGAATGGGCCACAAGGCTGCAGAAGTCCTGGGAGGGTACGTACCGTTTACACCTGGAAGCTCAGAAGCACCAAGCATTGGCTGACGAACTTCGAGCACTGGCAAGCCAGGTAGATCAGGAAGAACTCAGCCAGCAACCGCTGGATTTGTTGCAGGTGATTGCGCGTAGAACAGCGCAGATCCACACAGAGCGACAAATACATTTCGATTGTTTACCCAACGTCCTTCAGCATGAGCTGGGTCAAACCGTCATTGACGACACGCTCACGCTTGTCCAAACCTTCAGTACCTACCTGGCAACTGCTGCCGCCTTGGTGCAGGCCAAGCAGTCGCAAATTCCCCCCTATCAAGATCAAAACCCGCGCATCAACAGCCCCCTGTCGAAACCACAACTTGAAGGGCTTTTGCACCTTGTAGATGAGCAACGGTTGCGCCGGGCTGGCCCACGCTGGCAGGAATACCACCTGGCACTGGCGCTAACCGAATCGATCAGATTCCTGGGGGTATATGCAGGTGCCACGCAGAACCTGATGCAGCGCGCGGCTGAAGTGGAAAACCTCCAGGCTCAACTCGCTGCACAGGAAGAAGCTGCACGCCAGCAGGCCGAAGCCGAACGCTTGGCTGCTGAAGCCGAGCGCCAAAGGCAAGAGGCTTTGCGGCGTAGTGTCTCCTATATCAATGAAGCGCGGCTAGCGGTATCCACACCTGCCGTAATCCCGATTGGGGCTACCACTTTTGCCGTAGCCGAAGCGGCTTACTCTGCCTTGGCTGAATCGATCGCAGCGGCACTTACCCGGCTTGTTGCTACGACTGTCCCTTCGCTCGCAGTAGGCACCCTTGCGATGGCCTGGCCATCAACGCTGGGCAACAGTGAACGCCAGTACCTCATCAGCACCCCACTCGACAGCCTTAGCCCTGCCGGTGGGCCTGACCTTGCTGCCTTGGCGGCATCCTCGACCAGCATCGACCTGCCCTACCTTCTGGCGGGGGTTGAGAACGAAAACGAACTGGATCTCTACGTGGTGCCGAGTGGCAAGCCGGTGGCGGTACGCGCAGCAACGTTCGACAGCGAGCGGCAGGTCTACAGCCTGGCGCTGGATAATCCGCAACGGATTCTGACCTGGACACCCGCCAGCGCGCCGGGTGGCGATGAGGGAAACTCCACCAGCCTACCGCTAGTCCCGCCTGGTACCGTCGTGTACACCGGCAGCAGCCTGAACCCTGTCGTCACCGAGCAGGAGGGTTACCCCGCGCTTGATCTGCTGGACCAGGAACGGCTGATCATCACCTTCCCCATGGACTCCGGATTACCGCCTATTCTGGTGGTGTTCAAGAGCCCGCGATACGAGGCAGGAACATCGACCGGACATGGTGCACAGGTGTCAGATACATGGCGAAAGGAGGCAGCCAGCCTTGAGGGTGCTCCGATTCCTGCGCAAATTGCAGAACTTCTTAAAAGTAGGGAATTCAGAAATTTTGACGCATTCCGGCGACAGTTCTGGAAAGCGGTGGCTAATGATCCTGAGCTTTCAAAGCAATTTGATGAAATGAGCCTGAGTCGGATGAGAAAAAACGGCTACTCACCGATAGTCGATTTCCCAGACAGCCACCTGAGCCAAAAGACCTTTATACTTCATCATGTAACCCCGATCAGTGAAGGGGGCGGCGTTTATGACATGGATAACATTCGTATTGTCACACCGCTATCGCACAACAGCATTCACTACGGAACAAAACCATGAGTGAAAAAACCAAACTTTCTGACTATACCGAAAACGAATTCTTGGCACTCATAATTGAAATCCACAGAGCCAACTTGGAAGAACCCGATCATGTACTGGGGGGACTTCTTGATCATTTTTCAAAAATCACTGAACACCCCTCAGGCTACGATCTTTTGTACAGACCAAACCCAAAGGAAAATGGTAAACCTGAAAAAGTACTAGAAATAGTCAAGCAATGGCGGCTAGCCAACGGTAAAGACGGTTTCAAGCCCAGCTAACACGAGCAAGGCCCTGAACTCTGAGGGCCTTTTCACCCGAACTGAGCAATAGAAAAAACCCCGCCGAAGCGGGGTTTTCCCTGCAGGCTAGCGCTTAGATCGCGCCACGCTGACGCAGCACGTCCAGCACCTGTTTAACGCCTTCGTCCACGCTGGTGGCCTGGGTGTCGATCACAAGATCAGCATCCAGCGGCACATCGAACGGGAAGCTCTCACCCGGGATGTTGTCGCCACCGGCAGCGTACAGGCCTTGCGGGTCACGCTCGCGGCAAACCAGCGGCGAGGCCTGGACGTAAACGGTCACCAGGCGTTCCTTGCCGATCAGCGCCTTGGCCTGTTCGCGGCCTTCGGCATCCGGGGCCACGAACGCAGCCAGGGTGAGCATGCCGGCTTCGTTGAACTGGCGCGCCACATGGGCGGCGCGGCGCCAGTTCTCGGTACGGCCAGCGCGGTCCTGTGGCAGGCCCTTGTTCAGGTCGTGACGCAGGTTCTGGCCGTCGAGCACGTACACCGCACGGCCCATGTCGAACAGCTTGCGCTCCACGGCATAGGCCAAGGTGCTCTTGCCAGCACCCGACAGGCCGCTGAACAGCACGGTGGCTGGCTGCTGACCGAAGCGCAGGGCGCGCTCTTCGGTGGACACATGGGCCTGCTTGCCATGATGGCCGGTGCTGCCGTGTGGCAACACGGGCGGGGCGATGATCATGCCGGCGCCAACGGTGCCGTTGGTCAGGCGGTCGATGACGATGAACGCACCGGTGGTGCGGTTGCTGTCGTAACCGTCGAGGGCGATCGAGGTGTCCAGGGCTACCTTGACGCGGCCGATCTCGTTCAGCTGCAGCGCGCTGGCAGCGCCCTGCTCCAGGGTGTTCACATCGACCTTGTGGGTGATGCTGGCAATCGAACCTGGCACGTAGCTGGTGGCACGCTTGATGTCGTATTTCTTGCCCGGGAGCATCGGCTCCTCGGCCATCCACACCAGCATGGCGTCGAACTGGTCGGTGACCGGCGGGACGTTGTCGGCATGTACCAGCAGGTCGCCACGGGAGATGTCGATCTCGTCTTCCATGGTCAGGGTCACGGCCTGGCCTGGGCCGGCGTTTTCCAGTTCACCTTCGTAGGTGACGATGGACTTGACCCGGCTGCTCTTGCCAGACGGCAGCACGACAATCTCGTCACCTTTGTGCACCACGCCACTGGCGATGGTGCCCGCGAAGCCGCGGAAGTTCAGGTTGGGACGGTTGACGTACTGCACCGGGAAACGCAGGTCGGTGAAGTTGCGGTCGGCCGAAACCTCGACGGTTTCGAGGATTTCCATCAGCGTCGGGCCGGCGTACCACGGCGATTGCTCGCTGTGGTTGACCACGTTGTCACCCTTGAGCGCCGACATCGGTACGAAGTGCAGGCTGCTCGGGGTCAGGTTGATGGCTTCGGCGAACTTCAGGTAGTCGGCCTTGATCGACTCGAAGACGCCTTCATCGAAGCCCTTCAGGTCCATCTTGTTGACCGCGACCACGATGTGCTTGATACCCAGCAACGACGCGATGTAGCTGTGGCGGCGGGTCTGGGTCTGCACGCCATAGCGGGCATCGACCAGGATGATCGCCAGGTCGCAGGTGGACGCACCGGTGGCCATGTTGCGGGTGTACTGCTCATGGCCCGGGGTGTCGGCGATGATGAACTTGCGCTTGGCGGTGGAGAAGTAGCGGTAGGCGACATCGATGGTGATGCCCTGCTCGCGCTCGGCCTGCAGGCCATCTACCAGCAGCGCCAGGTCGACTTCTTCGCCGGTGGTGCCGACTTTCTTCGAATCACGGGTGATGGCCTCGAGGTGGTCCTCGTAGATCATCTTGGAGTCGTGCAGCAGGCGCCCGATCAGGGTGCTCTTGCCGTCATCCACGTTGCCGCAGGTGAGGAAACGCAGCAGTTCTTTACGCTCGTGCTGAGCCAGATAAGCGAGGATATCTTCGCTGATCAAATCGGATTGGTGCGACATGGAGTAACCCTGAAAATTAGAAGTAGCCCTGACGTTTTTTGTCTTCCATGGAACCGGCGCCATCGTGGTCGATGACCCGGCCCTGGCGCTCGGAAGTGCGCGTCAGGAGCATTTCCTGAATGATGTCGGTGAGCGTCTCGGCTTCCGACTCGACAGCGCCCGTCAGCGGGTAGCAGCCGAGGGTACGGAAACGCACCTTCTTCTTGACGATGCGGGCTTTCTCTTCCTCAGAGAGGTGCTCGAGGATGCGTTCGTCGTCGATCATGATCAGGGTGCCGTTCTTCTCGATGACTTCACGCTCGGCGGCGAAGTACAGCGGCACGATCGGGATGCCTTCAAGGTAGATGTACTGCCAGATGTCCAGTTCGGTCCAGTTCGACAGCGGGAAGACGCGGATCGACTCGCCCTTGTTGACCTTGCCGTTGTACACGTTCCACAGCTCGGGGCGCTGGTTCTTCGGGTCCCAGCGGTGCTTGCTGTCACGGAACGAGTACACACGCTCCTTGGCCCGCGACTTCTCTTCGTCGCGGCGCGCACCACCGAAGGCAGCGTCGAAACCATGCTTGTCCAGCGCCTGCTTCAGGCCCTGGGTCTTCATGATGTCGGTGTGCTTGGAACTGCCATGGGTGAACGGGTTGATGCCTTGCGCCACACCCTCAGGGTTGACGTGGGTGATCAGCTCCAGGCCCATTTCCTCGACCATCTTGTCGCGGAAGCTGTACATCTCCTGGAATTTCCACTGGGTGTCGACGTGCATCACCGGGAACGGCAGCTTGCCCGGGAAAAAGGCCTTGCGCGCCAGGTGCAGCATCACGGCGGAGTCCTTGCCGATCGAGTACAGCATCACCGGGTTGTCGAACTCGGCGGCCACCTCGCGGATGATGTGGATGCTCTCCGCCTCCAGCTGTTTCAAGTGCGTCAGTTTGTCGACCATGGCTACTCACGAAAAACGATCTTATGGACGGCCTGCGGGCCGTGTTCGAGCGAGCCACTTTATCACAGCGGCTGCTTCTATTTAGGAGGCTGGCTAGATCGAAAAAGTCTAACGATATGACTGGGGGTTTGGGCTACCAGGGCCGCCCTCTTCGCGGGTGAACCCGCTCCTACGAGGCCCGCGCGTAGGAGCGGGTTCACCCACGAAGGGGGCGACACCGCTATCAGATAGGATTCGGGCAATCGATGAACAGGTGCTCCACGGCAAACCGTCGTGCCAGGTAATCGCCCAGCGCCTGCACCCCGTAGCGTTCAGTGGCATGGTGCCCGGCAGCAATGAAGCTGACGCCATTCTCGCGCGCACTGTGGTAAGTCTGCTCGGACGCCTCGCCGGTCAGGTACAGGTCGACCCCAGCAGCAATCGCCGTGTCGATATAGCCCTGGCCGCCGCCGGTACACCAGCCCACCCGGCGGATCATTTCATTGCCTTCGACCAGCAACGGCTCACGCCCCAGCACCTGTTGCACCCGGCGGGCAAAATCGCGCGCGGTCATCGGCTCAGCCAACGAACCGACCAGGCCGACCACCTTGGGATTTTCCGGGTCAAGCGGCCCTTCGACAGTGATCTTCAGTCGCCGCGCCAGCTGCACGTTGTTGCCTACTTCCAGGTGCACGTCCAAGGGCAGGTGAAACGCCAACAGGCTTATATCGTTATTCAGCAAGGTCTTCAGGCGACGCTGGCGAATGCCGGTGATGCACGGGTTCTCGCCCTTCCAGAAATAACCATGGTGCACCAGCACCAGATCGGCCTCGGCCTCGACGGCGGCATCCAGCAATGCCTGGCTGGCGGTAACACCACTGACAATGCGGCTGACCTGCGGCCGGCCTTCGACCTGCAGGCCATTTGGGCAATAATCCTGGATCTTCGCGCTGCCCAGGTAACGCTCGGCTTCCTCGACCAGGGTGTTTAGAGCGACGGCCATGAAAATCTCCTCGAAAACTGCGCTTTTCTCGGGCACAACGCCTGACGAACGCCCGTATAATGCCGGCCATTATGGGCCGTCGCTGTCACTGGGGGAACCGGTGTATGATCGCGCGCGCTCATGCCCCACTGCCAGGCCGCTGGCCCCTGCTCTTTTCAGGATTCGTTCATGTTCAAGGCTTTGCGTTACTTCGGCTGGCCCCTGCTTACCGGCATACTGATCGCCATGCTGATCATCCAGCGTTTTCCGCAATGGGTCGGGCTGCCCAGTCAGGACGTCAACCTGCAGCAAGCGCCACAGACCACGCGGATCATGCAAGGCCCGGTGTCGTACGCCGACGCCGTGACCCTGGCCGCCCCGGCGGTGGCCAACCTGTACACCACCAAGGTGGTGAACAAAAGCGCCCACCCGCTGTTCGAAGACCCGCAGTTCCGCCGCTTCTTCGGCGATAACCTGCCCAAACAGCGCCGCTGGGAATCAAGCCTGGGTTCGGCGGTAATCATGAGCCCAGAGGGCTACCTGCTGACCAACAACCATGTCACCAGCGGCGCCGACCAGATCGTCGTAGCGCTGAAGGATGGCCGCGAAACCCTGGCCCGCGTGATCGGCAGCGATCCGGAAACCGACCTGGCGGTGCTGAAGATCGACTTGAAGAACCTGCCGGCGATCACCATCGGCCGTTCCGACACCATTCACATCGGCGACGTGTCGCTGGCCATCGGCAACCCGTTCGGCGTCGGCCAGACGGTGACCATGGGCATCATCAGCGCCACTGGCCGCAACCAGCTGGGGCTGAACAACTACGAAGACTTCATCCAGACCGACGCGGCGATCAACCCGGGCAACTCCGGTGGCGCGCTGGTGGATGCCAATGGCAACCTGATCGGCATCAATACCGCGATCTTTTCCAAGTCCGGTGGCTCGCAGGGCATCGGCTTCGCCATCCCGGTAAAACTGGCACTGGAGGTGATGAAGTCGATCGTCGAACACGGCCAGGTGATCCGTGGCTGGCTGGGTATCGAAGTACAGCCACTGAGCCAGGAGCTGGCAGAGTCGTTCGGCATGAAGGACCGCCCAGGCATCGTGGTGGCGGGTATCTTCCGCGAAGGGCCAGCGGCCAAGGCCGGGCTGCAACTGGGTGACGTGATCCTGAGCATCAATGGCGAGCCGGCCGGCGACGGGCGCAAGTCGATGAACCAGGTAGCGCGGATCAAGCCTAACGAGAAGATCACCATCGAGGTGATGCGCAACGGTCAGCAGTTGAAGCTGATCGCCGAGGTGGGGCTGCGGCCGCCGCCAGCGCCGGCTGTAACGCAAGAAGAAAAGTAAGGTGAGGCCTTAAGCCGTTCCGCAACCCTGTGGGAGCGGCCTTGCGTCGCGATGGGCCGCCTAGCGGCCCCAAAATTTCAGCTTCGCAGGGCATATGCCCGGGGCCGCTTTGCGGCCCATCGCGACACAAGGCCGCTCCACAGTTGGCCGAGTCTGCAGCCGCTACTGCATCAATGCAGGATCTGGCTGAGGAACAACTTGGTCCGGTCACTGCGCGGCCGGTCGAAGAAGTCATCCGGCGCGGCCTGCTCCACAATCTCGCCCTTGTCCATGAAGATAACCCGGTTCGCCACGGTACGGGCAAAGCCCATTTCGTGGGTCACGCAGAGCATGGTCATGCCATCCTCGGCCAGGCCCACCATGGTATCGAGCACTTCCTTGACCATTTCCGGGTCCAGTGCCGAGGTCGGTTCGTCGAACAGCATGATCTTGGGCTTCATGCACAACGCGCGGGCAATGGCCACACGCTGCTGCTGGCCGCCAGACAACTGACCAGGGTACTTGTGTGCCTGCTCCGGAATCCGCACACGCTCCAGGTAGTGCATGGCAATTTCCTCGGCCTTGCGCCGTGGCATCTTGCGCACCCACATTGGCGCCAGGGTGCAGTTCTCCAGGATGCTCAGGTGCGGGAACAGGTTGAAATGCTGGAACACCATGCCCACCTCGCGGCGAATGGCCTCGATCTGCTTGAGGTCGTTGGTCAGCTCCACGCCATCGACCACGATGCGCCCTTGCTGGTGCTCTTCCAGGCGGTTAAGGCAGCGGATGGTGGTGGACTTGCCCGAGCCGGACGGCCCGCACAGCACGATACGCTCGCCTTGGCGCACGTTCAGGTTGATGTCCTTGAGCACATGGAACTGGCCGTACCACTTGTTCACACCCTGCATCTGGATGATGCCTTCGGGACCAGCAGGCTGCTTGATCGCTTCACTCATTTCGAAACTCCTAACGCTTGTGGCCAGTGTCCAGCTTGCGCTCCAGATGCATGGAGTAGCGGGACATACCGAAACAGAAAATCCAGAACACCAGGGCGGCGAACACGTAGCCCTCGGTGGCCATGCCCAACCAGGCGGGGTCTGCGGCTGCTTGCTTGACGCTGTTGAGCAGATCGAACAGGCCGATGATGATCACCAGGCTGGTGTCCTTGAACAGGGCAATGAAGGTGTTGACGATGCCGGGGATCACAAGCTTCAGCGCCTGCGGCAAGATCACCAGCCCCATCGAGCGCCAGTAGCCAAGGCCCATGGCCGCGGCGGCTTCGTACTGGCCCTTGGGGATGGCCTGCAGGCCGCCGCGCACCACCTCGGCGATGTACGCCGATTGGAACAGGATCACACCAATCATCGCCCGCAGCAGCTTGTCGAAGCTCATGCCTTCTGGCAGGAACAACGGCAGCATCACCGACGACATAAACAGCACGGTGATCAGCGGTACGCCCCGCCAGAACTCGATGAAGGTCACGCACACCACTTTCACGGCCGGCATCCTCGAACGCCGGCCCAGTGCCAGCAGGATGCCCAGCGGCAAGGCGCCGACGATGCCCACGGTGGCGATCACCAGGGTCAGCATCAACCCGCCCCACTGGCTGGTCGGTACGCTTTCCAGGCCCAGGTACCCCCCGTGCAGCAGGGTATAGGCCAGTACCGGGTACAGCACCAGGAAGCCCAGGCCATAGAAGGCTTTGCGCGGGAAACGCTTGATGAACAACGGCGCGGCGCCGAGCACGGCAAGCCACACGGTCAGGTCCACACGCCAGCGCAGCTCAGTCGGGTAATAGCCGTACATGAACTGGCCAAAGCGCTGCTGCACGAACACCCAGCAGGCGCCTTCCTTGGTGCAATCGGCGCGCGTGGTGCCGACCCAGTTGGCATCGATCAACGCCCACTGCAGCAACGGCGGCACGATCAGCCACACCAGGTAGAGGGCGAACAGGGTCAACAGCGTGTTGAGCCAGCTGGAGAACAGATTGGCACGCATCCATGCGAGCACGCCGACGGTTTTCACCGGTGGCGGCATATCGGGTTTGAAAACATGGGCATTCACGGGCGTATCCTCACCGCTCGATCAGCGCAATGCGCTTGTTGTACCAGTTCATCAGCAGCGAAATGCTGATGCTGATGGCGAGATAGACACTCATGGTGATGGCGATCACCTCGATGGCCTGGCCGGTCTGATTGAGCACGGTGCCGGCGAACAGCGAGACCATCTCCGGGTAGCCGATACCGGCCGCCAGCGAAGAGTTCTTCGCCAGGTTGAGGTATTGGCTGGTCAGCGGCGGAATGATCACCCGCAGCGCCTGGGGGATGATCACCTTGCGCAGGGTCGGGCCCTCGCGCAGGCCCAGCGAGCGCGCGGCTTCGGTCTGGCCATGGCTGACCGAACGGATGCCGGAACGCACGATCTCGGCGATGAAGGCTGCCGTATAGATAGTCAGCGCCAGGGTCAGCGCCAGCAACTCGGGGATCAGCACCCAGCCACCGACAAAGTTGAAGCCTTTGAGCTGCGGCACTTCCCAGCTGACCGGGCTGCCGAACAGCAACACGCTCAGCCCTGGGATGGCGATGAACAGCGCCAGGCCCACCCAGAATTTGTGGAACGGCACGCCGGTCTCGTCGAAGCGCTTGTTGGCAAAGCGCACCATCAGCACGATCGCGACAATCGCTACTGCCAGGGCCACCACGAATGGCCAGAAACCGTCGGCCATCGACGCACCCGGCATGTTCAGGCCGCGGTTGCTGATGAAGAACATGTCGTCGATGTTGATGCTGCCCCGCGGTCCCGGCAGGGTCAGGAACACGGCGAAGTACCAGAACAGAATCTGCAGCAACGGCGGAATGTTGCGGAAGGTTTCCACATACACGGTTGCCAGTTTGCTGATCATCCAGTTCGGTGACAGGCGCGCTACACCAATGATGAAGCCCAGAATCGTTGCCAGGATGACGCCGATGAAGGTCACCAACAGCGTATTGAGCAGGCCGATGACGAACACCCGCGCATAACTGTCGGATTCCACATAGGGGATCAGGTGCTGGGCGATACCGAAGCCGGCACTGCGGTCGAGGAAGTCGAAGCCCGAGGTAATGCCCCGGTGTTGCAGGTTGGTTTGCGTGTTGTGAAACAGGTACCAGCCCAGGCCGACCACGAAGACGATCGTGAGGATCTGGAACAGCCACGCGCGCACACGCGGATCGTTAAGGGACAAGCCCTTGGGTGCGCCGATTTGATTTTGCATGAAGTGCCCCGGACAGTAGGGATTCGAACAGCCTGCGGCGGCGGGATGCCGCCGCAGGATGCAGCCATCAGCGCACGGGAGGCGCGTACTGGATGCCGCCGTTGTTCCACAGGGCGTTCATGCCACGGTCGATCTTCAAGTCAGTGCTCTGGCCCAGGTTCTTCTCGAACACTTCGCCATAGTTACCCACTTGCTTGACGATCTGCACTACCCAGTCTTTGGGCAGCTTGAGGTCCTTGCCATACTCGCCATCCGCACCCAGCAGTCGGGCGACATCCGGGTTCTTGGTGGCCTTGGCCTCGGCCTCGACGTTCTTGGAAGTGATGCCCGCTTCTTCGGCATTGAGCATGGCGAACAGGGTCCACTTGACGATGCTGAACCACTCCTCGTCGCCTTTACGCACTACCGGGCCCAGTGGCTCCTTGGAGATGGTTTCCGGCAACACCACGTAGTCGGTCGGCGCAGCCAACTTGGAGCGCTGGGCGAACAGCTGCGATTTGTCCGAAGTCAGCACGTCGCAACGGCCAGACTCCAGCGATTTGGCGCTCTCGTCAGATGTGTCGAAGGTAATCGGGGTGTACTTCAGGCCATTGGCACGGAAGAAGTCCGACACGTTCAGCTCGGTGGTGGTGCCGGCCTGGATGCAGATGGTCGCGCCATCGAGCTCTTTGGCGCTGGAAACGCCAAGCTTCTTGTTGACCAGGAAGCCGACGCCGTCATAGTAGGTAACACCCGCGAACACCAGGCCCATGCCGGCATCGCGCGAGCTGGTCCAGGTGGTGTTGCGCGACAGCACGTCGACCTCGCCCGACTGCAGGGCAGTGAAGCGTTCCTTGGCGTTGAGCTGGCTGAACTTGACCTTGGTGGCATCACCGAACACGGCGGCGGCCACGGCGCGGCAGACATCGGCATCGATGCCGACGATCTTGCCCTGCGCATCAGGTACCGAGAAGCCTGGAAGACCGTCGCTCACGCCACACTGGACGAAGCCCTTCTTCTTGACCGCATCATAGGTGGCGCCGGCCTGGGCAGTGCTCACGGCGCCCAGCGCGGCGGCAGCGGTCAGGACTGCCAGGGTGGTTTTCAACATCTTCATTCACAACCTCCAAATCGCTCTTGTTGTATCGAGCCGGAATTGCACCGCACCCTTTTGAGGCGTATCCGACCCGTATTGGCTTGTTATTGGGTCAATTGGCGCAATGGACTGTTCTGTGACAGCCTTCGCGTGCAGAGGGTGTTACCGTCACGGCCTGCCCTTTGCATCACAGGTTGAGTTGCAAACCGCGTACCAAATTTTCTGGCTGTAGCGTTTAAGCGCTCGTCAAGTAGGAAAAGTTGTATCGTTGCGACATTCTTTTTCCGACAATCATTTCCGGTGCTTTCTTTTCACGCACGCCATAACAAGACCCGCACACTTTCGGAGCAGTCATGACCAACCCGCTGATTCTCGAACCACAGAAAACCGCTGACGCCTGTGTGATCTGGTTGCACGGTCTGGGGGCCGACCGTTACGACTTCCTACCTGTGGCCGAATTCATGCAGGAGCGCTTGCTCAGCACTCGCTTCATCATGCCCCAGGCACCGACCCGCCCCGTGACCATCAACGGCGGCTATGCCATGCCCAGCTGGTATGACATCAAGGCCATGACCCCGGCCCGTGCCATCGACGAAGCGCAGCTGGAAGAATCTGCCGAGCAGGTGGTTGCGCTGATCAAGGCCGAGCAGGCCAAAGGCATCAACCTGTCGCGGATCTTCCTGGCCGGCTTCTCCCAGGGCGGCGCGGTGGTGCTGCACACTGCCTATATAAAGTGGCAGGAAGCACTGGGCGGGGTGATCGCCCTGTCCACCTATGCCCCCACCTTCAATGACCAGCACCAGTTGAGTGCCTGCCAGCAACGCACCCCGGCCCTGTGCCTGCATGGCGTGCATGACTCGGTGGTCATCCCGTCCATGGGCCGTACCGCCTTCGAGTACCTGAACACCTGGGGCGTCGCTGCCCGCTGGTACGAATACCCGATGGAACACGAAGTGGTGGTCGAAGAACTGAACGATATCCACGACTGGCTGAGCAAGCAGCTGCAATAGGCAACCTCGCTTGTAGTTGTGGGCGTATTCCGCTACGCCGCGCCCGGATCTTGCATTACACTGCCCGGCGTACATTCCTTAATCAGTTGATGAGACGACCGTGCTCAAAGCACTCAGAAAAATATTCGGCAAGGGAGAGGCCGCGCCACAAGCCGCCGCTCCTGCTGCCAGCGTGACGCCGGAAGCCCGGCCCGCGGCAAAACCGGCCGCACCCCATGCCAACCCCGCCCCCAAGGCTGAGCAACCTGCCGCCGCGACGCCACCTGCCGAACAACCGGCCAAGGACAAACCGCGCCGCGAACGCAAGCCCAAGCCACAGGCCAGCCTGTGGAAGCCCGAGGACTTCGTGGTCGAGCCACAGGAAGGCAAAACCCGCTTCCACGACTTCAAGCTGTCCAACGAGCTGATGCACGCCATCCACGACCTGGGCTTCCCGTACTGCACGCCAATCCAGGCGCAGGTCCTGGGTTACACCCTGCGTGGCCAGGACGCTATCGGCCGGGCCCAGACGGGCACCGGCAAGACGGCCGCCTTCCTGATCTCGATCATTTCCCAGTTGCAGCAGACGCCACCGCCTAAAGAGCGCTACATGGGCGAGCCGCGCGCGCTGATCATCGCCCCCACCCGCGAGCTGGTGGTGCAGATCGCCAAGGACGCCGCTGCCCTGACCAAGTACACCGGCCTGAACGTGATGAGCTTCGTCGGTGGCATGGACTTCGACAAGCAGCTCAAAGCCCTGGAAGCGCGCCACTGCGATATCCTGGTGGCCACCCCGGGCCGCCTGCTGGACTTCAACCAGCGTGGCGAAGTGCACCTGGACATGGTCGAGGTGATGGTGCTTGACGAAGCCGACCGCATGCTCGACATGGGCTTCATCCCCCAGGTCCGCCAAATCATTCGTCAGACACCGCCGAAAAGCGAGCGCCAGACCCTGCTGTTCTCCGCCACCTTCACCGACGATGTGATGAACCTGGCCAAGCAGTGGACCACCAACCCTGCCATCGTCGAGATCGAGCCGGAGAACGTGGCCAGCGAAACGGTGGAGCAGCACGTGTATGCGGTGGCCGGCAGCGACAAGTACAAACTGCTGTACAACCTGGTAACCCAGAACAAGTGGGAACGGGTGATGGTGTTCGCCAACCGCAAGGACGAAGTGCGGCGCATCGAGGAAAAGCTGGTACGCGACGGTATCAATGCCGCCCAGCTGTCGGGCGACGTGCCGCAGCACAAGCGCATCCGAACCCTGGAGAGCTTCCGCGAAGGGCGCATCACCGTGCTGGTGGCCACCGACGTGGCCGGGCGCGGGATCCATATCGATGGCATCAGCCACGTGATCAACTTCACCCTGCCGGAAGACCCTGACGACTACGTGCACCGCATTGGCCGTACCGGCCGTGCCGGCACCAGTGGTGTGTCGATCAGCTTTGCCGGTGAAGATGACTCGTATCAGCTGCCAGCGATCGAAGCGCTGCTGGGGCGCAAGATCAAGTGCGAGATGCCGCCGGATGAACTGCTCAAGCCGGTGCCGCGCAAGCATCACTGACTTCAGCAGGCTACATGCGCCCTGTGGCGGCGGCCTTGTGTCGCGATTGGGCCGCGCAGCGGCCCCGGGATTTCGGCTTTGATGCGGAGATTGTCGGGGGCCGCTACGCGGCCCTTTCGCGACACAAG
>NZ_JBYSYE010000055.1:0-24429 GCF_058782925.1 Pseudomonas sp. FW305-E2 | reverse complement strand
TCCTATAATTATTCTTGATAAGTTTTTGCAACCTACTGAAAAATAAAGTTTTTAATTTGGTATGGTCTTGCTGGCCAAGTTTTTGCAGCGAAGTTTGTGAAGCGCGACACGCGACAAATGGCAGCTGCGACTGCCCAGGTGGATTGCTACCCAGTGGCTGCTGCCATTGGCCTTGATGCAGTTCTGAACGTACGCCCTGCGCGGGAACCACGCGATGCAGATGCTGGAAGACGAAGCGCCCGACAAGGCCAATGCGACCGCCAGCGGACGGGCCGTACCCTTGCGTGAATTCAACCTGCTGCGCTGGTTTTCGGTGATCAGCCTGTTGATCATTACCGCGGTGGCAGGTGGGCTGGGTTACGTTTCGACGCGCTTCGTGGTGCGCGACAGCGTGCAGCGCGATGCCATGCTCACCGCGCAGTTCATTCAGGCAATGGCCCAGGCTGAAGTGCGTCATTCGCAATTGCCGCCTGGCACCACCATGGGCGAATTGCTGGACCCGCGGCTGGACCTGCAGCACTTGCAGTTCACCCCGGCCTTGGCCGAATCGACCCGCGTCGAGTTCCTCGATCATGTCGAGCACCTGCCGGACACTTTGCTGGCCAACGTCTATGCCCGCGACCGCACCATTGTCTGGTCCACCAACGTAGAGCTGATTGGCAAGCAGATAGAAGTTGATGGCGATCTTGAGCGCGCCTTCCGCTCGCGCAAGGCGGTGTCGGCCAGTTATCACAAGGCCGCCGAGGATCGCGAAGAGCAGAAGTTCCAGCGCGCACCGCGTTACCTGTTCATCGAGAACTACATCCCGCTGTTCGACAGCCAGGGTGAGCAGGTATTGGCCATGGTGGAAATCTACAAGGAGCCGCAGGACCTCATTCGGCGCATCCAGCGTGGCTATGTGCTGATCTGGGCCTCGACACTGGTGGGTGGGGCGTTGATTTACTTCGGCCTGTTCTGGATCGTGCGCCGTGCGGCGCGCATGCTGCATCTGCAGCAGGAGCGGCTGGTGGCAAGCGAAACCTACGTGGCGCTGGGAGAAATGTCGTCGGCCGTGGCTCACAGCATGCGTAACCCGCTGGCCAACATTCGCTCCAGCGCCGAACTTGCCCAGGAAACAGCCAACCCTGCTGCGCAGAAGAACATCACTGACATCATCAGCCAGGTCGACCGCATGTCGCGCTGGGTGCGCGACCTGCTGGTGTCGCTACGCCCGGCCAGTGACGAACCCGAGGCCGTGGACTTGGTGGCGGCCATCGAGGACACCCACCTGGCCTTCGCCCAGCAGATCGAACGCAACGGCGTGCGCTTTCATTTCGAAGGGCCTGATGTGCAGTGGGTGGTCAGCCAGCCGCTACAGCTTACGCAAATTCTCAACAGCCTGTTTTCCAACGCCCTGGAGGCCATGCCCGCGGGCGGGATGCTCAATGCCCAGGTCAATGTGCAAGAAGGCCAGCGTGCCGAGTTCGTGCTGACAGACACGGGCAAAGGCATGAGCCAACAGCAGGAACGGATGGTGTTCAAACCGTTCTTCACGACCAAACAGGGTGGCCTCGGTGTAGGCCTGGCCCTGGTCAAACGCATCATGGAACGTTTTGGCGGCTCGGTCAGCCTGAGCAGCCGCGAAGAGGAAGGAACCCGCGTCAGCCTTACATTCAATATTGCAGCGGGAGGGGAACATGGAGCACAGCATCCTGGTCGTCGAGGATGATGAAATCCTTGCCGACAACATTCGCACCTACCTCAGCCTCAAGGGCTACGAAGTCATCGTGTGCCACAGCGCGGAGCTGGCGCTGGAGCAGATCAAGCGGGCGCAACCTGACGCGGTGCTGACCGACAACTCGTTGCCAGGCATGAGCGGGCACGACCTGCTGCGGACGCTGGTGGCCCGCGCGCCGGACCTTAAAGTGATCATGATGACCGGCTACGGCAATGTCGAAGATGCCGTGCAGGCGATGAAGGAGGGCGCCTTTCATTACCTGACCAAGCCGGTAGTACTGGCCGAGCTCAAACTGACCCTGGACAAGGCCCTGGCTACCGAGCGTATGGAGCGCACACTGTCATTCTACCAGGAGCGTGAGGCGCAGAAGTCCGGGTTGCAGGCATTGATCGGCGAGTCGCCGGTGATGCTCACCCTCAAGCACACCCTGCGCCAGGTGCTCGATGCCGAGCGGCGCATGGCCAGTGACGACCTGCCACCGGTGCTGATCGAAGGCGAGACCGGTACGGGCAAGGAACTGGTGGCCCGTGCCCTGCATTTTGATGGTTCGCGCAGTAAAGGGCCGTTCATCGAGTTCAATTGCGCTTCGATCCCTGCCAACCTGCTTGAGGCTGAACTGTTTGGCCACGAGAAGGGCGCGTTCACCGATGCCAAGGAGCGCCGGGTGGGGCTGGTGGAGGCTGCCGATGGCGGCACCCTGTTCCTTGACGAGATCGGCGAAATGGACCTGGTGCTGCAGGCCAAGCTGCTCAAGTTGCTGGAGGACCGCAGCATCCGCCGGATTGGTGCGGTGAAGGAACGCAAGGTGGATCTGCGGGTGATCAGCGCCACCAACTGTAACCTGGAGCAAATGGTGCAGCAGGGCAAATTCAGGCGTGACCTGTTCTTCCGGCTTCGCATTATCGCCCTGAAGGTGCCGCGCCTGTATTCACGCGGGCAGGACATTCTGCTACTGGCGCGGCATTTCCTTGCCCACCATAGCCGGCGTTACGGCAAGCCGAACCTGCGCTTTTCCGCCGAGGCCGAAAGCCTGATGCTCGGTTATAGCTGGCCTGGCAATGTGCGTGAATTGCGCAACATGCTGGAGCAGACCGTGTTGCTGGCGCCGAACGAGGTGGTCCAGGCGCATCAGTTGAACCTGTGCATGACCTTGGTTGACGAGCCGTTGGCGCAACAGCCGATGGCGGCCATGTTCGAAATGCCGCGGCACGAGCCAGAGCCGGGTACAAGCCTGCCTGACATGGAGCGTGACCTTGTCTGCAAGACCCTGGACCGCACCGACTGGAACGTGACCAAGTCGGCGCGGATGCTTGGGTTGTCGCGGGATATGCTGCGTTACCGGATCGAGAAGTTGGGGCTGACCCGGCCTGACAAGCGTCAGTGGTAGTACAGGCCGTGTCGTCAGGGGTTACCTGTGCCCGAGCTGCCTTCTCCTTGCCGGCCGGTACCTTCCGATCCACTGCCATCCATTCCCGGCAGATCGCGGTTGTCATTCTGCTGCGCCGGCGGGCTTTGCGGTTCGTTGCCCTGTATGCGCGGGTCGGTGTCCCGCGGCAAAGGCTTCTCGATCGGGTTGAGGGTGCTGTCCACGCCTGGCTGTGGCGCCGTATTGTGCGGGTCGTCGGGGTAGGTCGGACCGGTGCCGACAGCAAAGGCCAGCGGCGAGGCGAGCAGGGCAATCGACAGGATGATTGAGCGGGGCATGGCAGGCTCCTTTGCTATACGGGTAAGGCTCATACTTCTCTTCGGCCTTACCCGGAACGTCAAGGTGCCATTACCCCGATCAACGGTCACACCACCAGCGACAGCAACATGATGAAAATGATGCCGACGATGGACAGGATCGTCTCCATCATGCTCCAGGTCTTGAAGGTTTCTGCCACGGTCATGTTGAAGTACTGCTTCACCAGCCAGAAGCCGGCGTCGTTCACATGCGACAGGATCAGCGAGCCGGCACCGGTGGCCAGTACCAATAGCTCACGGTTCACCCCCGGCACCAGGTCGATCACCGGCGCCACGATACCCGCGCCGGTGATGGTGGCGACCGTGGCGGAGCCGGTCGCGATGCGAATCACCGCCGCCACCAGCCATGCCAGCATGATCGGCGAAATTTCTGCCTGCACAGCCATCTGCCCGATCACGTTGCCTACGCCGGTGTCCACCAGCATTTGCTTGAAGCCACCGCCAGCGCCGACGATCAGCACGATGGCGGCAGTCGGTGCCAGGCTCTGGTCGAGCATCTTCATGATCTGCTGGCGGTTGAAGCCGCGGGCCGAGCCGAAGGTGTAGAAGGCCAGTAGCAGGGCGGCGAGCAGGGCGGTGATCGGGTGACCGATCAGGTCCATCCACTGGCGCACGATGTGCTCGGCCGGCAGCACCACGTCGGCGAACGTTTTCAGCAGCATCAACGCGACCGGCAGCAGTACGGTGATCAGGGTGATGCTGAAGCTTGGCAGGTTGCCCTGATCGGACTCCTTGGCGATCTGGTCCATCAACTCCTGGGACGGGTTGCCCGGGATGTAGCGGGAAATGAAGTTACCGAACAGAGGGCCGGCGATGATCGCGGTGGGCAGTGCGACGATCAGGCCGTAGAAGATGGTCTTGCCAATGTCAGCGTGGAAAATGCCGATCGCCAGCAAGGGGCCCGGGTGTGGTGGCACCAGACCGTGCACCACCGACAGGCCGGCCAGCAGCGGAATGCCGATTTTCACCAACGAGACGCCCGAGCGCCGGGCGACGATGAACACCAGGGGAATCAGCAGCACAAAGCCGATTTCGAAGAACAGCGGGATGCCCACCAGGAAGGCGGCGAACATCATCGCCCAATGCACGTTCTTCTTGCCGAAGGCGCGAATGAGGGTTTGCGCGATCTGGTCGGCACCACCGGAGTCGGCCATCAGCTTGCCGAGCATGGTGCCCAGGGCGAGCACGATACCGACGAAGCCGAGTACGCCGCCAAAACCGTCCTGGAACGATTTCATGACCTTGGCCACCGGCATGCCGGAAGTCAGGCCCAGGAAGCCGGCCGCGAGGGTGAGGGCGACGAAGGGGTGAACCTTGAAGTGTGTGATCAGCAGGATCAGCCCGACGATGGTAACCAGCGCGTCGAGCAGCAGGAAGGTATCAGTAGCCAGTCCGAACATGGTTTGAAGGCCTCGGTCTTATCGTTGTTTTGGGCGTAGCTTTTTGGAGTCTTTGCCGCGTTTACGGGGTGGGGTAGCGCTGTCTTTGGTGAGACGGAAAAGCCGCCGAGGTCAGGCGGTTTGCGCCAGGCCCGGCTCACCGCAGCGCTTTAGCCAGTGGTCCACCGCTTCGGCCAGTGCTTCGATCGGTTGGGTGGCGTCCAGTGCCAGCGTCAATGGCTCGCCGCGTGGCGATTCTAGGGCCGCGAACTGGCTGTCGATGAGGCTGGCCGGCATGAAGTGCCCTGGGCGAGCCAGCACGCGTTTTTCGGCCTCGGCAGGCGACAGTTCGAGGAACACGAACACCAGCCCGGGCATGGCATCGCGCAGGGTGTCGCGGTAGCGGCGCTTGAGTGCCGAGCAGGTCAGGATCGGGCGTTCACCGGCCTGGGTGGTGGCTTGCAACTCTTCACCAAGGCGGACCAGCCAGCCGGCACGATCGCTGTCGTCCAGCGGTATGCCAGCGCTCATCTTGCGGATGTTTTCGGCAGGGTGGAAAGCGTCGCCTTCGATCAGGCGGCCGCCGCTTCTGGCAGCGATGGCAGCGCCGATGCAGCTTTTGCCGCAACCGGCCACGCCCATCACCACAATGGCGGACAGGGGAGAATTCATCAGTACCTCCTGCGGGTGAGGTAGCGCTGTCTCGCCTTGGACGAACAGCCGTCTCCCCGGTGTTATTGGTCTTGTCCTTACGCAGTATGGACGCCTGGTGGCAAGCGCGTAGTGGCTGCTACCAAAGATTACATTGCCTGCATCCTGAGACAGCGCTACCTTAGTGGCCGTTCCCTCTCCTTGCAAGTAGTAAAATTACAACATTCATGTCCCGCACCGGCTCCCGAACTACAGGTCGTCCCACCCTGGCTGAAGTTGCCAGGCTTTCCGGGGTCTCCCCGATTACCGCTTCGCGCGCCTTGCGCGGGGTCAGCACGGTTGCGCCTGACCTGGTGGAAAAGGTCATCGCCGCAGCGGCGAACCTTGGCTATGTGGCCAACCCGGCGGCGCGGGCGCTGGCCTCAGCACGCAGCCAGTCAGTGGTGGTGTTGATCCCGTCGTTGTCCAACCAACTGTTCATCGACACCCTGGAGGCCATTCACGAGGTCATGCGCCCTCGTGGGCTAGAGGTGCTGATCGGCAACTATCACTACGACCTTGCCGAAGAAGAGAACCTGATCCGCAATTACCTGGCCTATCAGCCCTGCGGTATTTTGCTGACCGGCTTCGAGCGTAGCGATGCTGCGCGGCAGATGCTGGCTGCCAGCGGCGTGCCGTGTGTGCACATGATGGAACTCAATGGTGAGCCAGGGGCTTTGTCAGTCGGCTTCTCGCAGCATCAGGCCGGGCGTGCTGCTGCACGGCACCTGATCGAGCGCGGGCGCAAGCGCCTTGCATTCATTGCCGCGCAGCTGGACCCGAGGGTGATGCAGCGTGCCGAGGGTTTCCGTCAGGCTTTGGCAGAGGCTGGTTTGCAGGCTGCGGAGCTGGAGGTATTGGCCCCGGAGCCATCGTCGATTGCCCTGGGCAGTGTGCTGTTCAGCCAGCTGATGCAGCAGGCGCCGGATGTCGACGGTATCTTCTTCTGTAACGACGACCTGGCTCAGGGCGCGGTGCTGCAGGCCTTGCGTCAAGGGGTGGAGGTGCCACGCCAGGTGGCGATGGTCGGTTTCAACGATTTGCCTGCGTCGGCGCATATGGTGCCGCGGCTGACCTCCATTCGCACACCACGGGCTGCGGTGGGGCGGGGCGCGGCACAGGCGCTGCTGGCGTTGCTGGATGGCAAGCGGGTGACGAATGCGCAGCAGGATCTGGGCTTTGAGCTGATGGTGCGCGAGAGCTCCTGAGAGCGTCCGCCAAGGCGTTCGCGCGCGAATCCCACAGGAATGATTGGCCCGAAACGAAGGTGCAGCGGGTTTACCTGCGAAGCAGGTGATGCGGGGCATGGCACCGGCTGTGCCGGTGTTCGCGGGTGAACCCGCTCCTACAGGCGCTGTCGATGCCACGACTTGCCAGCGGCGATCTATGCTCAGAAAACCGCGCATAGGGAGCCCCGCGTCATGTTCGATTTCCACCGCAAGTCTGATTTGGCAGAAATCCAGCGCAGCCGCCAGGCGTTGGCCAATGCGCAAGCCAAACTGGCCGCTATCGGCCGTTCCATGGCAATGATCGAGTTCGCCCCTGATGGCACTATCCTCGACGCCAACGAGCGCTTCTGCCAGGCCATGGGCTACAACAGCGCCGACGAACTGCGAGGCAAGCACCACAGGCTGTTCTGTGAGCCGGACTATGCAAAAAGCGCCGAATACCAGCAACTGTGGCGCGAGTTGGGGCAGGGCAAGGCAATCAGCGGTACGTTCGAGCGCATCGACAAGGCGGGGCGCGAGGTCTGGCTGGAAGCCAGCTACATGCCCGTGCTGGACGAGCACCGGCAAGTCACCAGCGTAATTAAGGTGGCATCGGACATTACCCAGCGGGTGGTGCTGGAGCACGAGAGCGAAAGCCTGCTCAAGGCCATCAGCCGCTCCATGGCGGTGATCGAATTCACCCCGCAAGGCCGGGTGATCAAGGCCAATCAGAATTTTCTCGACACCATGGGCTACCGCCTTGATGAAGTGGTTGGCCGCCATCACGGGCTGTTCTGCCTGGCGCATGAACGCGAATCGGCCCAGTACCGGGAGTTCTGGGCTTCGCTGAACCGTGGCGAATACCACTCGCACCGCTTCGAACGCGTCAACAAGCAAGGCCAGACTGTTTTCCTGGAGGCCTCCTACAACCCGATCTTCGACAGCAAGGGCCGCCTGTGCAAAGTGGTCAAGTTTGCCAGCGACATCACCCATCAGGTCTGCACCCAGCAAAGCGCCGCCCATGCCGCCCATGCCAGTTCGGTGCAGACCGATGCCTGCGCTCGCAAGGGTACCGAAGTGGTGCAGCAGACCGTGCAGGTAATCGAGCAGATTTCCCAGGAGCTTAACGACGCAGCGCGCAGCATCGATGCGGTAAACAAGCAATCGGATGTGATCGGGCAGATTGTGCTGACCATTCGGGGCATTGCCGACCAGACCAACCTGTTGGCCCTTAATGCAGCCATCGAGGCCGCGCGTGCCGGCGAGCACGGGCGAGGCTTTGCCGTGGTGGCCGATGAGGTGCGCAACCTGGCCGCGCGAACCAGCAAGGCCACCCTGGAAATCGTCGATGTGGTGCGGCAGAACCACGACCTGTCGCTATTGGCAGTGGCCAGCATGCAATCGAGCCTCAACCGCACCGGTCACGGCGTGGCGCTGGCCAATGAGGCGGGGACGGTGATCATGGAAATCCAGCAAGGCTCACGGCACGTCGTGGATGCCATCAGCCAGATAACCTCGACGCTGCAATTGCATTGAGCGCCTCGCGCATCTCGTCAAGCAGTGCCTGTAGGCTGAGTTGCAGTTGCGCACGCTGTTCGACGGTCGACAGCCCTTTTGCGTGGGCGCGTTCGATAGCCTCACAGTCTTTGACCACAGTGCGCACCCTGATCATTTTGGCGCCACCCTTGATGCGGTGGGCGAGGGCGCGCACGGTTTCATCAGGGGCGTCTGTTGCCAAGGCACGCAGGGCGGCCAGGTCTTCACCGACGCTTATCGACAATTGCTCCAGCAAATGCCGCGTCAACTGTTCGTCGTCCTGGGTCAGGTGGCGCAATTCGGCCAGGTCGAACCCACTATGGAAAGGCTCCGGCGACGGCTGTTGAGGGCGCAACTGGGGCAGATGGGTCTTGAGCGTACGCAGACCAATCGGCTTGAACAGGCATTCGTCCATGCCGCTGGCCAGGCAGCGAGTACGCTCTTCGGCCTGGGCGTTGGCGGTCACACCAAGAATACGGCCTGCTGGCAGGCCGCGTTCGCCCTCCAGGCTACGAATGCGCCGGGTGAGTTCATGCCCGTCCATGACCGGCATGCTGCAATCGGTGATCACCAGGTCGAAGCGCGCTTCCTGCCAGCGTGCAAGGGCGATCTCGCCATTCTCCGCCAGTGTCACATGGTGGCCCAGGGTTTGCAGTTGCCGTTCCAGCAATAGCAGGTTGGCTGGGTAGTCGTCGACCACCAGAATATTGAGCGGGCCGCTGTTGCTTTCATGTGTCGTGAGTTGAGGGTCCGCTTGTGCCGGTGCTTCGCAGACGGGTAACCGCAGGCTGACTTGTACCCGGGTACCAACGCCCTCGACGCTCTGAAGACTCAGGGCGCCGCCCATCAGCTCGGCCAGGGTACGGCTGATGACCAACCCCAGGCCTGCCCCTTGACGTGCCCTTGGGCCATCGACCTGAACGAAGGCACTGAACAGCCTGGCCTGGTCGGCGGGGCTGATGCCGATGCCGGTGTCACGCACATTCAGCTCGATGGCCAGAACGCCGTGGCCGGCAACTTTGGGCAGCAGCAGGCATGCCTGCACTTCACCACGGTCGGTGAACTTGATGGCGTTGCTGATCAGGTTGGACAGAATTTGCTTGAGTCGCAGTGGGTCAGCCAGCACCCATACCGGCTCTGCAGGCAGCTCGCCCTGCAGATGCAACCCTTTGGCCCGGGCATTGCCTTCGAACACACGCAGCGTGGCGCGCACCAGTTCGACCAGATTGGTAGGCACCGGTTGCAGGCTGATATGGCCGGATTCGATGCGGGAAATGTCGAGAATATCGCCAATCAGCTCTAGCAGGCCAATGGCCGAATCATGGGCGGTCTGCAAGGTCTGGGCGTCGCTGCGGCCGCTGCGGCTATCTTCCAGGGCCAGTTCCAGCAGACCGATCACCGCATTCATCGGCGTACGAATCTCATGGCTCATGGTGGCCAGGAAGGTGCTTTTGGTCTGGCTGGCCTGTTCGGCATCGTCTTTGGCCTGGCGTAACTGTTCCAGCAGCCCACGGCTCAGCGCGAGCTGTGCCTGCAGTGCGTGCTGTGCCTCGGTTCGCTGGTTGATCAGCTTGCGCAGGTAGCTGTTCCAGAACACCACCCCGGCCAGCAGCAGGGCCGACAGCACCAGCACCTGCAAAGCCAGGGTGCGGTAGTCGCGCCATGGGCTGTCGCTCACCAGTGTGCTGGTGCGCCAGCGGTTGATCAACTGGTCCAGTTCTTCAGGTGGAATGCTTAGCAGCGCCTTGTCGAGAATGGCCTGCAGCTGTGGCTGGTCGGCGGCTACGGCAAAGGCGGCAATGGCCGGGGCGTCGTCGAGCACGCTGGCAATGCGCAAACGGTCCTTGAACACATGGCTGATGTAATAGGCCGCATTGATATGGCTGCTCAGGGCCACGTCGGCAACACCGTTGGCCACGGCCTCCATCTGGCCCAGGGGGTTGTCAACTTCGACGATCTCGGCCTGCGGGTATCGCTGTTGCAAAACGGCCTGCTGCGGTGAGCCGCGCACCAAGGCGATGCGCTTGCCATCCAGGGCCTTGGCCTGTGCAGGTGATTCACCGTCGTTGCGGGTGATAAGCACGCGCGGGCTGACCAGGTAGGGGCGGGTGTAGCGCAGTTGCTTCAAGCGGTCGGCACCATAGCCCAGCGCCCCGATCATCTGTGCCTCGCCGTGCACCAGGCGGTCGATCATGGCCTGCGATGAAGCACTCTCGACGGGTGTGAACTGCAGCCCAGTGCGCAGCGAGATCTGCTTGAGCAGGTCCAGGGTGATACCGCTAGGGCGGTGCTGAGCATCGTTGAACGTCAAAGGTGCCAGCGAGGTATTGACCAGTACGCTGATAGTGGGGTGGGCGGTGATCCAGGCTTCTTCTTCTTCGCTCAAGGCAGTGAGGTGGCGCTGCAGCAGCAGGCTGGTGTTACCACTGCTCCAGCGGCGCAGAATGTTCAGGCGTTCACTTTCGCTTATGCGTGACAGCGCCTTGTCCACCAGCCGATGCAGGCGCGGGTTGTCGCTGGCTATGGCGAAGGCAAAAGCCTCTGGAGCCAGTTGGGAGAAATGGTCGATTTTCAACGTGCCCTGAAAACTTTTGCCGATCATGTAGTCGGTGCTGATCGCATCGCCCAGATAGGCGTCTGCCTCGCCCAGCACCACAGCAGCGAGCCCGGCCAGGGTTGAGCGGTACAGGCTCAGTTGCGCCTTTGGGTACAGGGTGCGAACGCTGACGGCCGGCAGGTAGTGATCGACCATCGCCAGGCGCAGGCCGGCGAGGTCGGGCGTGCTTTTCAAGCTGTGCCCCTCACGGGTGACGATCACTGGCAGGTCGTCGGCATAGGGGGTGCTCAGGCTAAGCTGGGCGTCTGCCGCTTCGAAGGCGTTGGAGCTACCTAGCAAGTCGATATGGCCATCACGCAGGGCAGTGATGGCCTCGTGACGGCTGTCAAAACGGCGTACTTCAATGGGTATGTCAAGCTGTTCGCCGATGATGCCGGCGTAGTCTGCGCTTAACCCCTCATAGTCATGCTGACTGACATTGATTTCGAACGGGGGGTAGTCGGGGCGCGCGCTACCCAGTATCAGGCGTTGGCGATTTTTCAGCCAGTGGCGATCATCGCCGGATAACGTCAGTGGGGCAGCGGCACTGATTGAGCGCGCCAGCAGATGGCGTGGTTCGCTGCTGGCCTGCAGCACCGTGGAGTTGGCCAGACTGATAGCCAGAAGGACGCTCGCCAGCAACAGTTTCATGGTAGCCGAGCGCTCAATAGACGCTGTTGCGCTTGGCCAGGTCGACCATTTCCACGAGAGACTCAGTCTTGAGCTTTTCCATGATACGGCCCCGGTAGGTGCTGATGGTCTTGGCGCTGAGGTTCATGCACGTGCCGATGTTCTTGTTGTTCTCGCCGCGCGCAAGGCGCCGCAGCACTTCCATTTCTCGGTTGGAGAGACTGGCCAGGCGCACTGGCTCGCTCTCCAGCGAGTTGCTGTTGACCGACATTTGCGGAAAGGTCGAATAACCTTTGGTCAGGGCCTTGAGGGCGAACAGCAGGGCCTCGTGGTCCTCTTCCTTGGTGACGAAGGCACCTATCCCGGCATCCAGGCAGCGGCGTACATACAGGTCAGTGGCCTGGCCGGTCAGCACCATGATCTTCGGTACCGGCTCCAGGCTCTGCAATCGCTTGATGACTTCCATGCCGTCCAGGCCAGGCAGGCCGATGTCGAGAATGACTACGTCAGGGCGCAGTTCACGGGCTACCTGAGCCACTTCACTGCCGTTGCCGACCTCGCCGATGACATGGAAGCGCTCGCGTTCGAGCAGTAGGCGCAGGGACAGCCGGACAATAGGGTGGTCGTCGACGATCAGCACGGTTGTCATGAGGAAAACTCCTGTAGGGATGTGGTCCGCTTCCTGGAACACTCAGGAATACGTCTGCAAGTGGGGTTATCGGAAGCGCTGCACGATACGACCATTCCCGAAGTTTGGTAATGCCGAGTATAGAAGTGTTGAAAACCCCAGTGCTTTTTGTTGAAAAGTCCTACAAGAAACAGGAAAGACATCACCCTGAGAAAGCGGTGATGCCGCTTCTTTGCAGTTGTTCAGGCGCAGGCAGCGTGCGGTTTGTGTAGACGCAGTGTGGAGGCAGGGTTGTTGGCCAATGCCTGGCCGACTCGCGTCGGGCGGGCTACCAACTGCCCGGTACAATTTGGGCAGCGGCCTTGGAAGCGGGTTTCGGCACAGGCACGGCAGAACGTGCATTCGAAGGAGCAGATCATAACGTCGGGGCTGTCACCCGGCAGATCGGCATCACAGCACTCGCAGTTGGGGCGTAATTCCAGCATGGGCATGGCTCCTGTTCGCAGGCGGGAACCCGGAGTCTGCTACGCCCGAGGCAAGGCTGGCAATGTTCAGTCGCCAGGGCGGTACAGGTGGGCATGCCCGGCACGGTACAAGGCCGATTCGGCGAACGGTGTATCCCCCAGTACGTGGCCTACCAGGATCAGCGCCGTGCGCCGGAAATCCTTGGCCGCTACGCGTTCGACGATATCACCGAGGTTGCCGCGCACCCAATCCTGGTCTGGCCAGGTGGCCCGATGCACCACCGCAACCGGGCAGTACGCGCCGTAGTGCGGCATCAACTCAGCGACAATGCGCGACAGGTGCTTGACCCCCAGATGAATTGCCAGGGTGCTGCCATGGCGCGCCAGGTCGCCTAACTGCTCACCCGGCGGCATGGGCGAGCTGTCGCCATAGCGGGTGAGGATCACGGTCTGCGCCACTTGAGGCAAGGTCAGCTCGCAGCCGAGCAGGGCGGCACTCGCTGCCGTGGCGGTAACGCCGGGGATGATCTGGTAATCGATGCCCAGCGCCTGCAGGTGGCGAATCTGTTCACCGATGGCGCCGTACAGGCTGGGGTCGCCGCTGTGCACCCGGGCCACATCCTGACCTTTTTCGTGTGCGCTGCGCATGGCAGCGATGATCTGTTCCAGATGCAGTTCGGCGCTGTTGATCACGGTTTCGGCCTGGTGGCCTTCGAGCACGGCGGCGGGTACCAGTGAACCGGCATAAATGATCACCGGGCACTGACGAATCAGCCGTTGGCCCTTGACCGTGATCAGCTCCGGGTCGCCGGGGCCGGCACCGATAAAGTAGATGGTCATGCAAAGTCCTGGCAAAAAAGAGGGTACGAAACGCTCAGCAGGCCAGGGCGAGCGTCGCCGGGCCCAGTACCTGGCGCGTCAGCAGCAGCCTGGCCGTACCCTGCCGCTGGCTGGCCAGGGCCAGTGCCGCGCTCTCGGCTACGCCCCAACAGCCACTGTGCTGGTGGGCAGCGGCGGAACGGTGGCTGAGCAGTGGTTCATAGGGTTGCAGTTGCGCGCCATGGTACAGCACCAAGGGCAAACCGAGGCGTTCTGCCAATTGCTGCAAGCCGGGCTCGTCGGCCTTCAGGCTGATGCTTGCGATGCCGCGCAGGTCGGCCAGCGCCAGCCCCTGATTGTCCAGGGCCTGGCGCAGCAAGCGTTGCAAGGCATCTGCCGGGCAACCCCGGCGGCAGCCAAAACCGGCATAGAAGGCAGGCATCAAGCCTGGCTGGAACGGCGGAACAGCCAGGCGCTGAGCAGGCCCAAGGCCAGCCAGAAGGCGGCGTTGGTCAGCCAGGAGGCGACTTTGAACTGGGTTTCCAATGCTTCAGGGGCCAGGCTTTCGTGCACCTCGGGTTGCGGTGCACCGATTACATGGGGAATGACCAGCAGCACGGCGCCCAGTGCCTTCAGCAGCCAGTGGCGGGCGAACACCAGCAAGGCCAGGCCCAGCGCTGTGGCACTGGCTGTACCAACCCACCAGGTTTGGCGTTGCCCCAGGTCGGCGGCCGCAGTCCCCGGCAGTTCTGGTGGCAAGCCCAAGGTGGGAGCCAGGCAGAACACGGCGAAGCCAGCCAACCCCCACAATGCGCCACTGGCAGCGCGTTTGGGCTCGCGAAGGCTGTACAGGGCGGCGAGGATCAGGGCGAAGCCGACTGCGACCACCAGGTTGCCGCCTGTGGTGGACAGCACGCGCTGCCAGCCGTCTTCCGGCGACCAGGCTTCGGCGCTGTGTTCATGAGCGGCCACTTCGCTACCGTGTTCGTGGTGTGCGGCCGGGGCCGAGGACTCGTAGGTTTCCGCCTCCAGAATCAGCGGGGCAACCCAGAAGCTTTGCAGCAAGGTCAGCAACAGGGCTGCAAGAAGCCCGCTGAAACCCGCAGTACGGGCAATGCGCGTGATCATCAGGCGTACTCAGTGGCAGGGGAAGGCGGCGCTGTGGCGGGTGTCGTGGGCGGCGTTGTGCACAGCCTCAATGTGCGAGAACCCGGCAAAGTACACCAGGCACAAACCCAGCAAGCTGGCACCGACGGCGATGATTACACGCTGGCTGAGGGTAACGGGGGTAGCAAGGCTGTGTTGTTTGGCGCTGGTGACGGGCATGACGCGATCCTCTGCTTTTTGTGGGCAATGGGCGAGCGCGGCAGCCCCGGACGTGGTCGCCCAAGGGAATGCAACAGCGCCCGCCCACCGCGGGGTGTTCATGAACGCCAGGCCGGTCTCCGGGCTTGCGAGGAAGAGCTGGGCTCCTGGAACGCGTCACCTTCCCATGCCGTACTACGAGGCACAGTGGTACAGACGCTTCACTCGCTTACCGTTGCGGGGGCAGCACCGGCATTGTCCAGCCCTGCTGAAGGGCCTGGGACGCACCGGTTTCCCGTTTCACCCCCTGAGGGGCACCTGAACGCGAGGCATAAGGAGAGCATGGGGCGGGCTTGGCGTCAATGTCATACAGCGCGCGAGCCTTCCGAACAGCAGGTATGACAGGCTCAGGCCTGCCGTGTTCTTCCAGCAGGCAGAAGTGCAAAAACCGGGCGATCACCCGCGGGCGAATGCCGCCAGCTTGTCGCCATCCAGGCGGTAGCGTACCCACTCATCCTGCGCCTGGGCCCCCAGCTTCTGGTAGAAGCCGATCGCTGGCTCGTTCCAGTCCAGCACGCTCCATTCCAGGCGCCCGCAGTTGTTCGCCAGCGCTTCGCGGGCAATGTGCTGCAACAACTGCCGGCCGGCGCCATCGCCGCGTTGCTCGGGGGTTACGTACAGGTCTTCCAGATAGATGCCATTGCGCCCGAGCCAGGTCGAGTAGCTGTAGAAGTACACGGCAAAGCCAATTGCACGGCCATCACGCTCGCACATCAGGGTGTGCACAGTGCTGCCTTCGTCGAACAGGCTGTGCTCGATGTCGGCAAGGGTGGCGACCACCTCGTGGCGCGCGCGTTCGTACTCGGCCAGTTCGGTGATGAAGGTGAGGATCTGCTCGGCATCGGTACGAACGGCAGGGCGAATGGTGAGGCTCATGGTGACGGCTTCCTTGATCCGGATTGTCGGTACAGTGATGTGTATCTGCGTAATTTAATAAAACTGTACCGGTTGCTGGGAGTGGCGCTCCGTTAGTGTGACAGCACCCATAAAGAAAGTGGAATGCCCGCCATGCTTGCCTCTGCCGACCTGCTGACCGCCTTTGTGCTGTTTGCCTTCGTGTCTTCCATCACCCCGGGCCCCAACAACACCATGTTGCTGGCCTCGGGGGTGAACTTCGGCGTGCGCCGCTCGGTCCCTCACGCCTTGGGTATCAGTTTTGGTTTCATGCTGATGGTGCTGGCCGTCGGCCTGGGGCTGGGTGAGGTATTCAAGGCCTGGCCACCCCTGTACACGGTGCTGCGCTACGCCGGCGCCGCCTATCTGCTGTACCTGGCCTGGAAGATCGCCACTTCCGGGCCGGTCGGCACGGCCGCGTCCAGTGCCCGCAAACCGCTGGGCTTCTGGGGGGCGGCGGCGTTCCAGTGGGTCAACCCCAAGGCTTGGGTGATGGCGGTAGGGGCGATTACCACCTACACGCCAGCGCAAGGCTATGTAACCAACGTGATCGTCATTGCGGCCTTGTTCGCGTTGGTCAATTTGCCCAGCGTGGGGGTATGGGTGATGTTCGGTAGCGCCCTGCGCAACCTGTTGCAAAATTCGCGCTGGCTGATGCTGTTCAATGTCGTGATGGCCCTGTTGCTGGTGATTTCACTGTACCCGCTGCTGTTTGTAGAATCAGCGTTTTCCTGACCCCGAGAGTACAGTAAGCCGATGCAGTTGATTCCCTGGTCCCACGAATGCGCCGAAGGTTTCACCCTGCGTGGCTGGCGAACCCCGGCCAGTGGCAAACCGCTGCTGCACTTCCTGCATGGCAACGGCTTCTGTTGCCTGGCCTACCAACCGTTGCTGATGCGCCTGGGCGAGCATTTCGACCTGTGGCTTTGCGACGTTCAGGGCCATGGGGACAGTGACCATGGTGGGGTGTTTCGCGGCTGGAACCGCACCGCTGCCTTGGCGGTGGAGGCCTTTCAGGGCGGACGTGGCGAGTATGGCGACGTACAGCGGTTTGCCGTAGGGCACAGCTTTGGTGGCGTGCTTACGGGGCTGATCCTGGGCAGTGAGCCGCAACTGTTCGCACGTGCCGTGCTGCTCGACCCGGTACTGTTCAGCCGACGCATGATCGGCGTGATGGGGGCGGCCGCCCTGGTTGGCCTGCATCAGCGCCACGCCCTGGCCCGCAAGGCTGCCAGCCGCCGCAGCCACTGGCCCGATCGCGAGTCGGCGTTGGCCTCGCTGCAAGGGCGCGGCATCTTCAAAGGCTGGACCCATGCGGCGCTGCAGGCCTATGTCGAGCATGCCATCGGTGAGTGTGGCGAGGCCGTGGTGCTCAAGTGCCGGCCCAGCCGTGAGGTGGAGATCTTCAGCTCGTTCCCTAAACGCATGTGGGCCAGCCTGACTGCAATCAGGACGCCGACACGGGTGTTGTATGGCGAAGACACCTATCCCTTTGTGCCACGTTCGGTAAACCGCCTGGCGCTGCTAAACCGCAATGTGACCGCACGGCAAGTTCCTGGTGGGCACTGTTTCATGCAGGAAGACCCGGCCATGGCGGCGGAGCAGGTGCTCGATTTCTTGCAGGGTTGATTGTTCCGCACGTGGGACGATGCATGCCATTTTAGCCAGCTACCGCGTGATTGGCATCATTGATAAGGTTATCTCAGCCAAGAGAGGAGCCTTCTCATGAAAAAGATTCTGGGTATTCACCGCAGCCCTCACGCCCATTGGGTGGGGGATGGTTTCCCGGTGCGCAGCCTGTTCACCTACGACAACCTGGCCAGCCGGATCAGCCCGTTCCTGCTGCTGGATTACGCCGGCCCGCACGATTTCGCCCCGACCCAAGCACGACGCGGCGTAGGCCAGCATCCGCATCGCGGCTTCGAGACCGTGACCATCGTCTACCAAGGTGAACTGGAGCACCGTGATTCAACCGGTGCTGGCGGCTTGATCGGCCCAGGTGACGTGCAGTGGATGACGGCTGCCAACGGGATCATTCATGAAGAGTTTCATTCCCCGGAATTTGCACGCAGTGGCGGCACCCTGGAAATGGTCCAGCTGTGGGTGAACTTGCCGGCGCGGAACAAGCGTGCAGCGGCTGGCTACCAGACGCTGCTGGCCGGCGACATTCCGGTGGTAGCGCTTGACGGTGATGCCGGGCGCTTGCGCGTGATTGCCGGTGACTACCATGGCCACCACGGGCCGGCCAGAACCTTCACCACGATGGACGTGTGGGATTTGCGGCTCAACGCCGGCGCGGCCTTGCAGTTGCCGGTTGCTGCCGGTCGCAATGCGGCGCTGGTGGTGTTGCGTGGTAACGTTCGAATCAATAGCGAGCGCGAAGCAGGCCCGTCGAGCCTGGTGCTGCTCGACCGGGAGGGTGTAGACGTAGCTGTCGAGGCGCTGGACAACGCAAGTGTGCTGCTGCTCAGCGGTGAGCCAATCGATGAGCCGATCGTCGGCTACGGCCCGTTCGTGATGAACAGCCAGGCGGAGATTGCCGAGTCGTTCGATGATTTCCATGCTGGGCGGTTTGGGCAGATGCAGGATGGGAGGGGAGGTGCCGCGCACTGATCCTGCTGATC
Source organism: Pseudomonas sp. FW305-E2 (assembly GCF_058782925.1). Classification (NCBI taxonomy): domain Bacteria; kingdom Pseudomonadati; phylum Pseudomonadota; class Gammaproteobacteria; order Pseudomonadales; family Pseudomonadaceae; genus Pseudomonas; species Pseudomonas sp. FW305-E2. Next base: position 6,136 of record NZ_JBYSYE010000055.1, on the reverse strand, counting down.
GTGTGGCCTGTCCCGGCCCTGTCGCTGGCAGGCCATCTTCCCACGGCCACCCGGCTGCACATTGGTCATCGCGTTGCTGACCAGAACCACTCGTCGTCAAGTCTGCTAATGCAGTCGAACACTCGGCCCACGCGGAGAATCTTCCACTAAGGTGCTAAAGGATCCCCCGCAAGCTCATTGCCCGGGCGCATGGACAGCTGGCCGAGCATGCGCAATATCAATTGGCGCCCCGCCCGACAAAGGCGTACTCCCAAACAACAGGCCATCCCACAGAGAGGGTCGTACCATGTCGTTGATAGGCGTTTCGATACTAGAAATGCGGCAACTGATCGAGCAGGCCTGCTTGCCAGACCGCTGTGAAGTCAGCTGCCCGGACGGCGCCCACCTGACCATCCGCCTGGGTCAGGGCCAGGATCTCGATCAGGGCGTGACCCTCAGCGGGGTCGCGCTGCAAAACCTCAACAGTTGCCGTGACCTGGTCAACCTGGTGGACCAGCTGCATGCGCTGCGTGACAACCACCCGGCGCCACTCAAGGCGATCGCCTGAACGCGCCTGTCGTGCCCCGGTCAGTCCAGGCTGGCCGGGCGTACGTATTCCGGCATCAGGCCGTTGAACCAGAACAGGATCATTGCCACCAGGATGGTCACCAGCAGCAGCAATCCTACCCCCCAAACGCACGTTGCAAACAATAACGCCTGCTCTTTCTTCAGCCGCATGAAGGTCTGCAACCCGCCATATAGCAACACGCTGGCATACACAGAGGCAGCCATCAGCGCGGCAAAGGCGAGCCAACGAATTGGCATCAGACCAACCACTCCGGCAAAGAACCAAGGCGTAGCGCAATAGGCGGCAAAACCGATGCATTGGTTCAGGCTGGGCTGTGTATTGAACCCTCGTGACATCCAGCGGATCATCACGCCCATCAGCATCACACCTATCACAGTGGTGGTATACAGCAGGCCTGCCAATTGCGCGGCGCTGCCGATGCTAAGGCGTACCCGCTCCTCGGCCGCCAAGCTCCAGCCGAAGGTCGTAGTGCCGACGAAGAGGCACACGGCGGGTATCAGCGCCAGGGCTAGCAGGCGTGGCAGGTATTGCTGTGGGTTGTCTTCCTCGGCCCGGCGGATGTCCAGCCAGGCGTCGGCGGGGTGGGTGAAGAGCTTGAATAACGGACTGTTCATAGCGTTCTCCGGTAGGCAAAAGCCCTTTTGCTATGGAGACACGCGGCTCTTAGCCAGTTCAGCCTGGATGGCCGCCGTTGATCGGCTTATTGCAGTTCCAACAGCAGGTTCAGGCCACCGTCGCCGCACTTTCCCTTCTCGCGAACCACGCCGTGGTAACTCCGCCCATCCCAGACGAAGGCCACACTGTGAGCTCGGTCGATCTTGTCAGGCAGTGGGGGGCAAACGTGCAGGCGCAGCCCTGGGCGACCCTGCAGGTTGAGGGCGGCGAGTTGGCATTGGCATTCCACCCGTTGCGCCACCGGGCCGAACAGGGTGTCGCGTACGTAATCGAGCTGCAGCGAAGCATTGGGTGCGCGGCCAGGCATCTTCATCGGTACATGGCTCCGTTGCAACGGCTCGAAGAACCAGGCGTGTTGGGCATGGCAGGCTCCAGACAAAAGAAAGGCGGCTTATCATTCGAAGCTTGCCTGGCCAAGATGTTCAATGTGTTTCATGTGCGTTCATCTTGTTTTGCGCGGGGTGGCAGATGACGGCCCCTGTTCAGGCACCCGCCTTGCGCAAGGTCAGGTTGATCCGCCGTTCGCCCAGGCGCGGATGCACACCAGGTTTGATCGGTAGCACGCCGTGGAAGCGCAAGCGGTCTTCGCCGCCCCAGACGAGCACATCGCCGTGGCTCAGCGCAATGCGCTGAGCCTTGTCGGCACGCTGCAGGCCGCCGAACAGGAACACCGCCGGTAAGCCCAGCGACACCGACACGATCGGCTGGCCGAAATCCTGCTCGTCGCGGTCCTGGTGCAGACTCAGGCGTGTGCCTGGCAGGTAATGGTTGACCAGGCAGGCATCCGGCACGAACCCGTCAAACCCGGCCATGGCTGCCGCGCGGGAGGCCAAGGCGAGCAGAACCGGGGGCAGGGCGGGCCAGGGCTGGCCACTGAGTGGGTCGCTGGGGCTGTACCGGTAGCCATGGTGATCACTCACCCACCCCAGCGTACCGCAGTTGGTCAGGCCCACTGCCATGCGCAGGCCTCCTGGGGTGTACATGTGCCGGAACGGCGCAGCACGCAGCACCGGACGCAGGGCATCGAGCAGCGCCTCGGTTTCGGCCAGGGCGAAGCCGGGCAGCAGCACAGTGTGGCTGGCCAGGCGTTGCGGCTGGGGGCCGAACAGGTCGAGGTCGGACTGGATCATGCGGCTGCACATCTTCGAGCGGTTTGCCATTGTACCCGACAGATACACGTCAAGGGATTGCACACGCCGGCCGGATCGAACGATTGCAGAGGGCGGGATAACAGAAAAAGGAACCGCGGCACCAGGGAGAGAAGCACCGCGGTTCAAGGGGGAGCGGTTTACTGCTGGGTCACAGTGGCCAGGTTCGCGCTGCCCAGCTGGGTGATGGTGGCGGATTGGGCGACACCACTTTGGTCGACGAACGCCTTGTTGCTTTGGCCTCCCTGGGTCACGTAGGCGACGTTGATGCTGTCGGTCTGTTTGATGGTGGCTTCGTTTCCGCTTCCGTAGAGTTGGTTGGTGTAGCTCTGGTTGCTATAGCCGGACTGGTCGAGCGTGATGGTGTTGCCGGTGCCCTGGCTGCTGCCGTAGGCATAGTTGTCGGTACCACGCTGGTCGGCGATCAGAATGTTGTCAGTGCCGTTCTGTTCGAAGTACAGCTCGTTGCTGACGTCATCCTGCTTGGTCGACATCTGGTTGCCTGTACCCGTCTGGCTCAGCGTGGCCTGCTGGTCAGCGCCCTTCTGGGTCAGATTGACGCCGTTGCCATTGCCCGTCTGGTTGATGGTAGCGTTCTGGTTGGTGCCGAACTGGCCACCCATCTTGGCGCCTTTCCAGTTACTGGCGGTGATGCTGTTGCCATTGCCTTGGGTGTTGATGGTCAGGTTGAGGTTCTCACCATTCTGATAGGTGAAATGCAGGTTGTTGTTGCCGGTTTGGGTAATGGTGGTGGTCGAGTTGTTGGTCTCGAACTGGTCCGACCAACTGGCGTTGGCATTGCCTTGCTGCGACAGGCTGACCTTGTTGCTGACGCCGAAGCTCTGGTCGATATAGCCTTCGTTCGACTGGCCGGTCTGGACCACGGAGGCCTGGCTACCGATCTGTGTGTCCTGCCACACTTCCACGGAGTTGCCGCCCCCGTACTGGCCAATGGCAATGGTGCCACCCGTGCCTTCACGCTGGTCGCCATAGGCCCAGTTGTCGTGGCCATCCTGATAGACCTGGATATCGCCATCGATATGGTTCAGGTGCTCGGCGGTGGCGTAGTTGTCCTGGCCGGTCTGGTTGACGGTGCTGCGGTTGTTGCTGCCACCGAAGGTCTGCTCGATGAACGCCTCGTTGCGCTGGCCGGATTGCCAGCTGGTGGCTTTGCTGCCTTCCTGGCTGTCCTGCCACACGGTGGATTTATTGCCGACGCCTTGTTGGGTTTGCAGCGATTCGTTGTTCGACCCTATCGACTGGCTGGCGAAGGCATCGTTGTAGCTGCCTCCGGCGTGCTGGGTAATCTGGCTGCCGTTCTCGAACAGTTGCTCAGCGTAGCCGGCGTTGTACTGGCCGGTGGCGCTCTGCTGAATATCGCTGGTGCTTTCGGTCTGCACGGCGAGGTGGTTGTGGCCCTTGCCAGTCTGGTTCTGGGTGGCCGAGGCGAAGGATGCCTGGGTCTGAGAGACTTCGGCGATGTTTTCCTTGCCGTCCTGGGTCTGGGACGAGGTGCTGTCAGCTGCCATGGCCTGACCTGCGAGGGCCAGGACGATAGCGGCACTTAACGGAGCGAGCTTGTACATGGTGGTGCCTCCAGGTCTATCGGTATTGGGTGATCTGAACATGCTGGCCATTGCCAGCCTGGGTCACGGAGCTGTTGAGCCCCGAGCCGGACTGCACGATGCTGGCGCTGTTGTCGTTGCCGATCTGCTCGATGGCAGCGTTGTTGCTGCTGCCACTCTGGCGAATCGACGCGCTGTTGCCATTTCCCTGTTGGCGGATGATGGCCATCAGGTCACTGCCTTCCTGCAAGATGTACGCTTCCTGGGCACCGCCGGACTGGACGATACGGCCGAGCAGGGCCTGACCGTTCTGGTCGAGGGCGGCGCGGTTGCCTGACCCTTGCTGCTCGATCACCGCAACCTGGCCGGTACCGGCCGGCAGCAGGCGGATGATCACGGGTTCACCGAGGTCGTTGCCGGGTGCGAGGTCGGCATTGTCCATCAGGTCCTCTGCCCAGCAGGCCTGGCCCGTCAGGGCCAGGCAGAGCAACAGGGAGTACAGCCGTTTCATCGAAGCCTCCGGCTTTTACTGCACGACTACGTTGACGGTGCGCGTGGTGCCTTGGCTGGTGGTGATCGTCGCCGTCGGTGCCGCAGTCGGGATGATCGTGGTGCTATTGCTCACCGCCAGGCGCCAGCGGCCGGTCAGCGCTACCGTGGCCGTACCCAAGGTCTGGACGCCGGTAGTCGTGGTTACCCGCACGGTTACGGTATTGCCGGTGGTCACCGACGAGGTGCCACTGATGTCCCAGTTGTAACGGTTGTTGGAGCGCGCCGTGACCGTGGCTGCCGTGACGGCGAAGGTTTCAGCGGCAGGCCGAGGCGACACGTTGACGGTGACCGTACCTGGGGTGGACAGCCCCCCCAGCGAGTCACGTGCCTGGTAGGTGAAGGTGGTGGTGAAGGCTGTGGTTACAGTGGCCGGTGGGGTATAGGTGACGGTTGTGCCGTCGGTGCTGACCGTGCCACGGCCGGTGGCCGGCTGGGTGATGTTGGTCACGCTCAGCGGTACGTTGCCTTCTGGGTCGGTGTCGTTGGCCAGTACGTTGATGGTCAATGGCACGCCCAAGGTGGCGACGGTTTCCGGGTTGGCAGTCGGTGCCTGGTTAGGTGCGACGTTGATCGTGACCGTGGCCGGTTCCGATTTCAGCCCCTTGGCATCCACCGCCCGGTAGCTGAAGTTGGCTACCAGCGGTTGTGTGGCCCCGGTCGGCGGCGTGTAGGTAACCGAGGTGGTGCCATTCATCACGACGCCGCCAAGGCCGGTCCCGGGTTGGGTCAGGTCGCTGATGGTCAGCGGCACGTTGCCATCCGGGTCGCTGTCGTTCAGCAGCAGGTTAAGTGTGATCGGTACACCGACACTGGTGCTGCCGACATCGGCCTGGGCGAGCGGTGGCTGGTTGGCGGCCTCGACCGGGGCGTTGCCGACCACGATCACTGGCTCTACATCACTACCGCCGCGGGCAGACTTGACCGTAACGGTGGCGGGCGGTTGCGCCAGGTCGTTGACCGTGATGCTTTGCAGTGTGCCCGATTTCGACAGGCGGCCGTAGCCCTGGGCGAGCAGGTCGGGGACCGCTACTTCGTCGCTGGAACTGGCCTCGATCAACAGACGTTTGTTGGCCCAGTCGTAGCGTGCGGTGCTGACTTTGACCACGTCGCTGAGCTTGCTCGAGAGCGCAGTCGGCTGGGTGCCGCCGACTGCGTTGCTGGCGGTGACAACCACCACCTCTGGCGGCACCGACTGGTTGAACTGCTGGCTGAAGAACAAACCGTTGTTGTCCGAAGTCAGGGTGAACTGACAAGGCGAAGGCGGGGTGCCGATCAGTGCCAGGCCATTGCGCATACACAGGCTGGCCTCACTCGGGGCCTTGGCGAACACTTCCACGCGGGTACCGCTGCCGTTGCGCGAGTAGGTGGCGCGCTCCAGCGTGACTGGGGTTTGTGCTCGCGGGTCCAGCACCTTGCCAGACACTGTGAACGTGTTGGTCTGAATGGCGCCCGCGGGCCCTTCGATGCGCACGAAGTTGGTATTGAAGGGGCTACCGGTTACCGCTTCGGTGATATTGGGGTCGCCGATGTAGGTTTCGGTGGTGCCAGTGTCAGGATTGACCTCTGTATACGGCCCGCCAACCCCCTTCAGCCAAGGGCCGATCGCCCCCCCCAGCGCCCCCTGGAAG